>JAIVWI010000016.1:0-27066 GCA_048636595.1 Oceanospirillum sp. | reverse complement strand
TAGCTCGTTGCTGCGGCTTTCCATCGATCGGGCTCAGTGGCGCCTGGCGCAGGATTACCGGGTCAAATACGCTGAGCTCAATGGTCGTCTCATCCAATTCGAACAGGATCAACGGCACTGCCCTGTGGCTGCTGTCGTGCCAGCGAATCTGCCGTTGTTCCTGCTGGAAAGGGGTGCCCTTGTCCAGGAAATGAAGGACTATGGAATCCGGGGAGTCACAGAAAACGTGCAGCGCAACCCGGGAATGTTCATCCGCGGTTCCGTCCAGAACAGGCCCGACCAACCTGGGTTTGAATTCACCGAGCACCTGCATTGCCCGGACGGCGGTGTGGCGTAAGTGCTCCAGGTTGTCATGATGCTGGGAGCCCCCGTACAGGTTCTGGTAAACGCTTAGAGCTTCTTTGACTTCGGTATTGCTTGGCAGGGCAAGGCGTACACTGACGCCAATTCTTTCAGCCGCCTTTGTTTTTGCAGCATGATAGTTGTGCTGGCTTTCGGTCGCGATAATACGCGCCGCCTCGGCTGCGACTTTCATGCGCGCCTGCCTGAGTCTTGCCGTGAAGCGCTCAGTAAATTTCGTACGGGTCTTCCTCTGTTGAGACATCCCGGCTTTCTCCTCCCGCAGCTGGCTCCATCGGCGGCAGCCTTCCCGCCTGGAATATTTCCATAATTGCACGGTCATTATCAAGTCTTGCAAGCAATCCGGAGTCCGGGTCAATCCTGGCCTGTGCCAGGCCTTCTGGCATTAACGGGGGTTTGTCTTCAATGCCGTCGAGTGCAGCCCCCATGAACTCCATCCATACAGGCAGGGCCGCCCGGCCGCCAAGTTCTCTTCTTCCCAGCATTTCATGATTGTCGAATCCTACCCATACCGAAGTCACGAGGTGGTCGTTGTAGCCTGAAAACCAGGCATCACGTTGTTCGTTGGTTGTCCCCGTCTTTCCTGCCAGGTCGTGGCGGCCGAGTTGCATTGCGCGCACACCGGTTCCACGGCGAACAACGTCCATCATCATGGACCGGACCAGGTAGGCATTCTGGGGTGATATGGCCTTCTTTGCATAAGGGCTTTCAACTGCAGAATCAACTTTGCGATCGCCTGAACCTTCTGCTGTAACTTCCAGTCCCTGGGTGTTCGAAGCAATATTCAGCGGTCTGAATTCGGGCTCAATCTGTTCAGGTTCAGTGACTTCAATTTCAATTTTCTCCTCGCAATCATCGCAAATTATGGATGGTTGAGTTTCATATACCACGCGACCGGAAGCATCTGTGATGGAACGGATGAAATGAGGCGTTACCAGGTAGCCACCATTGGCAAATACCGCGTAAGCGCGGGCCATGGAGAGGGGCGTAAGAGAAGCACTCCCAAGCGCCATGGAAAGATTAGCCGGGAGTTCGTCAAGCTGGAAGCCGAACTGGGTAATGTACTCCCTTGCATATTCGACACCGACGTCACGCAACAGGCGGATGGAGACCAGGTTCCGGGATTTGACCATGGCTTCCCTGAGCCGGGTAGGGCCATAGAACTTTTGACTGAAATTCTGGGGTTTCCAGGTTCTTTCGAGCTCCTTGTCTTCGAAAACGACTGGAGCGTCATTGACCAGGCTCGATACAGTGAAACCATGCTCGAGGGCAGATGAATAAATAAATGGTTTGAAGCTGGATCCTGGCTGCCTCCGCCCCTGGGTGACGCGGTTGAATTTACTGCGTGAAAAGTCAGAACCGCCGACCAGGGCCTTGATATCACCACTCATGGGGTCCAGCGAAACCAGGGCGGCTTCAACTTCCGGTAACTGCCCCAGTTTCCATTTTCCATCATCGTGCAAACGGGTGCGGATGATATCCCCTGGCGCCATGATTTCACTTAGCTTTTTTGGTGTTCTACCCTTTCTGTCGCGATTGATAAAAGGTGCGGCCCACTTTGTCTGCTCCAGGCTGAGTGCAATGGTTTGACCGTTACGCAGGTAAACCAGGGCGAGTTCATCCTCCACCTCGAGGACCACTCCCGGCTCCAGTCCGGAAACCGGTCGATAGGATGTCAATATTTCGTTCCAGGCCTGGGTTGTGTGCCTGTCCGCCAGGTCGATATGAGCTTCCGGACCACGGAAACCGTGCCGCTGATCGTATTCCTCAAGCCCCTTATCCACCGCGAGATTGGCTGCAATCTGCAGCCGGCTGTCGATGGTAGTGAATACTTTATAACCACCGGTGTAAGCCCTGGAGCCGAGCAGGCGCAGTGCTTTGACCCGGACCATTTCAGCCACGTATGGTGCTGAAATTTCAGCGATGGCCCCGTGATAAAAGGCGCGGTCCTGCTCTTTACTCGCTGCTTCATGCTGGGATTCGTCTATGTAACCCAGGTCCAGCATCCGGCTAAGAACGTAGTTTCTCCTTTCCAGCGCCCGTGCCGGAGCGTGGATCGGATTAATTCGTGAGGGCGCCTTCGGGAGTGCTGCGATCATGGCGCACTGTGCCAGCGATAACTCCGACATGGACTTTCCATAGTAAACTTCGGCAGCCGCGCCGATACCGTAAGCACGGTGGCCCAGGAAAATCTTGTTCAGGTAAAGCTCAAGGATCAGGTTTTTGTCCAGTTGCCGCTCAATTTTCAGCGCGAGAAATATTTCTTTGAATTTTCTGGTGAATGTTTTTTCTGAGGTCAGGAAGAAATTCCTGGCCAGTTGCTGGGTGATGGTACTGCCGCCAATGGTTTTTTCACCCGTTGTCAGCAGGGACCAGGCCGCGCGTGAAATACCCTGGTAGTCAACGCCGGGATGTTCATAAAACCGGGCATCCTCGCCCGCGATAAAAGCGTTGGTCAGTTGAGCAGGGATTTCATCTATCGTGACCGGGATGCGTCGTTTCTCTCCGAATATTCCGAGCAGCTTCCCGTCTGAACTGAATACACGAAGTGGTACCTGCAATTGAACATCACGCAGGGTTTCTACATTCGGCAAGTCGGGTTCAAGTATCAAGTAGGTGATACTGATGGCTGAGATGGCCAGCAGGGAAGACACGAGAAAAAAAACAAGGAACCAACGAAAAAGTTTTTTCACGCGATAATCCTGTTAAGCTGTGGTCAATTGGTTTAAACGTATCAAGGAAAATGGATTTCTGATTTTCACCGCAGTCGACTGGTAAAAATCGGTATGTTACCAAGCGGCGGGCAGGGAAGCGGCCAATCTTCAAATAAGTTTATTCACACCGTTTCCCGGCAGTTTCCACGGCTTGTATTATAAGGTCAGTGGAGTGCTTGTGATTGAAGTTTTTTTCGCTGCTTTGAAAAAAAAATTGAAAACATCGTTGAGATAGGATATGTTTCCTGTTACAAATCAATGTAAGAAGTGTCAGTAAACCATTGTCGAGCAAAGGATTGAGCGCAATTTGAAACTCTTAGGCACAAGATCAACACCCGTAATGGGCTTGGATATCGGGTCTTCAGGCGTACGTTTGTTGCAGCTTTCACGCCATGGATCCTCTTACCGGATTGACCATTTCGCGATCGAACCGCTTCCACAGGGTGTCATCGTAGAAAAATCAGTTCAGGATATCGAGGCCATCTCTACTGCGATCCAGTCAGCCGTCAGGAATTCGGGCTCGAATTCGAAATTCTGTGCTGTCGCTGTTTCGGGATCAGCGGTATTCACCAAGACCATCAGCCTTCAGTCCAACCTGGCGGAAGCAGATATAGAGAGTCAGGTACAGATTGAAGCAAACCAGTACATTCCATATCCCCTGGATGAAATCAGTCTGGATTTCGAAGTACTGGGTCCGTCACCACGTAATGCGGACATGGTGGATATCCTGCTGGCGGCCAGTAAAAACGAAAACGTTGAGGCCCGCCAGGACGCATTGGAGTCGCTTGGGCTCAAGGCCAGGGTAGTCGACGTCGAGTCATTTGCCATTGCAAACGCATTCGAGCTGATCCGCGAGAGAGATGGGATCAGGAGCACGGAGACTATCGGTATTTTCGATATAGGGCACGACCTCTCCACATTGCTTATCCTGAGAAATGGCCGCGTCATTTACACCCGGGACCATCCTTTCGGTGGAAATCAGCTGGTCGAAGAAATTATCAGGCGTTATGACATGTCGCCGGAACAAGCGAATTTCTTCATGCGTGGCGAGCCCGGGCCTGAAAATTTTGAAGATGAAGTGCTTGAACCGTTCATGTTGAACGTAGTGCACCAGATTAGTCGCGCGCTGCAGTTTTACAGTTCCAGCGCAGAGTTCTCTAACATCAGGACTATTTATCTTGCAGGTTCCATGGCCTCCGTAAAAGGCCTGGCGGATGTAGTCGAACAGGAACTAGGTGTAAAGACCGGCATCGCTGATCCCGTTAGTGGCCTTGAACTGGCCCCTTCAGTTGCAGTGACTGCATTGACAAGGAATGCTCCGAACCTGATGGTTGCAATGGGGCTGGCGCTGAGAGGGTTTGACTGATGGCCAGAATCAATCTCCTACCATGGCGTGAGGAAGCGCGCAGGGAGCGCCAACGCCAATTCATGTACTCCCTGATGGGTACCCTGGTTCTGGGCGCGATCCTGATCCTCATTGTTGGGTTGTTTTTCGATCAGCGAATCAGCCACCAGGAAGCACGAAATCAACAGATCCAGGTCGAAATTAATCGCTTGCAGCTTCGCATCGACCGGATAGCGGAGTTGGAAAAGACCCGCGACCGGCTGCTTTCGCGTAAGCAGGTAATTGAGTCCTTGCAAGCCAGCCGCTCACTGACGGTGGAACTCCTGGACAGACTGGCCATGAGTATACCTGTTGGCGTGACTCTGACAACGGTCAGGCAGCAGGGCCCAAAACTGACCCTGATGGGGTCCAGCCAGTCCAATGCACGGGTCTCGGCCTACCTGCAGAGCCTGGAAGGAATGGAATTGTTCGTCAAACCTGATCTGCAGTATGTGCGCACAGCCGCTAAGCCAGAGAGCCGCGTTGAAAGCTACGAATACGCTATTCAGGTGAAACTGGACAACACCAAAAAGGACGATCTGGATGGTGATGGTGATGGTGATGGCGAAGACCAGGCGGAGGCAGGCTGATGTTCAACGAATTAAGAGATCTTGATTTTCGTGATATTGGCAGCGCCCCTTCATCAGTACGCTACGTCATTCTCGGGTTCCTGCTGGTTATCATTATTGCCATAGGTTATTTCCTGCTGATCAAAGCCAAGACTGAGCAACTTGAAATCGTTCAGAAAAAGGAAATTGGCCTGCGTATTGAATTCGAGAACAAGCAGGAAAAAGCTGCCAACCTCGAAGAGTACGAGGTTCAACTGGCTGAAATGCAGGAATTGCTCGAAACCATGTTCCGGCAACTTCCCAGCAAGACCGAGATGGACAAATTGTTGGTGGATGTTTCACAGACAGCCCTGGCTGCGGGAATCGATGTTCAGTTGTTCCAGCCCAGAGGTGAAACTCACCATGATTTCTATGCGGAAAGGCCGATCTCTGTCCGCATGCTGGGCGACTACCACCAGTTTGGTGAGTTTGTCAGTGGCGTGGCGTCACTGCCAAGAGTAGTGATCCTTACGATGCATGACATCTCATTGCGTCGTGCGAATGAGCGTGACAACAAGGGAGGAGACGGTCGCCTGATCCTCGAAGGGACTGTCAAAACCTATCGTTATATCGATGAAGAAGAGGCCGCTGAACTGGCCGAGGCGGATGCGCCATGAACAGCATGATTCATCTAAACATACTGAAAGTTGTGGCCCTGACAGCGGTACTGACACTGCTGGCAGCCTGTGATAGCAACCAGGATGACCTGGGGCGTTACATAGCCGAAGTCAAGGCACGACCAGCTACCCCAATTCCGCCGATACCTGCGGTTCGTACATACACCCCCTACGTTTATAACGGCTTGGAAGGTCGTGATCCTTTCCGCCAGTCAACCAGCGAAGGTAGTGATGAAGAAACCGGCCCTGTTGGTGGCAAGGGTCCGCGTCCTGATTTAAGCCGGACCCGGGAATACCTTGAAAGGTTTGAATTGGACACATTACTGATGGTCGGGACCTTTGATAAAGAAAAATCTCAATGGGTCCTGATTCGCGATCCGGACGGTACGATTCATCGGATTTCCACCGGGAACTACATAGGCAAAAACCACGGAAAGGTAAATATGATTTCACCGGATGAGGTGGAGTTAAGCGAGTTTATTGCCGATGGTGCCGGCGGATGGCTGGTCAGGGATGCTTCTTTGGTCTTGGGCGAAAGCTAAGACCGGATGCTTGAGCTATTAACCTTATTAGAGGCAGTGCAATGAGCAGCCACAAAGAAAGCGTAAAATTTCATTTGGGACACGGTGAACGAGGGCGCAGCATGCGTATTTCAGGAAAAGGATTTCTGACAGGTTTGGGCCTGTTATTGACGATATTGCCAATGATGGCAGCTTTCGCAGCAACTAACGTGACGGGTATCGATCACAGCAGCACCGAGGACGGTGGTGTAAAGATTACATTGCAGATTAGCGGTGATGTGCCCCAGGTCAGCGTGTTTGCTACACAAAGCCCAACGCGGATCGTACTGGATCTGGCTGATACACAAAGTGAGGCGGGAACGGACGCGGTAACGGTTGGTTTGGGACCTGTTCAGCAATATTCCGCTATTGCAGCCGGCGGCAGAACCCGGCTGATTGTCGATCTTTCACATCTGGCCGCTTATGACTACAACGCGGATTCAGGCCAGGTGGTACTGACAATTGCTGGTGGCGGAGTCACCGCCAGTTCAACCACAAGCGTTGGTGGTTCAGGTTTCAGCCTCACCGGTGTTGACTTCCGTCGTGGTGAAGAAGGGCAGGCCAGGGTCATTGTGAGCATGGATCGCCCCGGCGCCAGTATTTCGGTGGTGGAAGACAGAAATAATCTCACCCTCAACATTTTCAATGCCAACGTTCCTGACAGCCTGAATCAACGGTTGGACGTGATTGATTTTGCCACGCCCGTACGGTTGATAGACACCGCGCCAGTCAACAGTACAGTCCAGGTCGTCATGACAACATCAGGTAATTTTGAGCACCTGGTCTATGAATCAGGTGATGATATTGTTGTTGAACTCAAAAAGCTTGCAAAGACTGTGAAGTCGGTGGAGGATGTCGAGGTCAAGTTTTTCGAAGAGAAAACCTATGAAGGCACCAAGGTAACTTTCAATTTCCAGGATATTCCGGTTCGCTCCGTTCTGCAGTTGATCGCAGATGTTTCCAACCTGAATATCGTCGTGGCGGACAGCGTGCAGGGTAATCTGACATTGCGTTTGACCAATGTGCCCTGGGACCAGGCGCTCGACATCATTATGGATGCCCGTAATCTTGACAAGCGCGAGAACGGCAATGTCATCTGGATTGGCCCAACGGCCGAAATTGCGGCCCGGGAACAACAACTATTGCAGGCTCAGCTTGACCGGCGGATCCTGGAACCCCTGCAAACCGTATTGATTCCGATCAGTTACGCCAAGGCCGATGCCATGGTGGAAATCATACAGAGCGGTAACGCTGATTCTGAGTACGGGTTACTTTCATCACGGGGTTCGGTCACTCTGGACGAACGGACCAACACTCTTCTGGTAACGGACACGGCTGAAAAAATCCTCGAAATCCGGAAACTGGTCACCGATCTGGATTACGCGATTCGCCAGGTTCAGATCGAATCACGGATCGTGATTGCAAGTTCTGAATTTGCCCATGAACTGGGTGTCCGTTTTGGTGTGACGGGCCTTCATCTGGGCAGCAATATCGGCGTGATTGCGGCAGATGGCAGAGCAGCGGATATCGTCAACCCCGCCATCAACCCAAGAGATGATGGCCTGCTCGATTTACCTACTTATCCAAACCGTTACCAGGTTAACCTGCCTGCACCCTCTGCGACTGCGGCGACTCTGGGCCTTTCTTTCCTGACGGGTGACTGGTTGCTGGATCTTGAGATCTCTGCCCTGGAATCTGACGGTGAGGGTGAAGTGATTTCGACACCCCGCATTGTTACCGCCAACCAGGCAGAAGCCTTCATCCAGCAGGGTGTGGAAATTCCGTACGAGGAAGCAACCTCTTCAGGCGCCACTTCGGTGCAATTCAAGGAAGCCGTGCTGGAGCTGAAAGTGACCCCGTTGATTACGCCGGATAATCGCATACAACTGGATCTCAACGTCAAGCAGGATACGGTGGGTGAGATTTTCCAAACCGCCAGGGGTGGTTCCGTACCTTCAATCGACACGCGTGAGTTAGCCACCACAGTGCTGGTGGCCAACGGTGACACAATCGTGCTGGGCGGTATTTTCCAGGATGAAAAAGCTTCCAAAGAAGAGAAAGTTCCGTGGCTGGGAGATATCCCGGGTCTTGGTGTGCTGTTCCGGCGCCGGGCCAATGAAACCAAGAAGCGTGAACTGCTGATCTTTGTTACTCCCACTATCGTGGAGGATCGCCCGGTAGATTAAACTGGCGGATACTCCGGTTAACAATGAACGCCCGGGTAAAGCCCGGGCGTTTGTTTTAAGCCAGTGCTTAAAAAAATGGTTTGGCGAACGAATGATACCTCTGCCCTATTCTGAATCCTGTGAGCGAAACAAGGCGCCTATCCTGGAAGTCCTGCAACAGCTTTTGCCTTCCAGCGGAAAAATTCTTGAAATCGGTTCCGGAACAGGCCAGCACATTGTATATTTCGCACCACACTTCCCGCTCCTTCAGTGGCAACCTTCTGATCGGGATGAGTACTTGCCAGGGCTGACAGCCAGAGTGGAGCAGGAGGGCAGTCCGAATATCCTTCCCCCCATCAAGCTGGATGTGCTTGAACAATGGCCGGACGGGCGTTTTGATGCGGCTTACTCAGCCAATACAGCACACATCATGGGCTGGGACGCAGTCTGTGCTACATTTGCCGGGCTCGGGGCCCACCTGGCTCCGGGAGGTTTGTATTGCCTTTACGGGCCCTTCAACCAGGATGGGGGCTTCACCGCAGAGTCCAACCGGGAGTTTGACCGTCATCTCAGGAGCAGTGACCCACATATGGGTCTGCGTGATCTTGAAGCACTTGAATCACTGGCGAAACGCAGCCAAATGCTTCTTCAGGAGCAATTTTCCATGCCGGCAAACAACCAGATCCTGGTTTTCCGGAAAAAAGGGCTTCAGGTTTGAAAGTAAACCAATCGAATAGCCGCATAATGGGGTTTACAATTTCTTGCCGCGTACTTTGTGGCGTAAAATTCCTTTTCCTGAACCGGTTTCCCATCCCGATTCAAAATCTACGACCGCGAGCGTTCCTGTTGCCAGGCGCCTGATTTTGTCATATTCAGAGTGTGCAATGACGTCGAATACCAGCATTTCAAAACCGGGGTTGTGTCCCACTATGAGAATCCGGTCAGCCTCGGCAAACTCAAAATCAAGCAATGCGTGCAAGGCTCCTGTTGACGCTCCGTAAAAATCTGGCTCATAACGGGTGACAGATTCCAGCCCGGGGTTCCGCGAGAGCAAAGGCGAGAGCGTCTCCCTGGTGCGCTGTGACGGGGAGCAAAGGATACTGTCAGGCGCTTCCAAGCCATTACACATCCAGTTAGCGACCTTTTCCGCATGTCCCGTGCCGATATCACTCAGGGGCCGGTTAAAATCATCCACCCCCGGATACCAGGGCACCGCTTTTGCGTGTCTCAGAATCATCAGTTTTTGCATACTTTAGCCTCGAGATTCCGTTTGGCGCCCCCAGGGCTAATTCCTTTCCGTCAAGGACTGCCAGTTGCCAGGATCAATATTGCCGCCGCTGATAATGGCGCCGACCTTTTTACCGGCAAAAACTTCCGGATGATTCCTGATGGCTGCGATCACCGTGGCGGATGATGGTTCGATCAGCAGGCGTAACTCCTGCCAGAACAAGTACATGGCCCGGCGGATGTCTTCATCGCTGACGGTGAATACCTGTTTTACTTCCTTGCGGATTACGGTGAAATTGCGCACGCCAATAAGCGCCCGCAGGCCGTCAGCAATGGTGTCCGGCGTCCAGCTTTTAACCCGTTCGCCCCGCTCCAGGCTGGCCACCGTATCCGCGGCGCCTTCTGGCTCCACGCCATACACTTGCTGGCCTGTGCCACGCACTGCGATGGCTGTCCCGCTAATGAGGCCTCCGCCGCCTACGGGTGTAATAATTTGCTCAAGGGTGGGAATCTCCTGAATAAACTCCAGCGCCGCGGTTCCCTGTCCTGCAATGATGTCGGCGTGATCGTAAGGCGGGATCGGGATCTTCCCGTCTTCTACGAGATTCGCCAGTTCCTCCTCCCGGGACTCCTGTGTGGGAGCACAGAAATGCACGATGCCGCCATAGCGCCTGACAGAATTTATTTTCATCGGAGCAGAGTTATCCGGCATGACCACATGGGCTTTGCGCTTGTCCAGCTTAGCCGCCAGGGCCAACGCGGCGCCGTGGTTCCCTGAGGAATGAGTTGCGACATCGCCCTCTATGCCGGCTTCGCGCAGCCTGGAAATGGCATTACTTGCTCCGCGGAATTTGAAGGCGCCCGTACGTTGAAGATTCTCACATTTGCAGTAGAGAATGCAGCCCAGCTCCTGGTTGAGCTCGGGATCGCTCAACACGGGTGTCAGGCGGGTCCAGTCATCGATACGAGCCCGCGCCAGGTGGATATCGGCAATATCAGGTATATCGACTACAGTATCTGGGGGCATTTTCGACTGCTCTTCACTTGCGTTAGGCCTATAATACTTGGTTTGAAAGCCCTGTCGAAGGGTATGCACCTGCTCTGTTTGCAAGGGAACTATAAATGAAAAAAGCTGCAGTCAGCAAAACGGTTTTCCGTGAAAACTACAAACCTTTCGCCTGGATCCTGGACCAGGTGAAATTGCGTTTTGAAATCAGGGATGAATACACCCGCGTGATTTCAAAATTGCAATTGAGCCGGAATCCATCTGCGGCACCCGTTGAGGATATTGAACTGGACGGTCAACAGATGGAGTTGGTATCAGTTCTGATGGATGACAAGGCTTTGGCGCCGGGTGACTACTCTCTTAACGCAGACAAACTCATCATTCACAATGCCCCGGATTCCTGTGCCCTGACCATTGAAGTACTGATCAAACCACGGGAAAATACTGCGCTGGAAGGTTTGTATCCATCCGGTGAGTTTCTGCTCACTCAGTGCGAAGCCGAAGGCTTCAGTAAGATTACCTATTTTCCGGACCGCCCTGACGTCATGACGCGATTTGAAGTCACGATTACCGCTGACCGTAAACGCTATCCTGTATTGCTTTCCAACGGAAACGCAGTGAATTCCGGGGAACTGGATGACGGCCGCCACTGGGTGTGCTGGGATGACCCATTTGCAAAACCAGCCTACCTGTTTGCGCTGGTCGCGGGTGACCTGGCACACATTGAGGATCGTTTTGTTACACGCAGTGGCCGGGACGTCACTCTGCGTGTTTATGTAGAACTCGAGAACGTGGATCGTTGCGGTCACGCAATGGAGTCCCTGAAGAAGGCCATGAAATGGGATGAAGAACGCTTCGGTCTCGAGTACGACCTGGACATCTACAATATTGTCGCTACCAGTGATTTCAATATGGGCGCGATGGAAAACAAATCACTCAATATCTTCAATTCAAAGTACGTGCTGGCCCGGCCGGATACAGCAACGGACACTGACTACGAAGGGATAGAAGGTGTCATTGGTCACGAGTACTTCCACAATTGGACAGGTAACCGCGTTACTTGCCAGGACTGGTTTCAGTTGACGCTCAAGGAGGGCTTGACTGTATTCAGGGACCAGGAGTTTTCATCCGATATGCAATCACGGGCGGTCAAGCGAATCCAGGACGTTCGTGATTTGCGCAGCGGGCAATTCCTGGAAGATGCGGGTCCGATGTCACACCCGATCCGGCCGGAAAAATACATTGAAGTCAATAATTTCTACACGATGACTGTGTACCAGAAAGGCGCTGCGATCATTCGGATGTATCAAACGTTGCTCGGTGTTGATGGCTTCAGGAAGGGTCTGAAGCTTTATCTCGAACGCCACGATGGCCAGGCGGTTACCTGCGATGATTTTCTGGCGGCAATGGAGGATGCAAATGGAGCCAGGCTGCAGCGTTTTGGCCGTTGGTATGGTCAGTCCGGTACACCGGAAGTAAGGGTAAGCACGGATTTTGACGCCAGGCAATCCAGGTTTACGCTGCATCTCTCTCAGCGGACTCCACCCACGCATGACCAGCAAGAGAAACAGGCCCTCGTCATTCCTTTCGCCATGGGCCTGTTGTCTCAGGACGGAGAAGAATACCCCTTGCAATTGAGCGGTGAGGATTCGCCATCAGGTACTTCGCGCCTGCTGTTACTGGATGAGGATAAACAATCGTTTACATTCGAAAACATTCCACAAATGCCGGTGCTGTCCCTGTTGCGTGATTTTTCAGCACCGGTGAAGTTGCGCTATGCCTGGTCGGCAAATGACCTGGCTGTCCTGATGGCGCATGACAGTGATCCATTCATGCGCTGGGAGGCGGCCCAGTTGCTGGCACAAGGTGAGATATTGTCCAACGTGGAGCGGTGTGCAAACGGCGCCTCCATGGAAATTGACCGTGCTCTGGTCGAAGCCTTCAGGACACTGCTGGAAGATACCGGGTCTGACCCGGCACTGGTGGCTGAGGCGATGATGCTACCCGGTGAGGACTACCTGGCTGAACAGATGGATATTGTTGATGTAGATGGCATTCATTCCGCCAGGACATTCGTAAAAACCACTTTGGCCACAGAGTTGAAGAACCAATTCCAGAGCAGATATGCGTCTCTTGATAATGGTGCGGTCTATGACAATTCAGCTGCTTCGATTGCTGGCCGAAGCCTGAAAAATATCTGCCTTTCCTATTTGCTGGAAACCGATGATGGAGTGGCGATCGCCGAGGCTCAACTCGCCGCAAGCGACAATATGACCGATACACTGGTGGCTTTACAAGGCCTGGTGTGGGCCGGTGCACCGTCTGCTTCCGCTGCCCTGTCAGCTTTTGAGCAGCGCTGGAAAGACGATGCGCTGGTAATGGACAAATGGTTCGCCATCCAGGCTTCAAAACCAGGGGCTGAAACAATTAAAGTAGTAAGGACCCTGATGGAGCACCCGGCATTCAGCATCACCAATCCAAACAAGGTCCGTTCGCTGATCGGGGTTTTCTCCATGGCCAATCCGACCGGTTTCCATGCTGCGGACGGAGCTGCTTACCGATTTCATGCCGACCAGGTCATTGAACTCGATTCATTGAATCCGCAGGTGGCTTCACGCATGGTATCGGCATTCAATCAATGGAAACGGTATGATCAGGGCAGGCAGGCGCTGATGAAAATCGAATTGGAACGGATTGCCGCAGTGGAAGGCCTGTCTCCCGGTGTTTTTGAAATTATCAGCAAGGCGATTGGCGCCTGAGGCCAGGTTTTTTTTATGACTGCATTCGATCTGATACCCCTGTGGATGGTCCTGCTTGGGTCGGTAATATCACTGGTGGCTTTTATCGAAGTCGGCATCAAGCTGGGTTCGAACATAAAAGGCAAGACAGTCAAGGCGCAGACCGCACAGGTCAGAGCCATTATGGGAGCTTCCCTGGGGCTGCTCGCTTTCATGCTGGCATTCAGTTTTAGCATGGCCCAGCGTCATTTTGAAGTCAGGACACAGTCGTTCATGCTGGAAGTCAGTGCAATCAGTTCGGCCTATCGTGGAGCTGATTTACTCGATGATGCGACCCGCCCTGTTGCCAGGAACCTTTTGCGGCAGTTCGTGGCGATTCGAATGGAAATGATGCTGTTGAAAGGCAGCACCGATATGTCGAAGCTGTTAGATCTGGTAAAAGACTCAGACCGTCTGCATGACAGTTTATGGTCCCTGGCTGAATCCTCGATGGAGGATTCGGAAAACAGTGAAAGCACCGGAATATTCAGCCAGTCGGTCCTTGCCATGATCAATGCGCAGGATGCCCGCCTTCAGGCGGTCTTGTTCAACCGCATTTCACCGGTGATCTGGTTCACCCTGTTCATTATGGCTCTGATGTCGATGATTATCATGGGGTACCAGGCGGGGCTCACAGGTGCGCGGAGCGGCATCGCAACCTGGACCCTGGCCATTACATTCTCTGTTGTAATGGCGTTGGTCATGGACCTGGACCGGCCAAACCAGAGCCTGTTCAGTATGAACCAGCAATTGATGGTGGATCTTCACAACCGGATGGCGGCGGACGGAAACTAGCCGGCATATTGCGAGAAGGCGCGCTAACTCTCCCTCAAGGCTTTTAAAAACAACTCTCTTTGTAAGTCCGCTTCGTGTCGCGTCGGGAATTTCGGCGCCAGCCGGGCGTCTCCGCTAAATCGCACATTGAACTGGAACCCTTCCTCATCTTCGGCTGCGAAAACGCGGGTCACGAAAACAACTTTGTCCAGGGCGACAGCATAACCTTGCAGATCATAAACAGAACGGGCCATATATTTTTCCTTGTGCCAGTTTGCCGGTTCGGGCCGGCTTCCGGGTATATTAACCGGAGTAGCGCCCATCTGCTTACACTAGCTGTGAATTCCAGCAACGTTGTTCACCTGTTCGTTGTGCTACTTGTTGGGGAGCCCGTCCGAAGCAAGGGGTCTTCTTCCAGGACACGGCATAAACCCGTCCATGGGGCCTCCTCTTGCAACATCGTGTTGCAAAGGGTCCTGGAAGAAGACCCCTTACTCCGAACGGGCTTCTACCAACCTGAAAGCCTGCAATTACTCGAAGGCCCGATGTATACAAGGTTGCTGGAATTTACAGCTGGGTACACAATTGTTTGAAATTCAGTACAATACGCGGTCCTTGATGGTGGATTGTTGTGCAGATGCTGTATCCGGAATTTTATGACGTGATCGTAATTGGTGGCGGCCATGCCGGCACCGAGGCGGCGCTTGCCTCCGCGCGCAGCGGCGCCAGTACGTTGTTGATCACACATAACATCGAGACCATTGGGCAGATGAGCTGTAATCCTGCCATTGGGGGGATAGGTAAAGGTCACCTGGTGAAGGAGATTGACGCCCTCGGTGGTGTGATGGCCCGGGCTGCAGACGCCGCCGCCATCCAACTGCGCACACTCAATTCAAGCAAGGGCCCGGCTGTTCGCGCCACCCGGGCCCAATGCGACCGCAATTTGTACCGTGCGTTTATTCGCAAGACCGTGGAACAGCAGCCAAACCTGGCAATATTCCAGGCCGGTGTTGACGATCTGTTGACTGATGACGGGCGTATAAGCGGTTGCCGTACGGCTACCGGGCTGGAATTTAATTCCGCTAGCGTAGTTCTCACAACCGGTACCTTCCTGGGTGGAAAAATCCACATGGGCGAGGAGCAATCAGCCGGTGGTCGTGCCGGCGACCCCCCATCCAATGTGCTGGCAGCCCGTCTGCGTGAAATGCCGTTCAGGGTGGCCCGCCTGAAAACGGGCACACCACCCCGTATAGACGGAAAATCCGTGGATTTTACCCATTTGCAGGAACAACCGGGCGATGAGCCGCGACCGGTGTTCTCTTTCATGGGCAGCCGGGAGGATCACCCGCGCCAGGTATGTTGCTGGATTACGCATACATCGGAACGAACTCATGACATCATCCGCAATTCCCTGCATCGCTCACCGATGTATGCAGGCGTCATTGAGGGTGTGGGGCCACGATACTGCCCTTCCATCGAAGACAAGGTCGTGCGCTTCAGTGACCGGAAAAGCCACCAGATTTTTGTAGAACCCGAGGGTCTGGATACGCTGGAGTTGTACCCCAATGGAATTTCCACCAGCCTTCCGTTCGAAGTCCAGCTCGAGTTCGTGCGCAGCATCAAGGGCTTCGAGAATGCTCGAATAACCCGCCCCGGCTACGCTATTGAATACGACTTCTTCGATCCGCGGGATCTGCATGCCAGCCTCGAAACGAAGCATATTGACGGCCTGTTTTTCGCCGGGCAGATCAACGGGACCACGGGTTATGAAGAAGCCGCAGCCCAGGGGCTGGTTGCCGGTATTAACGCAGCCCGTTTGGTCCGTGGTGAATCCACGTGGACACCTGGGCGCGATCAGGCCTACATCGGTGTGATGATCGATGATCTCATCACCCAGGGCACGCTGGAACCTTATCGAATGTTCACCAGCCGGGCGGAATACCGCCTGCAGTTGCGGGAAGACAATGCAGACCTGCGGCTGACTGAAAAAGGCCGCGCACTCGGCCTGGTCGATGATGAGCGCTGGAAGCGATATTGCCGGAAGAGCGAATGCCTGGAGACAGAGCGCAAGCGGCTGAATGGTATCTGGGTGACACCAGGCAATGCTCTGGGCCGAATGGTTGAAACTGCCCATGGCATTCCCATCAGCAAAGAAATGCGGGCACTGGACTTGCTGAAGCGCCCTGAGGTCGATTATCAACGACTGGTTGAAATAGAAGGCATAGGCCCCGGTGTAAAGGACGGGCAAGTTTCCCAACAACTGGAAATTCAGGTCCGCTATTCAGGCTACCTCGGGCGGCAACAAGAAGACATTGCCCGAAGGCGCCGTCATGAAACAACGGAAATCGGAGACGATTTCGATTTTAGCGGGGTTCAGGGGCTTTCTGCTGAAGTCATGGAGAAGCTGCAGAGTGTCAGGCCGGACACCATCGGTCAGGCTTCACGAGTCCCCGGAGTAACCCCTGCGGCCATATCTTTGCTACTGGTGCACCTCAAGAAATCGCGCAAAATGCGGGTTCAAGCCTGAAAAATTGCATATATCACGAATTGGCAACGCTAGGTTCACGGTTTTTTAACAGTGTTCAGCGTATTCTAAGAGCGTAAGTTGACTGTGCCTGGCGTATCGCCCCTCTAGACAGGCAGTCCCCACACTTCTATGCCTATAGCGATACGCCTTTCAGACCCCGGGTTATTACCCGGGGTTTTTTTGTGGATGGGGGTATAGGAATAGCGAGGCAAAACCTTTCTATTTGTCGCCGTAGTCGCTGGCTCCCGGCATGTACCTGACCATGTGGTTTTGACCGGTTTTGAATGTGGCGCCCCATTCACTCATGAAGTTATTGAATTCCTCTTCGCCGCCCAGGGCTTCTGTCATGATTGCTAAAAACGTGGGGTCAGGGCCTTTCATACCGGACCAGCCTTGCTTGGGTGAAACCAGGGTGATCTGGTTGCCACGCCCGCCGGACTCCAGGGAGACGAATGCAAAATAGGACCCATAATTGGCTGATTTTAACGTATCGGTGATTTTTTTCAGTCCTTTGCGGAAGTTGCCGTATTGTCCGCCTTTCACATACCAGTTCTCAACGGAGAAATGGGTGTAACCTTCAAAATTCTCAGGCCAGTGACTGAAGCCATCCATCTCTGAATTAAAACTGCGTTGGAGACCGTCAATATGCGGGGCAACATTGGTCTGGAATTTTTGGCCGGCTTCTTCTTGCCAGTCATATTCGACATCGAAATCCGACCAGTTATGCTCGCCCGACCGGGCGATGTACTTGCCGGTATCGGGTCCCGTGAGGATCTCGTACCAGCTGTACTCCAAATGGCCTTCCTTACTGGCTATCCAGTGGTGGTAGTCGGTGATGGCCTCGACCAGGTCCTGCTCGTGTCCAGCCTTCGGCGTGATCAGGAACAGTTCGGCAATTCCGTCATTTTCTTCATCCTCAGCATGCGCCGGCATGATCAAAAAGAGACTCACTGCCAGGGCCAGTCCAATCAGCTTGATTGCATTTATCATGGTATTTCCCTCGTTCTCAAGAAAAGGTCAGTCCAGACTCTGCATTGAATGCTTTTATCGGACCGTACCTTCAGTATAGTTACATGCTGAAATTTTTCCGGAGAACTGATCGTATTAGCCCGTATATTGCATGAATTGCTGGAATTGCCGCTTGATTTTACGGTGTTATTTATGCAATTTTGCGTCCGGTTTCAAAAGCCCGACCAGCCAGTGGATCCCTGAACACCGCCTCGTCCAGTTCGCCTTCACTTTTCGCCACGATCGTGGTGACCGTCGCATCGCCGGTAATATTCACCACCGTGCGGATCATGTCCAGCAGGCGGTCGACACCCAGGATCAGGGCAATTCCTTCTTCAGGCAGCCCTACCTGGGCCAGCACACCAGCCAGCAGAACCAGGCCAACGCTGGGAACGCCGGCCGTGCCAATGGACGCCATGATGACCATGACCACGACCATGAGGTATTGTGCAATACTGAGGTCAATACCGTAGAACTGGGCAATAAATCCAGTAGCGATACCTTGCATGATGGCTGTGCCATCCATATTGATGGTTGCCCCGAGGGGGACGGTAAAAGAAGCGATCTTGTTGCTGACGCCCACTCTTTTCTCCACTGACTCCAGTGTGACCGGGATGGTGGCGTTGCTCGAAGCTGTAGAGAAGGCGAACATCATTGCCGCACGCATCTTGTAGAGGAACATGCGTGGGTTCAGCCGGGTCAGCAAAACCAGCAAGGAGGGGTAGACGATCAGTGCGTGGAACAGGAGGACCGCAATGACCAGCACAATGTACTTGCCGACTGCCAGAAAATCAGCCCCGTTACTGGTGGCGGCCATGTTTGCGATCAGGGCGAATACACCATACGGCGCCACGCTCATCACGATCGCCACCAGTTTCATGATGACCGTGTTGAAATCCTGGAACCACGACGATATTCGTTTTCCGGCCTCACCGCTCAGTGTGATGGAGAGTCCCAGCAGCACGGCAAAGAAAATGATCGGCAGCATCTTGGCATCGGCCATCGCAGCAATCGGGTTATTCGGCACCATGTCGATGAGTACCTGTGTGAATGGCGTCACTTCAGCGATTTCTTTTTCGACCAGATTCACCGCATCGACGCCGATACCGGGTTGAAATACAACGGCGGCAGTCAGTGCAAGCGTTACTGCAATACCCGTGGTCAGGAGGTAGAGGATGACGGTTTTACCTCCAACCCTTCCCAGCATTTTCGGGTCCGCCAGGGAACTGACGCCACAAATCAGTGATACAAAAACAAGAGGGACTACCAGCATTTTCAACAGCGAGATGAATACCTGCCCCACAACCCTGAAAGCTCCATCTATCAACCAGATCTGGGACCATTCCGGAGTACCGAGAAAGTTGAGCAGCCCTCCGGCGATCCCACCCAGCAGCATGGAGACAAAGATTTTTGAACTGAGATTCATGTTTTTTATTCTCAACATCGGGTTTCCTTGCTTATTTTCTTGAGCAGGCCGTAGTGGCCGACAGGGTCAATGCGGTAGAATTTAACGCTTTCGCTGGCCAATTGCCAAAAATCCATAACGAACCACCCATTCAAACAGATTAAATTCCCCGGGATATTCAATGAGCATCGACAATCAGACCACTTCGACGAATTTCATACGAAATATCGTTATCAAGGATCTCGAATCGGGAAAACACACAAGCATCGTTACCCGGTTCCCCCCAGAGCCTAACGGCCACCTGCATATCGGCCACGCAAAGTCGATTTGCCTGAATTTCGGGATCGCCGATGAATTCGGCGGCAAAACCCACCTGCGTTTCGACGATACCAATCCTCTGAAGGAAAACGAGGACTTCATGAACGCAATCCTGGAGGATGTGCGCTGGCTTGGGTTCGAGTGGGATGAGCTTTGCCATGCCTCCGACTATTTTCCGCAATTGTATGAGTATGCCATTTACCTGATCAAGGCCGGCAAGGCATACGTGGAGGAATTGAACTCGGAAGAAATTCGTGAGTATCGCGGAACTTTGACCGAGGCCGGGCGGGAAAGCCCTTACCGGGATCGCCCCGTTGAAGAAAACCTGGACCGGTTCGAGCGCATGAAGGCCGGGGAATTCGAGGATGGCAAATACGTGTTGCGGGCAAAAATCGATATGTCTGCCGCCAACATCAACATGCGCGACCCGGTCATCTACCGGATACGCAATGCGACCCACCACAGAACAGGTGATACCTGGCACATCTACCCGATGTATGACTGGGCGCACGGCATTTCAGACGCCATCGAAGGCATTACGCATTCCCTGTGCACACTGGAATTTGAGGATCACAGGCCCCTTTATGACTGGTTGCTGGATAACATTCCGGCGCCTTGCCACCCGCAGCAAATTGAGTTTGCCCGCGGCAACCTGGACTACACGGTCATGAGTAAGCGCAAGCTGCGCCAGCTGGTTGAGGAGGGTCATGTTTCGGGTTGGGATGATCCGCGGATGCCCACGCTGGCGGGAATTCGCCGGCGGGGTTATCCACCCGAATCGATCCGTGCCTTCTGGGACACAATGGGCATCTCCAAGTCGGAAAGTATTATTTCCATGGGGGTGCTGGAAAACGTGGTGCGCGATGACTTGAATGTCAGGGCGCCGCGAACGATGGCCGTACTCGATCCACTTAAGGTGGTGCTGACAAATTTCCCGGAAGGCGAAACGCTGTGGCTGGACGCGGCGGTCCACCCGCAAAATGAAGCAATGGGAATACGCAAAGTGCCCATTACACGGGAAATCTGGGTGGAGCGGGGCGACTTCATGGAAGATCCACCGCGTAAGTTCTTTCGTCTGAAGCCCGGTGGTGAAGTCCGCCTGCGCAATGCTTTCATCGTGAAATGCAATGAGATCGTCAAGAACGACAGCGGCGAAGTGGTGGAGCTTCATTGTGAGTTTGACCCCGAATCCCGCAGTGGATTGCCGGGCGCGAGCCGTAAAGTGAAGGGCACCATTCACTGGGTGTCCGCGGTCCATGGCGTGCCTGCTGAAGTCAGGTTATGTGACCGCCTGTTCACGGTTCCCAATCCGCTGGCGGACAAGTCCCGGGACTTTCTCGAGTTTCTGAATCCTCATTCCCTGGATGTTATTGACGGCGCAGTGGTGGAGGCGCCTGTGGCTGAGGGTTCACCGGGTGATATATATCAGTTTGAGCGCACGGGTTATTTTGTTCACGATAGCGTTGATTCGAGGCCGGGCAATCCGGTGCTGAACCGGATTGTGACCCTGAGGGATTCCTGGGCCCGAATTGAAAAAGAAATGGCGGCCGGGAAATAGGCTGCATTGCAGCATGGCACGAGCCGGTTCGGAGTAAGGGGTCTGTTTCCAGGACTCTTTGAAACACGATGTTTCAAGAGAAGGCCCCAGGGAAGGGTTTATGCCGTGTCCTGGAAACAGACCCCTTGCTTCGGACCGGCGCCCCTGTATCAAATGAACAGCTTTGCTGGAATTCACACGTAGTGACCAGCGGCACATCTGCCGTACTCGTTAATTTGTTACACTTTCTACAGGAGAGCAGAAAAGGAGAAATGAGATGGGTGGTTGGATTATTCTTGCAATTATCGCTGGCGCTATTTTATTCGCCGTCACGATTTACAATCGCCTGGTTTCCGGGCGTAATCGCTTCAAGAACGCTTTTGCACAAATCGATGTGCAACTGACCCGGCGGCATGACCTGATTCCCAACCTGGTCGAGACCGCCAAGAGGTACATGTCACACGAGAAAGATACGCTGGAAGCAGTGGTCAATGCGCGCAACCTGGCGGTCGCCGGCCTGAAAGCCGCAGCCAAGGACCCCTCTGACCCCGAAGCCATGAAACAACTGGCCAGTGCGGAACAGGGCCTGTCCGGTGCACTGGGGCGACTGTTCGCCCTGTCTGAAGCCTACCCGGACCTGAAGGCCAATGAGAATATGATGCAGCTTTCCGAAGAGCTCACCACCACCGAAAACAAGGTCGCTTTCTCCCGTCAGGCTTATAACGATTCGGTGATGAACTACAACACCTTGCGTGAATCTTTTCCGAACAACTTTTTTGCCGAGTGGTTCAGTTTCAGGGCGGCTGAGTTGCTTGAAATTGAAGACGAGTCAAAACGCGAAGCGCCGAAGGTCAGTTTCTGAACTCAGAAGTTCCCTGAATGAATTTCTTTGAGCAGCAGGACCGGGCACGCAAGCAGTCTCGCTGGCTGATAATCGTGTTCATTTTGGCCGTGCTGGCCATCGTGGTTGCGATTGACCTGCTGATTTTATTGGCTGCGGGTGTGTCCTCGATCGAAACTGAGGGAGTTCCCCGGCTCAGCCCGCAAATGTTCAAAGACAACCTGTCCTTGCTCACCGGCGGGGCCATCGCAACCCTGCTGGTCATCGGTCTGGCCAGCCTGTTCAAGACCATGGGCCTGAGAGCCGGTGGTGGAAAAATCGCTCGTGAGCTTGGTGGTAACCTGGTGGAATCCGAGCCGCGGGATGCCAGGCTTCGCCGTCTGCGCAATATAGTTGAAGAAATTGCGCTTGCATCCGGTGTAGCGGTGCCTGAAATCTACGTGCTGGAACAGGAATCCGGTATCAATGCATTTGCCGCGGGTTACACACCTGCCGATGCGGCAGTGGCAGTCTCCCGGGGGGCGCTGGAAAAACTCAGCCGTGACGAGCTCCAGGGCGTAATTGCGCACGAGTTCAGCCACATCCTCAACGGTGATATGCGCATCAACATCCGCTTGATGGGGGCCTTGTTCGGTATCCTGGTGCTGGCGCTGATTGGCCGGCGAGTCCTGCTTTATTCACATTTTGCAGGACGGTCGTCGCGTGATAAAAATGGCGCAGTGGTGCTGGCCATTGCCATTGGCCTGATGGCGGTGGGGTATATCGGCCTGTTTTTCGGCCGTTGGATCAAGGCTGCAGTATCCCGTCAACGGGAATACCTCGCTGATGCTTCCGCGGTGCAATTCACCCGGGACCCCAACGGCATCGGCGGCGCATTGAAAAAAATAGCCGTTTACAGCGACGCCAGTTACCTTAACGTGGACACCGAGGAAATCAGCCACATGCTGTTTGGTGATGGACGGAAAATGTCTTTTTTCTCCACCCATCCACCCCTGGAAGACCGCATCAAAAGGATTGATCCCGGTTTTCAGCGCGAAGAACTGGATCGGCTTGCAGCGGAGATCACCCGTGACGAGATCGCTGCAGAGAAAGCCAGGGACCGCCAAGCGGGGCAAGAGGAAAAATCCCAACGTGGCATGTTCGACGTAGATAACATCATCAACCAGATTGGCAATCCCGACTGGGACCGCTTGTTGATGGCGGCTGCCATCGCCGCCTCAATCCCTGACGACATCAGTCGCGCCGCACATTCGCCTGAGTGGGCTCCCGAAGTACTTTTCTACACGCTATTGGACAGCAATGCACAAATCAGGGATCAACAATTGCTGATCATTGCCCGGCTAATGGGGTCAGACAGCGAATTCCGGGCCCGTTCCCTGCTCGAAGCGGGCGGTATGCCGGGACCGGAACAGCGCCTTCCTTTACTCGAAGTAGCATTTCCGGCCCTTAAACGCCATCCGCCGGACCGGGTGAAAAGGGTCCTCGAAACCGTCGAGGCGCTGAGTCATGTTGATGGACGGATCGATGTATTCGAGTACTTGCTGGCCAGGATTATTGAACAGCACCTGGGGGAGACTTATAACCCTCATACGGTAAGGGTATCCGGGAGTAAGTCGCTCCGCTCCTGCCACCGCGAAGCACTGCAGGTCGTTGCGGTTTTGGCCAGCCATGGTCATGCAGGCGGGGATGCTGCACAGTCAGCATTCATGGCGGGGCTGGAGATCCTGGAAGCAGACCCCATCACGACCATGCCCCGCATGGAAAACTGGACAGAAATACTTGACCGGGCCCTGCCGAAACTGGACCGGCTGAAATCGACCGAAAAAGAAAAACTGGTCCGCGCGCTGATCACAGTGGTGCTTCATGATGGTCTTCTGGCGCCTGCCGAACTGGAACTCCTCCGCGTCACCTGCGACCTCATCCACGTCCCCCTGCCCATGCTTTCCACTGCAGGCTGAAAAATTATCCGCTAAAGACGCTAAATACGCGAAGTATGGTGGCTCCTTACCTCTGCCTGTCGCCACTGCTATCCATTGTGGTCGGATTTGACTTCAATCAATCATCCTGTAGTCTCGATTGTCTATCCTTGATTACTACCCGCTGTTAAAAGAGACTAAAACATGATGATTCCAGAAGTTGTTCGCCACGAGCCCCTCAAGAAATGGGTTTCCGAGATGGCAGATCTTGTCAAACCCGATCAGGTTGTCTGGTGTGATGGTTCTCAAGCAGAGTACGATCAACTTTGTGAGGAGCTTGTGAGTGCGGGCACTTTCACCCGCCTCAATCCCGAGTTGCGCCCCAACAGCTTCCTGGCATGTTCGGATCCCAGCGATGTCGCGAGGGTCGAGGACCGCACTTTCATCTGCAGCATCAACGAAAAGGACGCCGGGCCCACCAATAACTGGATGCGCCGGCGTGATATGAAGCGCATCCTCAACGGGTTGTTCGATGGTGCGATGCGTGGCCGGACCATGTATGTCATACCTTTCAGTATGGGTCCGCTTGGCTCCCCCATCGCTCAAATCGGGGTCGAAATTACGGACTCGCCCTACGTCGTCGTCAACATGAAAATCATGACCCGGATGGGCAATGCCGTTTACGACGTTCTGGGAACGGACGGTGAATTCGTTCCCTGTATGCACACCGTGGGTGCACCGCTCGAGCCGGGTGAGGAAGACGTTCCCTGGCCGTGTAACCCGCACGAGAAGTACATCGTTCATTTCCCCGAGGAGCGGTCTATCTGGTCATACGGCAGTGGTTACGGCGGCAACGCCTTGCTTGGCAAGAAGTGTCTGGCGCTGCGCATCGCTTCCACCATGGCCCGCGACGAGGGATGGCTGGCCGAACACATGCTCATCATGGGTGTTGAGGAACCAAGCGGTGAAAAGACTTACATCGCCGCCGCTTTCCCCAGCGCATGCGGCAAGACCAATTTCGCGATGATCGTTCCGCCCAAACATTACCAGGATCAGGGTTGGAAGGTCACGACGGTTGGAGATGACATCGCGTGGATCAAGCCGGGTGACGACGGCAGGCTGTATGCCATCAATCCCGAAGCCGGTTACTTCGGCGTTGCGCCCGGTACGTCTTACGAGACCAATCCGAGCGCGATGGAATCCATCAAGGAAAACTGCATCTTCACAAACGTTGCCTTAAAAGATGACGGCGACATCTGGTGGGAAGGCATGGATGGTGATCCGCCCGATCACGCCATTGACTGGCGGGGGAATGACTGGACACCGGATAGTGAAACCCCGGCCGCGCATCCCAACGCACGATTTACCGCGCCCGCGGGGCAGAACCCGGTCATCGATGATGCCTGGGATGATCCAGCCGGTGTACCCATCAAGGCTTTCGTCTTTGGCGGGCGCCGTTCGAATACCATTCCACTCGTCTACCAGTCTTTCAACTGGGCTTTCGGAGTTTATCTCGCGGCAACAATGGGATCGGAGACCACGGCAGCGGCATTTGGTCAACAGGGCGTTGTGCGGCGGGATCCATTTGCCATGCTGCCATTTGCCGGCTACCACATGGCTGACTACTTCAATCACTGGCTGAATTTCGGCCGCAACATCCAGGACCCGCCGCGCATCTTCGGCGTCAACTGGTTCCGGCGCGACGAAAACGGCAAGTTCCTGTGGCCGGGCTTTGGTGAAAACATGCGTATTCTCGAGTGGATCGTCAACCGGTCGCACGCGCGGGTAGCAAGGGGATTCGAGAGCCCGATCGGCTGGACACCCCGCTACGAGGACCTCAACTGGGAGGGGCTCGATGACTTCTCGGAGGCTGACTTCCGTAACGCCATGTCCATCGATCGCGATGATTGGGAAAGGGAGTTACTCCATCACGAAGAGCTGTTCATCCGTCTCTATGACCGCATTCCCAAGGAAATGCTGGCCATTAAAGACCTGACCCTCTCGGCGATGTGGCGCACGCACCGTTGGGAATTGCCACCGGATCCGAGCTGACAACAGAGCACTAGTGTAGTGTCAAGCCTGAATTGTTGGGTTCAGCGAGTCGTGAAGTGGTTGGGCGCAAGGCACGTCTCGCCGGCAATGGCTAGTCCTTGACCAGAGGCGTAACACCGCGAACGACCGCTTCACGGCTCGCCCGAAGGGAGCGACCCAGATGCTCCAATACGGCGTTGCAGCCCTTGAAAAGGACATGCCATTTCCTTCGGACTGCGTCTTGTCTTGGAACATCTGGGTCGCTCTGAACCCATCAATTCAGGCTTGACACTACACTAGACCCCGGCGGCGAATTTCTCGGCGATCATCATGGTCGGGGCGTTGGTGTTGCCGGACACCAGGGTGGGCATGATGGAGGCGTCCACCACTGACAAGGACTGCAGGCCGTGGACATTGAGTTGCGGGTCAACGACGGCCATATCGTCCGTGCCCATTTTGCAGGTGCCGATGGGGTGATAGATGGTTTCTGCTCTCTTACGGATAAATGCCATTATCGCTTCTTCGGACTGAACGTTAGCGCCGGGGAACACTTCGTCGCCACGGTAGGGCTCAAAGGCTGCCTGGGAAAAGATTTTCCGCGCCTGAGCCACGCATTCCAGCATCATCTTGCGGTCATATTCTTCGCTCATGTAGTTGGGCTGCATGGCCGGCGCTTCGGTTGGATCGGCTGATTTCAAGGTCAGATCCCCACGGCTTTCCGGGCGCAGCGGACAAGCGTGGATGGTCATGCCGTGGCCGGGCAGAATATTTCTGCCGTGGTCGTCCAGCAGGGCTGGGACGAAGTGCATCTGGATGTCCGGCCGGTCATCTGTCGCATACCGGCTGACAATGAAGCCTCCGGCCTCGGCGACATTCGAGCTGGCGGGTCCTTTGCGATCAAACAGGTAGCGCAGGCCCACGGCGACTTCGTTCAGCCGGTCATAGGTAATCGGTTCCCTGCTGGTTCTGAGCGTGCAGATATCCAGATGATCCTGCAAATTGCTGCCGACACCGGGCAGGTCATGATGCACGTTGATGGCAAGATCCCGCAGATGGTCAGCCGGCCCGATTCCGGACAACATCAGGAGTTGGGGTGAATTGATGGCGCCACCGGCCAGAATGACATGGCCGCACCGCACGGTCTGGCGCTTACCTTTCCGCTGGTACGTTACTCCGATGGCCCGGCCACCTTCCATGAGCACCTTTTCGGCTAGAGAATGGGTGCTGGTTTCAAGGTTGGATCTGCTCAAGGCCGGTCGCAGATATGCAACGGCTGCGCTACAGCGCCTAC
>JAIVWI010000015.1:0-27592 GCA_048636595.1 Oceanospirillum sp. | reverse complement strand
GACGAAGTGGCGGTTGCGATGTCGCTGATTGAGAACATCCAGCGTGAAGACCTGAATCCGCTGGAAGAAGCAACGGCCCTGCGCCGCCTGATCGATGACTTCCAGATGACACACCAGGAAGCGGCCGATGCGGTGGGCAGGTCGAGAGCCGCCGTTTCCAACCTGCTGCGATTGCTCGAACTGGTGCAGGAAGTAAAGGACATGGTGGATGTCCGCGTCATTGAAATGGGCCATGCACGGGCCTTATTGTCGCTGGATGAAGAGCTCCAGGTCGAGGCGGCGCGCGAAGTGGTCAACAAGAGACTCTCAGTGCGGGAAACGGAAAATCTGGTACGGCGCCTGCTTCATCCTAAACAACGGACCGGTCACAGGATCGATCCAGACATCCTGCGCTTGCAGAACCGTCTTGGCGAGGACTTGGGCGCTAAAGTTAAAATCCACCACCTGGCTTCCGGCAAGGGAAAGCTGGTCATCTCCTATAACAATGCGGATGAGTTCGAGGGTATCCTGGAGCGGCTCAACCTCTCCGAATAACCGGCCCTGTGTAAGAGCGTCCTTGGGCGCGACATGTGAGTTGTTAATCGGATGCATATGTAATCGAACCGGTCGGCCGCAAGCGACCTCTTACAGTTAGAGGGTCGGCCGCAAGCGATCTCTTGCATCACTTTTCTGCAGAACTTCCCCTCTTTATCACATTGCCGCTAGTCATTAGAGAATGCTAAAATAGGCGGTCTTTGTCCGCATTTTGTTCCGGTGTCTTGGTCCCGGGCTGACCGAGGTCAAGGATTTGAGTAGTGCAGAAAGGTAAATTGAGCTTTGGGCCACGCGATTTAAATTCGAGTGGGCCATGTTGCCGGAGGCAGCGATGAACCAGGTTCCGCCGGTTGATTCGACCGGGACCAATTTGGCCGGGAGCCTGAGAATCCAGTCCCTGGTTATGGTCTTGTTGGCCTTTGCGTTGTTGCTGGTGAGTCCGGTGGCAGCTTATTCATCACTGTTCGGCGGCCTTGCGGTGTATGTGCCGGGGCTGATCTTTACCGTGATGGTGGTGCGAAAGATAGGTGGTGACAGTGCCGCGTTCCTGGGCACGGCAGCTTTGGCTGAGTTCGGTAAACTGGCGCTGACCGGCTTGTTATGTGCGGTGGTGTTCATTTGGGTGAAGCCACTGGCAGCCGGGTATTTTTTCCTGGGCATGATCAGTGTATTGGTCGCGGGCTGGGTTGGATTGGCCCTGACGTTCCAGGGACGATAGGTTTTTAAAGCATGCACTTGAATTTTGAGTAATTTGGACACACCTTCCGGGTGGGCGGCAAAGCCGCCACTCCATCGGAAAAAACGCAACAATAAGCAGGATTTGGCAAGCAGGATTTGGAATGGCTGGCGGTAGCGAAAACATCACGCAAACTGAATACATCAGGCATCACCTCCAGAATCTGACCTTTGGTCAGCATTCAGATGGTAGCTGGGGCCTGGCTCATTCGGCCGAAGAAGCCCAGGCCATGGGTTTCTGGGCATTCAACGTGGACACCCTGTTCTGGGCCGTGTTCCTGGGCATCGCTTTTTACTTCCTGTTCCGTAATGTGGCCAAGAAAGCCAACTCCGGCGTACCCACCCGGTTCCAGGCTGCGATCGAGCTCATTGTTGAGTTTGTCGACAACAGCGTCAGGGAATCTTTTCACGGTACCAGTAAATTCATTGCGCCGCTGGCGCTGACCCTGTTCGTGTGGGTTTTCTTCATGAATTTCATGGATTTGATCCCGGTTGACTGGCTGCCGTGGCTGGCCACATCAGCAGGCATCCACTACCAGAAGGTGGTGCCGACCACGGACGTGAACGCCACCATGGGCATGGCCATCACGGTGTTCATCCTGATCATCTATTTCAGCATCAAGGTCAAGGGCATAGGCGGCTTCATCGGTGAGCTGACCGGGCAACCATTCGCTTCGAACAGCATAGCCGGCAAGATCGTGTTTTTCATCCCCAACCTTTTACTGGAACTTGTCTCACTGGTGGCCAAGCCGGTATCGCTGGGTCTGCGGCTATTCGGCAACCTGTACGCGGGGGAACTGATTTTCATCCTGATTGCGATGATTTTTACCGCGGGAACCGGTTTTGTGGCCAGCGGCCTGAGTTCGATATTCGGTGAGCACATCCCGGCCTGGTTCTGGGTAATCGCGACCGCAGCCGTGTTTGTCACGCTGTGGCTGAACCTGAAAGGGAAACTCGACACCAGGAAAACACTCTGGCTGCTGTTGGTGGAAATGCTGCTGGTTGGCGGCATGGCTTTCCTGGGTGGGCAATTGCTGCACTTCGGCTGGGCGGTTTTCCACCTGCTGATCGTAACGCTGCAGGCCTTCATTTTCATGATGCTGACCATCGTGTACCTGAGCATGGCTCACGAGCACCATTGATCGATATTTATGGTTGGCAGCGATTTATAACAAGTTACAGGTAGTTTTTAATAAATGATTTTTTTGGCAAATAATCTCTGAGAACGGGAGTTATCGATGGAAATTGTAATTGGAATGACCGCTATCGCCGTGGCACTGCTCATCGGCCTGGGCGCCCTGGGTGTTGGTATCGGCGTTGGCATTCTTGGCGGCCGCCTGCTGGAAGGCTCTGCGCGTCAGCCTGAATTGGCGCCGATGTTACAGGGTAAGTTCTTCCTGGCCATTGGCCTGCTGGACGCTGTTGCGATGATCGGTGTGGGTATTGCGCTGTTCTTCACATTCGCAAACCCATTTGTCGGTCAGTTGGAAGCAGCCCTGAAGGCGGCCGGCGGGTAATTATGGCCTCCGGCAGGTAAGCAAGGCCGCCGACTGGAACCCACCCGGCAAGCCGGGCAGGTAAACAAAACCATCTGAACGAGGTAAGGCATGAATATCAATGCCACTTTAATTTTGCAGTCGATCGCGATGATGATCTTCGTGTGGTTCTGTATGAAGTTCATCTGGCCGCCGCTGATGAAGGCAATGGATGAAAGGCGGGAACGCATAGCCGAGGGGCTGGCGGCTTCGGATGAGGCCGAGAAAGAGCTCGCGGCAGCGAAAGTCAAAGTCGATGAACAGATTCATGAGGCGCGTGACAAGGCCAGCGAGATTGTCGAGCAGGCCAACCAGCGTCACACCCAGATTCTCGACCAGGCCAAGGACGATGCACAAGCAGAGCGTCAGCGCCAGGTAACTGCAGCCGAGGCCGATATCACCCAGGCAGCCAACCAGGCACGCGAGGACTTGCGTTCTTCGGTCGCCAGCCTGGCCGTGCTGGGCGCCGGCAAGATCCTGGAAAAAGAAATCGACCCGCAGACACACCGCGAGTTACTCGACAAGTTGATCGCTGAAATATGAGCAGCCTGACGACTTTGGCGCGCCCTTACGCGAAAGCGGCATTTGAACTGGCCCGGGACGGCAGCGACCTGGCCGGCTGGGACGACATGCTGACCCTGGCCGGCGCGATCGCCTTTGAGGAGTCCGTGGCCGGCCTGCTGGAGAACCCGCACGTTGGCGCCACGCGCGTGGTCAAACTACTTGTCGACATCGGTGGAGAGCGCTTCAGCGAAACGTTCCGGGATTTCATCTCGGTGTTGGGTTCCAATGGCCGCTTGCCACTACTGCCGGAAATCACCGTGCTGTACCGCCGCATGCGTCAGAAAGCGGAGAATCGACTGTACGTACGTGTGGTATCCGCCGTGCCGCTGGAAGAAGACCAGTCGTCCCGTATGCGCGACGCCCTGGCGAGGCGTTTTGAGAGCGAGGTTGAACTTGAAAGCGAGATCGACCCGGGCGTACTGGGGGGTGCTGTGATTTACGCCGGCGACCAGGTGATCGATGGATCTTTACTGGGCCGCTTACGCAAATTGGAACAAAACCTGTCCCGCTAGGGAAGAATTTAATAAATCGATCATCTCCAATGCGGTGATCACATGGGAAGAAAAAGATGCAGACGACATTGAATCCATCTGAAATCAGCGAGTTAATCAAACAGCGCGTCGAAGAGCTGAATATTTCAGCCGAAACACGCAATGAAGGCACAGTGGTCAGTCTTTCCGACGGTATCGCTCGCTTACACGGCCTCGAAGACGCCATGCAGGGCGAGATGATCGAGTTTCCGGGCAACACCTTTGGGCTGGCGCTCAACCTGGAGCGAGACTCGGTCGGTACGGTGATCCTGGGTGACTATGAGCACATCACCGAAGGCGATACGGTCAAGTGCACCGGGCGCATCCTCGAAGTGCCACACGGCCCCGGCTTGCTGGGACGCGTGGTAGACGCACTGGGCAACCCCATTGACGGCCAGGGCCCGATTGAAAACGACGGATTTGCACCGATTGAAAAAGTCGCCCCCGGGGTTATTTGGCGCAAGTCAGTCGATCAGCCGGTACAGACTGGCCTGAAGTCCATTGATTCCATGGTGCCGATCGGACGTGGCCAGCGGGAGCTGATCATCGGTGACCGCCAGATCGGAAAATCGGCCATCGCCATCGACACCATCATCAACCAGGTCAAATCCGGCATCAAGTGCATCTATGTCGCCATCGGTCAGAAGCAGTCCACCGTGGCCAACGTGGTGGCCAAGCTCGAAGAGCACGGCGCCATGGAGCACACCATCGTGGTTAATGCCTCGGCTTCCGAGTCCGCGGCCATGCAGTACATTGCGCCGTATTCAGGCTGCACCATGGGCGAGTACTTCCGCGACCGCGGGGAAGATGCCCTGATCATTTATGACGATCTGACCAAACAGGCCTGGGCTTATCGCATGGTATCCTTGCTGTTGCGCCGTCCACCGGGCCGTGAAGCCTACCCCGGCGATGTGTTCTACCTGCATTCGCGCCTGTTGGAACGCGCGGCGCGCGTGAACGTGGAGTGGGTTGAAAGGTTTACCGACGGCAAGGTCACTGGCAAAACGGGCTCGCTGACGGCGCTGCCGATCATTGAGACCCAGGCGGGCGATGTATCGGCCTTCGTACCCACCAACGTGATTTCCATCACCGACGGCCAGATCTTCCTGGAGACTGATCTGTTCAATGCGGGTATCCGCCCGGCCGTGCACGCCGGCCTGTCCGTGTCCCGGGTGGGTGGTGCAGCGCAGACTAAAGTGATCAAGAAGCTCGGTGGCGGTGTGCGACTGGCGCTGGCCCAGTACCGCGAACTGGCGGCTTTCGCACAGTTCGCCTCGGACCTCGATGAAGCCACCCGCGCCCAACTGGAACGCGGTCAACGCGTAACCGAACTGATGAAGCAGGCTCAGTACAGCCCGATGTCTGTGGCCGAGATGGCGGTATCGCTGTTTGCGGTCGACCGGGGTTACATGGATGATGTCGAGCTGGCGAAAGTGGGTTCCTTTGAAAGTGCGATGCTGGATTATGTGAACAATTCCCATGCGGAATTCATGGAGATCCTGACCGCTGGCGACTGGAACGACGAACTCGAGGCGCAGATGACTTCAGCGGTAGAAGACTTCAAGTCCACAGGATCCTGGTAAGGACCCCAGGGACAGTAACGGAGCAGACCCATGGCAGGCGGTAAAGAAATCACCACCAAGATTCGCAGTATCGAGAACACCCGCAAGGTGACTTCGGCACTGGAGATGGTCTCAGCAAGCAAAATTCGCAAATCACAGGCTTTGATAAACGCCACCCGTCCCTACGGGCGGATGATGCGCCGCGTGATGGGCCATATGAGCAAGGCCAACCCGGAATATCGTCACCCGTTCATGGTCGAGCGGGAAGAGACAAAAAAGGTCGGCTACATCATTGTGTCCACCGATCGCGGCCTGTGCGGCGGACTGAATCACAACCTGTTCAGGCTGTTACTGAACGATATCGGTGAGTGGCAGGGCAAGGGCGCCCAGATCAGCATGGTGACCCTGGGCAAAAAGGCCTCGGCATTTTTCAAGAACGTCAATATCGAAATCGTGGCGCATGCCAGCGACCTGGGTGAAAAGCCCCAGATCGAGGACCTGATCGGTTCGGTCAAGGTGATGCTGGATGCCTATCGCGAGGGAACGCTCGACCGGCTATACATCGTGTACAACGATTTCATCAACACGATGACCCAGCAACCGACGCTGGAACAGTTGCTTCCCTTGCCGCCAGGGGACGACGAGGAAATCCGTGATATCTGGGACTACATCTACGAGCCGGACGCTGAATCACTGCTGGACACGGTGCTGGTGCGTTACCTGGAGTTCATGGTGTACCAGGCGGTGCTGGATAATCTCGCATCCGAGCATGCGGCCCGGATGATCGCGATGAAAAACGCAACCGATAACGCAGGCGAACTGATCGATGATCTGACGCTGGTCTTCAACAAGGCCCGCCAGGCGGCGATCACGCAGGAAATTTCAGAAATCGTTGGTGGTGCAGCTGCCGTTTGAGGCAGGTCACTGACAAATTTAGGAGTTAGCAATGAGTGGTGGATTAATTGTTCAGGTAATTGGCGCTGTCGTCGACGTGGAATTTCCCCGCGACGCGTTGCCCAGGATATTTGATGCGCTGACTGTCGACGGAACCGACATCATGCTCGAAGTACAGCAGCAACTGGGCGATGGCGTAGTGCGCACGATTGCACTGGGTTCCACTGACGGCCTGAAACGCGGACTGGGTGTGAGCAATACCGGTGCGGCCATCATGGTGCCCGTGGGTGAGAAAACCCTCGGGCGTGTGATGGATGTGATGGGACGCCCGATCGACGAGGCCGGCCCCATCGGCGAGGATAAGCGCATGCCGATTCACCGCAAGGCGCCTTCATACGAAGAACAGGCTGGCGGCAACGAGGTGTTGGAAACCGGCATCAAGGTGATTGACCTGATCATGCCCATCGCCAGGGGCGGTAAAGTCGGCCTGTTTGGCGGCGCCGGCGTAGGCAAGACGGTAACCCTGATGGAGTTGATCCGTAACATCGCCATTGAGCACAGCGGATTCTCTGTATTCGCCGGCGTGGGCGAGCGCACCCGTGAGGGCAACGACTTCTACCACGAAATGAAGGATGCCGACGTGCTCAGCAAGGTATCCCTGGTTTACGGTCAGATGAACGAGCCGCCTGGAAACCGCCTGCGCGTGGCCCTGACCGGCCTGACCGTCGCCGAGGAGTTCCGTGATCAAGGCCGTGATGTATTGATGTTCATCGACAATATCTACCGTTACACACTGGCCGGAACGGAAGTGTCCGCACTGCTGGGCCGCATGCCCTCAGCGGTAGGCTATCAACCCACGCTGGCCCTGGAAATGGGCATGCTGCAGGAGCGCATCACGACCACCAAGACCGGCTCGATTACGTCTTTCCAGGCCGTGTACGTACCGGCCGATGACTTGACGGATCCGTCGCCTGCAACCACCTTCGCCCATCTGGACGCCACGCTGGTACTGAGCCGGCAGATTGCAGAACAGGGCATCTACCCGGCCGTGGATCCGCTGGATTCCACCTCGCGCCTGCTGGATCCGAACCTGATCGGCCAGGAACATTACGAGGTAGCTCGCGGCGTGCAGGCTTTATTGCAGCGCTACAAAGAGCTGAAAGACATTATTGCCATCCTGGGTATGGACGAGCTGTCCGAGGAAGATAAACAAGCCGTTTCCCGCGCCCGTAAAGTGGCGCGTTTCCTGTCACAGCCGTTTTTCGTGGCTGAAACTTTCACCGGTTCAGCCGGCAAATACGTGTCGCTTAAAGATACGATCCGTGGGTTCAAGGGAATCGTTGAGGGCGAGTACGACCACCTGCCCGAACAGGCATTTTACATGGTTGGCGGTATCGAGGAAGTTGTCGAGAAAGGCAAGGCAATGGAGAAAGAAGCAGCATGAGCAAAACCATCCGATGTGACATCGTCAGCGCGCATGAGGAGATCTACTCCGGCGATGCCTCGATGATTTTCGCTACCGGTTTGGTGGGCGAGCTGGGAATCAGCCCGCGCCATGCGCCACTGATCACCCAGCTCAAGGCCGGGCCGGTGCGCGTGCTGCAGCCCGACGGTAAGGAGGCTTTCTTCTTCGTCGGAGGCGGCATCCTCGAAGTACAGCCTCATATCGTTACCGTGCTGGCTGACACCGCGGTACGGGCGGATGATCTGGACAAGGCCGCAGCCGTTCGTGCAAAGGAAGAAGCCGAGCGCGAATTACAGGATCGCACCGGCGAAATGGAAGTGGCCGATGCCCAGGCCAGGCTGGCCGAGGCCATTGCCCAACTGCGGGCGCTGGAACAGTTGCGCAAGAAAGTGAAGCGCTAAATCACGCTGTAAGAGCCCGCTCGCGGGCGAATGCAGGCTTCGATCATCTCTCCGTGCGGGTTAAAGTCCAGCACCTCGCGGCCTTCTTTTTGCAGGCCGCTGAATTCCAGTCTGCCCCTGAACTTGCTGTCGTTTTCGACGACATATGCTCGTTATGCTCTGTGTTGACCAACGTCATTGTGGTTCCCGCTAACTGGCGCAATATGCAGTTTATATCCCAACATCAACCCGGAGATTTCGCCATGGCGGACAAAAAAGCGGACCTGGCTGGCCCAGGAATCAGCACCTACGAAGAAGTAGCAAAGATTTTGCCACAGGATTACGACTCCTTGCTCACCCCGAAACAAACCATGAAAGCCCTGTTCGGAGTCAAGCATTACATCGAGGAAAACCTGTGCGCGGAGCTGAACCTGGATATGGTACAGGTCCCCCTGATCGTGGATCGCGACAGCGGCGTTAACGACATGCTGGACCGTGACGGTTCACGCACGCCGGTGGAATTTCCCTGCGGCCTGGGCCTCGACCGGCCCATCCAGGCCCAGGTGGTCCAGGCCGCCACCAAGTGGAAACGGATGGCCCTCAAGACCTTCGATTGCGACATCGGTGAGGGTATTTGCACCGATATGAAGGCCATCAGGAAGGACTATTTCCTGGACCACGACCACAGCGCCTACGTGGACCAGTGGGACTGGGAAAAGTCCATGTCGGCAGATCAGCGCAACCTGGATTTCCTGACCGGCACGGTGCAACGAATCTGGAAAGTGATCAGGGGTGCGGAGCGATACGTCCAGGAAATGTTTCCCCAACTGAAAGACCCCAGGTATCCGGACCTTCCCGATGAGCTGACTTTCATCCATGCCGAGGAAATCCTGGAAATGTATCCGGATCTGCCACGCAAGGAGCGTGAAACCAGGCTGATCCAGGAGTACCCGGCTGTCTTCATCTACGGCATCGGCTGGCAGTTGGCCGATGGTTATCCCCACGAGTTGCGGGCGGCGGACTACGACGACTGGGTGACCGAAACGCAGTCCAAAGACGGGCGCCCGATGCATGGCCTGAACGGCGACATCCTGGTCTGGAACCACGTGACGCATCGCCGGCATGAACTGAGCTCCATGGGCGTGCGCGTGACAAAAGAAACGCTGCCCCTGCAGTTGGAGTTGAGCGGGCAGATGGACTTACTGGACCAGCCTTACCACCAGGCCATCATGAACGATGAAATTCCGTTGAGTATTGGCGGGGGAATCGGCCAGTCGCGGGTCTTCATGCTGCTGTTGCGCAAGGCACACCTGGGTGAAGTGAGTGTGACCCTGTGGCCGAAGGAACTAAAAAAGATTTGCGCGGAAAGGAATATCCATGTTCTGCAGTAATGATGTTATTGCTGGCTGGCGTAGAAATTCACCAGGGCATCGATTTCCTCGAGACTGAATTCAATAAACTGCCTTTCCATTAACGGCGGGACAAGATGTTCGCCGGTTAAAGCCTGGCCCACCTGGGCTTTCAGGTAGCTTGCCCACTGGCCTGCCAGGATGGGGCCGCGACCCGCAACGGCTCCACTGTCCGGGTGACAGGAAAAGCAGTGTTTTTCATGGAGAACGGCGCCGGTTGAAGCCCTGGTCTGGTCGAAGTCCTGTTTTGCGGCAACGAATTCCTGCTCCGCGTAGTATTGACCCAGCGCTTCCATATCATCAAAACTGATGTCAGCGCTGATTTTGCACATGGTCGTGACGGGTTTCGAAGTATCTCCGTGCCGGTAGGCGCTTTTAATGCAGGGGCGCCCCCAATCCTGGTATTGGGCCAGGGAATCTGCAATGTACTTTGCCGATTGTCCGCCGATGATCGGGATATCGCTGTTGGTTGAAGCCCCTTGCAGGCCATGACAACTGTCGCACTCTTTGGTCAGCACGTCGAGATCAGAGCTGACGGCAGACAAGGGAAAACTCAGCGCCGCCGCTAATAAACAGATAGGTGCACGATTCATGATTGCTCCAAATTGACTGGTCTTTCCAGGGGCCGGTAAACATCGATCACTATAGTCTACTACTCCGGGCTTTTTGTTGATCTATGTTCCATTTGCGGTACGGGGGCGGGCGTACCATTACACAAGGCAGCCATGCCGGATTTTGGATTTGTTCTAACAACCCAGTGGAGGTACCCCGATGTTCCGTGCAATCTTTACCACAATCGCCCTGTTACTGGTCACCAGCGTCAGTGCTCAGGATTGTGTCACTTGCCATGAAGAGGCGACTCCGGGTGCTGTCACCGACTGGAAGCTCAGTCGCCACTTCGCGGAAGATGTCACCTGCGATGATTGCCATGGTGATGGGCACTCGTCTGCGACGGATATTGAAAAAGTACTGACAGTGACTCCGGAAACCTGCTCCAATTGCCATGCGGAGCGCTTTGACCAGTACAAAGCGGGAAAACATTCCCTGGCCTGGGCGGCCTTGAAATCCATGCCGACCACCCACTTCAAGCCGATGGAGCTGATCGATGGGCAAAAGGGTTGTGGTGGCTGCCACAAGATCGGGCTCAAGAGTGAAGAAGAGATCGCCAAAATGAAGGCAAACGGATCAACCTTCGGCCACGCTGCCTGTGATTCCTGCCACACGCGTCATACATTCTCCGTGGCCGAAGCCCGGGAGCCGGAGGCCTGTGCTACCTGCCACATGGGGTTTGACCATCCGCAATGGGAGATGTACTCCACTTCCAAACACGGCATTCGTCATACCCTTAAACGGGACGGTATACTGCCTGAAACGGCGTTGGCCCCGACTTGCCAGACCTGCCACATGCCCGATGGCGACCATGAAGTCCGCACTGCCTGGGGCTTCCTGGCCGTTCGCACCAATGGTCTCGAGCGCTATCCCGGAGAAAGCGACCAGTGGTGGGCCGACCGGGTGACGATCCTCATGGCCCTGGGTGTTTTGGACCCTGAAGGGAATCCTACGGCCCGGCTGGACCTGGTCAGGGATGCCCAGGTTGCCCGCTTGAGCGCCGAAGAGTTTGACCTTGAGCGCGCCAAGATGGTCAAGGTCTGTGCCAAGTGCCATTCAGAAAACTTCGCGAAAGAAGAACTGGCGAAAGGCGACGCGCTGATTGAGCAAATCGACCACCTGATGGCAGAGGCCATCCGGGAAATCGTTGGTTTGTACAAGGACGGACTACTCAAGAAGCCGGAAAGCTACGCCTATGCGTATCCTGACCTGCTGACTTTCCACGATTCGCCGACCACGATCGAAAACCGGCTTTTCACGATGCACCTCAAGCACCGGATGAGGGCTTTCCAGGGTGCTTTCCATATGAATCCGGATTACACGCTTTGGTACGGGTGGAACGAAATGGTGCAGGATCTGAGGGAAATACGCGCGATGGCGAAGGAGATGCGCGCCGAGCAGAAAACAGATTGAAAAAATGAGTCTGTAAAGGAGCCATTGACTGTTGTCATCGGTCATTATCAACGATGTGGGCCCCCGTGACGGCCTGCAGAACCAGCAGAAAATCCTGAGCCCGGATCAGCGCGTGCAACTGGTCGGGGCTTTGCTCGCTGCCGGACTGAAGCATATCGAAGTAGGCGCCTTTGTTTCTTCAAAGGCTGTTCCCGCGATGGCCGGCACTGATGCCGTGTTGGCGGGGTTGCCACGGGACGACAGCACGTTTTTCACCGTGCTGGTTCCCAATTTCAAAGGCTACCAGCTGGCCCGCGATGCTGGTGCGAAAAGTGTTTCGACGGTTTTGTACGGCACGGATGCGATGGCGCAGGCGAATGTCCGAATGAGCCGGACACAGGCAGAGCAGGCTACGATCGAAATTATTGCCAGCGCCCGCCAGGACGGCATCCGTGTCACCGCAACGATCGCTGTGGCTTTCGAGTGCCCTTTCGATGGGCCGGTTGATCCGTCCATCACACGGGAAATCACCGCTCGCTTCCTGGAGATGGGCGTGGATGAGCTTGCCATCGCTGACACCATCGGCGCCGCCAACCCGCAGCAGGTCCGTTCGCTGACTGCAGCGCTGGTGTCCGAACATGGTCACGAACAGCTCAGTTGCCACTTTCACGATACGCGGGCAATGGGGCTGGCTAACGTGTTTGCGGCTGTGGAGTCCGGAATTCGCAAATTCGATGCCGCGATCGGTGGCCTGGGTGGTTGCCCGTTTGCGCCGGGCGCTTCCGGGAACGTTGCAACGGAAGATGTGGTGATGATGCTGGAACAGATGGGTTTTGACACCGGAATAAGCCTGGCGGGCTTGATGCAGGCATCTGCATTGGCGCAGAAGCTGACCGGCACGGCGCCTGGTGGACGCGCCAGGGCGTGGCTGGAGCGTTCCATCCCTGTCCAGGGCAACTGCAGACCCGATACTACAAAGGCGAAAAAATGACTTACTCAGTTCCCGACATCTGTGACGAATTCCTGGAAGAAATCAGTGTCCTGGAACCCCTGTTTTCCAGCTTTGGAGGAAAGCAGCGGTTCAGCGGTGAGATCATCACCATCAGGTGTTTTGAAGACAACTCCGTGCTGCGGGATGTGGTCCGGACCGAAGGCCGGGGCAGGGTGATTGTGGTTGATGGAGGCGGCTCGCTGAGGCGGGCCCTGTTCGGCGACATGCTGGCCGCAAAAGCAGAAGAAAACGGCTGGCAGGGCGTGGTGATCAACGGTTGTGTTCGCGATGTGGAAATATTGGAGACGATTGACCTGGGGGTTAAGGCGCTGAACTGTCACCCGGTCAAGACAGACAAAAGAGGAGAAGGGCAGCTCAACGTACCGGTCAGTTTTGCCGGGGTGTTTTTCAAGCCGGGTCAGTATCTTTATACGGACCAAAACGGCACCGTAATTGCATCCAGTGATCTCGGTTTGAAATTTTGACCCTGTATCATTGTTTTTCAATGATGCGAACGCAAAATACATTGACACGAATGTTATGTTCTTCGGGGTGTTATGCCCGTAAATGAAAAATGAGGTAATTTTATGAGTAAATTCAAATATCTACTGTTTGTGCCGGGTATTGTCGCCATGATGGCTTTTATGCTTCCCGTGAATCTGCAGGCCCAGGATTCCAATGTAGATGAAGTGACGGCAAACGATGCTCCGGCCATTCCTTGCAAAGGGTCTGGAAAGGGCCAGATGAAGGGTCATGGCGGCGGCCATGGCAAAGGAATGGGTCACAAAATGCCCGTGCTGGCGGATATCGACTCGGATGGAGATGGTTTTATCAGCGAAGATGAACTCAACAGTTTCCGGGGTGAGCGCATGGCGAAAATGGCGGAAGAGGGGCGCCAGATGAAACATGCCGGCGGTATGCCTTCATTCCAGGATATCGATACGGACGGAGATGGGCGCATCAGCGAAGCTGAGTTTGAAGCTCACAAGCAGGAGCATCGCGCAAAAATGAAGATGGATTCAGACAAATAGTTTCAGTCGACCAGGTAGCGCTGAAGAAACAGGATGGCTGCCTGTTGCAAAACATCCTGGTTTTCCTTCCGGTCGTAACCGTGGCCCTCGTTCAGGGCTTTGATGTACCAGACGGGTTGCCCGCGTTGCCGTAGCGCGGCGACGATTTGTTCCGATTCGGTCACCGGCACACGCGGATCGTTCTGTCCCTGCACGACCAGCAGGGGCAGCGCGATACGGTCAACGTTATTCAACGGGCTGATCCGTTCGAGGAAGGCCCGCATTTCGGGATCACGTTCGTCACCGTATTCCCGCCGGCGCAGTTCACGGCGATAGCCTTCAGTGTTTTCCAGGAAAGTCACGAAATTGCTGATGCCGACTACGTCTACGCCCGCCTTCAGCCGGTCGCTGTAGTGAACCGCTGACGCCAGCGCCATGTAGCCCCCGTAACTACCCCCATAGACCGCCACGCGGTTCTCGTCCAGGTCCGGCTGCGTTGCAATCCAGTCCAGCAGGGCGCCAATATCTTTCACCGCATCTTCCCTCTGGAAGCCGTTGTCCAGCGACACGTACTCGCTGTCGTAGCCGGTGGAACCACGAACATTGGGTGCAATAATTGCCGCGCCCAGTTCGGCCACCCACATCTGGAAGGTGCCGCTGAAGGTGGGCCGGTATTGCCCCTCCGGACCACCGTGGATGTAGATGATGACGGGATGGGGTCCGTTGCCTTTGGGGCGGTACACAAAGGCGGGTATACGCCGGGGCTCATCGTCAACTGTATCGAAGCTTGGATAGTGCATCAATTCCGGCTCGGCAAACGTGGCCGTATCAAGTCCACCCACTTCGCTGCTTGTCCAGCGGCGTAAGGAACGGGCGTCTGTCGGGGATCGCCCCAGGCTCATGACGAACACGTCGCTGGGTGTCTGGGCCGTGCTGAGGTTCATCGCGAGGCGCTTGTTGTCCGGATGGAACGCCAGGCCGTATATCAGTCCCAGGGGCATGCTATCGAGCAGCGAGTAACGCCGGGTCCTGGTATTGAGCAGGTACAGCCGGCTGACTCCACCCTCGTTGGTGACAAAAGCGCCTCGCCGGCCGTCATCGCTGAGCGCAAAATTGGATACGTCCCAGGGAATTTTAGTGGATATATACTCGATCCCGGCGCCAGGCTGCAATGATTTCCATGCCAGTTCGGCCGCCATGCCACGTGCATTGGTGACCAGGTAGAAACCCTTGCTGCGCCGGTCAAAAACGGCGGCGCGGTTGGCAGTAGGCTCTTCGGCGTTACCGGCCACGATTCGCATTTCCCGGCTTTTCAGATCCAAAAGGTAAATACGCGAATCTGTGACTGCTATATATTGCTGAACCAGCAGGTATTTTCCATCCTCGCTGAAGTCGGCAGGGCCCCACCAGTCGCCATCGCTTGCTTCGACCAGCAGCTCAGTGTCTTCCGGGTGATCAGGATCCATAATCCAGATGTCATTGCTGTGGCCATTCCGGCGGGTCGACTGGTAAGCCAGCCACTTGCCGTCCCGGCTCCAGCGGATCACCCGGTTGCGTGATTTCCCGTCAGTGAGCAGGGTGGTGATGGCGGTCTCGGGATCAAACAGGTAAATCTGGTCGAATTCACCACCGCTGCGGTCCATGGTGAAGGCCAGTTCGCGCCCAATGCGGCGGCGCTCGACCTGGCCGGGAGGATCTCCGAACCAGGTCAGTTGCCGGCGGGCTCCACCGGGTTTGGATACAACGTGGATCTGGCTGATTTCATCAAACCGGGTGCGGATATACATACCGTTCCCGTCTTCGGTCCAGTCGAGGAACCTCGCCGATCGCGTGTTTTGGTACTGGTGCAGCCGGGCGGCCAGGGCAGGTGGGATTTCCGGGACGTCCTGGAGAATCAGCTGTCCGTTGTTGACGGTTCGCTGGGTAGGTTCAGCGGTGCTTCCCGGAAGCGGAGCGAGCAGGAAAAACAGCAGCGCAATAATGCACTTGTATCTCAATTACCCGCCCTGGCGCCCGGAGGTTACCTTCATCGTCTCATCCAGGCCATTGACCAAAATTTCAGCCCAGCCGTCAAGAATTCTCCGCGCGGCATTTTCGTTGCGTGTCTTGTCCCGCACAAACGTTGTAACGTTGCTGCGGTCCGTCTGGCGATCCAGGGCCTTCGCCAAGACGTCTCCGGTAAGCGAATCCCGCAGTTCCAGGTACAGCGTCATGTCACCGGCAGACCGGGTAATGCTGCGCTGGTTTCTGTTCCTCGCGGTATCCGGGGAGCTAATGTTCAGATCCAGGATGGCGGGACGGATGATCAACACATCTTCGCCCTGTTCTTCGACCAGGACTTTGCCACTGGCTTTGAGCTTTGAAACCAGGATCTCTTTAAACATCGCGGCCAACTCCGTGCGGATGTCTTGCATATCCTGGGCCGTGACGAAAAACGGTTTGTTCTGGTTGATATCCCTCTGCCAGTCTTTCCTGAATGCTACCTGGGGGTCGATCAGCAATAACTTGCTGTAGATACTTAGATCGGCATCCGGGTCCGCATATACCAGGTGCAGGTGGGTATCCGGCACCAGGTGAAGGCCGTCAGCAGTAACCTGGGGGATGTCTTCCCTGGCAAGCAGGGGAAAATTGATCAAAAGGCCAAGGATAATAATTATGGAAATTGTCGATTTTTTCATTTTTTTCCTATTTATACTGATGCAATAAATGAACTATAACAAATAGAGCCTGCAAGACTATGGGGCTATACTATCCGGTTGTATATCATGAGAAACCCCTGATTCCATGAGCAAGCCTTTACACATAGTGATACTCGCCGCAGGTGAGGGCTCACGCATGCTGTCCAAGCTGCCGAAAGTGTTGCAGGCACTGGGTGGGCAGCCCATGCTGGCGCATCTCCTGGAGACGGCGGTTACGCTGGACCCGGAGCAGGTTCACGTGGTGATCGGCAGTGGTGCGGACCAGGTGCAAGAGGCCTGTGCTGGCTACGACGTAAACTGGGTGATCCAGGAGCAAAGAAGGGGCACGGGCCATGCCGTCATGCAGGTCATGCCGGCGATTCCCGATGATGCTTCGGTGCTCGTTCTGTTGGGCGACCACCCATTGATACCGGCTTCTGTGCTGGCCGATATGATGGACAAACGCTCAGCCCTGCTTTCTGTACTGACCATGGAGCTCGAAAAGCCGCGCGGATATGGACGGATTGAACGTGACCGGACCGGGCGCATCAACGGCGTCATCGAGGACAGGGACGCCACGCCGGTGCAGTGGAAAATAAGGGAAGTAAACACCGGAATTATCCTGGCCGATGCGGCCCAGTTGCGCCGTTGGCTGGATAAGCTGGGCTGCGACAACGTCAAGCAGGAGTACTACCTGACCGATATTTTTGCCATGGCGCACAGTGAGAAGAAGGAAATTCACGGGGTGCTGGCCCCGGATGCCCGGGATCTGCAGGGCGCTAATGACCGGCATCAGCTGGCGGCGCTGGAGCGGCGCTACCGGCAACAGGCAACGAGGCGCCTGATGGACGAAGGTGTACATATCATCGACCCTGAACGCGTGGAAATCCGCGGTAAGGTGGCAACCGGAATGGATGTGTGCCTGGATATCAATGTTGTCCTGGAAGGCTCGATTACTTTAGGAGATGGCGTCACGATCGGGCCCGGAGCGGTACTGAAAGACTGTGACCTGGCAGCGGGTACACGGGTGCATGCATACAGTGTGCTGGAAGGGGTCAGGACAAGCGGGCCCTGCGATATTGGGCCGTTCGCCCGCGTGCGTCCCGGAACCGAGCTGGCAGCCGGCACGCGGATTGGAAATTTTGTCGAGGTCAAGAACACCCGACTGGGCGAGGGCAGTAAAGCCAGTCATCTCAGCTACCTGGGCGACACCACCATCGGCAAGGACGTCAATATCGGCGCAGGTACAATCACCTGCAATTATGATGGCGTGAACAAGTACAGGACCGTTATCGAGGATGGTGCATTCATCGGTTCGGATTCACAGCTTGTCGCGCCGGTGACCGTCGGCAAGGACGCCACCATCGGCGCTGGAACCACTTTGACGAAAGATGCACCTGCTGATTCACTGACGGTAAGTCGCGCAAAACAGGTCACAGTGGCGCACTGGCAGCGGCCCCAAAAGGAGAAATCCTGATGTGCGGCATCGTAGCGGCTTCCGCCCATCGTGACGTCAGCGAAATACTGGTTTCCGGACTCCGCGCGCTGGAATACCGGGGCTACGATTCGGCCGGTATCGCGATTCAGACAAATGGCGTGATCCACAGGCAGCGGACACAGGGCAAGGTCAGGGACCTCGAAACCTTACTGGCTGAAGCACCGCTGTCGGGGCACTGCGGCATTGCCCATACGCGATGGGCTACGCACGGTGTACCGAATACGCAAAACGCACACCCGCATATTTCCAGCAACGAGATTGCGCTGGTCCATAACGGCATCATTGAAAATCACGATGCACTGCGCCAGGAGTTACAGGCAGCCGGCTACGAATTCAGTTCGGATACCGACACCGAGGTAATGGTGCACCTGGTTCACCAATTAATGTCGCAGGGGAGCGACCTGTTTGGCGCGGTACGCCTGATGGTTAAACGCCTGCAGGGGGCCTTTGCCATCGCGGTACTCAGCGCGCAGGAGCCAGGCGTGATTGTAGGCGCCCGTGAGGGCAGCCCGATGGTTTTGGGACTGGGCTTTGACGAGCATTACCTGGCATCGGATGCTCTCCCCCTGCTTCCGGTAACCAATCGGTTTGTATATCTCGAGGAAGGGGATATTGTCCGGCTGGATACCGGCGGATACGAAATCCGGGACCGCAATGACGAGGTGGCTTGCCGCCCGGTCAGGGAAGCAGACCTGACAGCGGACGCAGTGCAGCGCGGCAAGTATCGTCATTACATGCAAAAAGAGATTTTCGAGCAGCCTGCGGCGGTTGCGGAAACACTGGAAGGCCGCATCAGCAAAGACCGTGTGCTACCCAATATTTTCGGTGTCGGCACGGCTGACATGCTCAAAAAAGTCAGGCAGGTGCATATCGTTGCCTGTGGTACGAGTTTTCACGCCGGCCTGGTGGCGCGCTATCAGCTGGAACAGCTTGCCGGCATCCCCTGCATGGTGGAAGTGGCCAGCGAATACCGCTATCGCAACCCGGTAGTACCGGACAACACGCTGTTTGTCGTCATCTCGCAGTCCGGAGAAACGGCAGACTCCCTGGCGGCTCTGCGGTATGCAAAGGAAGCCGGTTACCTGGCGACACTGGCGATTTGCAATGTGCCGGAAAGCTCCATCGTACGCGAAGCCGGCCTGGTGCTGATGACACGGGCGGGCCTGGAGATCGGTGTCGCCTCCACCAAGGCCTTCACCACGCAGTTGGTTGCCCTGCAGTTGCTGGTCCTGGAACTCGCGCAAATAGGGGGTCAGGTGGATGCGGATCAGTTGGAACAGTGGGTCATTGAACTCAATAGTCTGCCGGGATTAATCAAACAAGCTTTGGAGCTGGATGAGAGGATTGAGTTGCTTGCCGAGCGATTTGTCGACAAACACCATGCTCTTTTCCTGGGCCGTGGCAGCCACTATCCCATCGCAATGGAAGGCGCCCTGAAACTCAAGGAAATCTCGTACATCCACGCCGAGGCCTACCCGGCCGGTGAGCTTAAGCACGGCCCGCTGGCCCTGGTGGATCACGACATGCCGGTGGTCGCAGTGGCGCCCAACAACCGCCTGTTGAAAAAACTGATCAGCAACATCGAGGAAGTGCGGGCGCGAGGTGGAGAAATGTACGTGATCGCAGATGCCGAAGCCGTTTCCAGCCTTGAAGACCGGCACGGTGAAATCATCGAAGTGGATACCGGTGGCGAACTGCTGGCCCCCGTTGTCCTGACCATCCCCCTCCAGTTACTCGCCTACCACGTGGCCGTATTACGCGGCACCGACGTCGATCAGCCCCGCAACCTTGCAAAATCGGTGACAGTGGAGTAATTCTCGGCGGATACCTCAATTGGCGCGCGGTCCCCACCATGTGTCCCTTCTCTTTTCTCCTCGTCCAGCGTTCCCATAAAAATGGCGGCAAGAAAACCGACGACCGTCATGAATCCGGTCAGCCAGCCGCCGTGATCAAAGGCCTCGGGCAGCATGGTTTGCGCGATCATGGCCAGCATGGCGCCGGCAGCCAGCCCCTCGAGCAGAGCCTCGAGTTCGCGAGACACATCGGAAATAAACAGGTTGCCAATGGCCGCACCCACGGCAGTCATCAGCACCAGGGCAGCCCACATCAGAATGATGTTGAGAGATTTGTTGCCTTGATTCTTCATTACGACGGCGCTGGACATGCCTTCCGGAAAGTTGGCCATGAACAGGCCGCCAATCAGCGCCAGGCTGACAGTCGATCCCTGCATCGAGGCACCGATAATCAGCGACTCCGGGATGCCGTCCAGCATGACGCCCAGCCACATCGCCAGCGCCACGTTGCTGCCGCCTTTCCTGTGCTCGTTGGCGGCATGAAGGATTTCGGTTTCTGTGGGCCGCCCGATCTCTGATTCGAGGTTTTGTTCGGCCCTGCTTATCCAGTTTTCTGAATCCTCAGGAGTAATACCGGCGCTCAGGTTTTTACTTTGGCGGGATTCCACCATCTGTTCGAGCGCCGTGCGCAGTTTTGGCGAAACAAGAACAATGTGATCAAAATCATCCTTGTGGATTTGCCACACGACAGTGTCTTCTTCTGCTTCTACCGTAGCGGTTCTGGGGACGCCGGTAACCAGTGCAATTTCGCCAAAGGTCTCACCGTCGCCCAGGGTGGTGACGCCCACCTCCTCTCCCTGTTCAGTCAAGTGGGCATGAATGTTTACGCTGCCGGACTCGATCAGGTACAAAGCATCGCCCAAATCACCCTGGTGGAAAATAACAGTACCCTTTGGAAAAGTGCGTTTCTTGACGTGGCTTATGATCCGGCGAGCCTCCTCCGGTGGTAGTTTCAGCATCAGTTCCACTCGCGAGAGCCGTTGAAGGATTTCCTTGTAATGTCGTTTTTTGGTTCGTCTCAGTTTCTGGCTGATGGTGGATGCTTTGCGCAAATAGGCGCCCATATTGGAAAGCGACTGGTCAAGACCGATGAATATGATGCTGCCAATGATTGCTCCCGATGCCAGCCACTTGAATCCCTCCTGCGGATCGTCCGGAAAATGCGACATCGCCGGCACAACAAGCTCAAGTGCAAGGGCGCACAACAGCGCGCCGGCGCCAAACGCCATAACCGCGGCAGTTACCTTCAGACTGGGACGCAGCCACAGGCCAATGGCTGCACCAACCGGGAGGGAAAGCGCACTCAGGCCGCCAAAAGCGAAGGCAAGAACTACAGGATCCATGGAAATTCCTTAATGATTCTTATTAACCCGCATATTGCTATTTAAGTCTCCCATTATTCGGGACAAAAAACAGCTTGAATTATTGTTACGGCGAATTGCTGCTGCGACAGTGGCGAAAAACTCAAGGTTTCAGTAAGCTGTCTGGCGGGCTAACCTTGCCACGAATTTTGCATGATGCGCAGAAAACATCGAATTGATGACGAAGCTGAAATCAACATCACCCCGATGTTGGATATCGTTTTTATCATGCTCATCTTTTTTATCGTGACCACGTCATTCGTGAAGGAGCAGGGTCTCGAGGTTTCCCGTCCATCCAGTGCGCCACCCAAGGAGGTGCAAAAAGAGGATAAGGGCCCGATCGTAGTGAGAATCGACGCCGGCAGCCTGATCAGCGTGAAAGGCCGTATCCTGGAGCGCGGGGCTGTGCAGGCCAACCTGGAACGGGAGAAGGCTGAAAAGCCGGCGTCTCCCCTTATCGTTGCAGCGCACCCGGAAGCAGATACCGAGGCGCTGGTGACCATCCTGGACGCCGCGAAGGCCGTTGGAATTGAATCGGTCAGCGTGGCCACCACTACACAGTGAGCAAGCCCGCATAATGCCTGACGTACTTCAAAAAGGGGTTTTCCTGGATCTGGAAACTGTGGATAACGGCGACCTGGACCTGGGTCGGCTGTCATCCTCTCTTGCGCACTGGGACTGGCATGCTTTCAGTGAACCGCAGCAAATTGCCGGGCGTATCCGGACGGCGGACGTGGTCATCAGCAACAAGTGCGTACTGGATCGTGCAGCACTGGAGTCGGCAGAGAAGCTGAAACTGATTGCCCTGGCAGCCACCGGAACCAACAACGTGGACCTGGAAGCCGCCTCGGGGTTGGGAATCACGGTGTGCAATATTCGGGATTACGCAAGTCACTCGGTTGCGCAGCATGCCATCACATTGATGCTGAACCTGCTGACCGCCCAGCCCTGGTACTGGCAAAGTGTACGCCAGGGCGCCTGGAGTAATTCGCGCCAGTTTTGCCTGAACGACCGGCCCATCCGGGAGTTCAGGGGTCTTAATTTCGGTGTCATCGGCTACGGTGTGCTGGGCAAGGCGACCGCGGATTTGGCGGAATCCATGGGAATGAACGTGTTGATTGCCGAGCAAAAAGGAGTAGCCGTGCGAGAGGGCAGGGTGTCATTTGACGAACTTATTCAAAAGACAGATGTGCTGAGTATCCACTGCCCGCTCACCGAAGAAACCCGTGGTTTGATCGATCGTGAAGTGATGCAGGCCATGAAGCCAGGCGCCTTGCTGATCAATACAGCCCGTGGGGACATCATCAATGAAAGAGATCTGGCAGACTGTTTACGCGAGGGGATCATTGCCGGGGCCGGCGTGGATGTCTTGAGCATGGAACCGCCCCCTCCCGACCATCCGTTGCTCGCAAATGACATACCCAGCCTGATTGTTACCCCCCACAATGCCTGGGCCAGCAGGACCGCCCGGCAGGCTGCTGTGGACCAGTTGGCGGAGATCATCGGTGCGTTTTTGAAGGGAGAGTCCCTGAACAAAGTGAATTGATCAGGATACAGCGTTACATCAATATCAATGCCTGGTCACAGGCCCTGGGAAAACCGCTTCGAAATCTCCTCTTCGACCGGCAATTTCGGGGGAAGCTGAAGAAAAAAGCCCCGCTCACGCAGGCTTTCCAACACGCTCTGTGTTTCCACCCTGGCCAGTTTGCTTTTTGAGGAAAGCTTCAAGGCCATTACGAACACCGGTTCACCGAATGTGGCGAGTAAATCCTCAGGTAATTCCTCGAACGGCTGGTCCGCGGCCACGAACAGGTAGGTCTCGTCTTTCTTTTGTGATCGAAATACTTGGCAATGCATTAAATTTGTTTACAAAAAGTGTAAAACTCCCGGCTAATTGATCTATGCTTGAAAATTATTATACCGGCCCTGATCCGTGCATGCAGGAGGGCGGCTTTGAGAGAACCGTGATCCCGTGACAGACTTTCGTTACAAGGCATTTATCAGCTACAGCCACCGGGATGAGCACTGGGCCCGCTGGCTCCAGCATGCCCTTGAAAGTTATCGCGTGCCCAGGCGCCTGGTTGGAAAACAGGGCAGTTTTGGAAAAATTCCTGCGCGCCTGGCGCCCGTGTTCCGCGACCGTGAAGACCTTTCTTCAGCAGCCAGCCTTACTGAAACTGTCCAGCATGAACTCGCGTCGGCGGAAACATTGGTGGTGATCTGTTCCCCGGCGGCGGCACAATCCCGCTGGGTGAATGAGGAAATCAGGGCATTCGCAGCGCTGGGCCGGGCAGACCGGATCTATGCGCTTATCGTCGAAGGGGACCCACAGGCCGCCGATCCTGCGGAACGGTGTTTTCCGGATGTGCTGGTTGAGGACAGGGGCAGCGGAGCGCTGGAGCCGCTGGCGGCCGATGCGCGCAAATGGGCCGACGGCAAGGTGTTGGCCAAGCTCAAACTGGTCGCCGGTATCCTTGGCATCCGCCTGGATGACCTCCGCCAGCGGGAGATGCAGCGCCGCCGGCGCAACTGGATTGTGTCCTCGGTGACTGTAGCTTCAGTTGTGCTATTGACGACGATCCTGTCGGTAAGCACCATCACCAGTCACAAGGCGGCGCAGCAGCGGCGTGCCAACACCGAGGAACTGCTCAGCTATATGCTGGGTACGCTGGAGGAACTCAACCCGGTTTCCGGCCTGGATTTGCTCGACGATGATCAGCTCGAAATGGTCCGGCTTGCTGAGCAGGAACAATTCAGCAGCCTGGACGATACGGCATTGCTGCAAAAGGCACTGGACTGGCGGCAGGAAGGCATGGCGGCGAGGGATCGTGGTGACAGCCAGGGCGCCATGACAGCATTCAGTCGCTCACTTGCCGCCCTGGTGTACCTGTATCAACGGGACAAACGCAATTACGACAACCTGTTCGAACTGGGTCAGGCTGAATTCTGGGTAGGATACGTACACTGGGAAAATGGCGACCTCGACCCGGCGGCGGAGTCATTTACCCGCTACGGGGTCATCACCCGCCGCCTGATTAATGCCGATCCAAAAAGTGCCGAGAACGTGCTTGAGCTTTCTTACACCTTGACCAACCTGGGCCTGGTCGAGATTAGGCGCGAAGGCGGTGACCCTGATAAAGCCATCCGGCTGATGCAGGCCGCACTGGAATACAACCAGGTGGCCATGGTGCTGGAACCGGATGACCAGCATTACCTTTTGGAAATATCTGAAACCCAGGCGCACCTTGCCGACGCCTGGCGGGGAGTGTGCAACCTGGGCAAGGCCTACCAGTTTCGTTCAGAAAATGTAGCTATTGCAAAGAAGCTGCACGAACTGGATCCGGATGATCAGGGAGCGCAGGAGAGGCTGGCTTATTCTTTATCGGGTAATGGTTCGGTACAGCGCCAAATGGGCTTAAACGAGCTTGCACTCAAGAATCTCCGGGAATCGGAAGCTCTGCTGGCACAATTGGCCAGAGAGCAACCCGAGCATCACAAGTTTGGCTGGGAGCGTTTGGTACGGTTGCAACGGATCGGCCATATCCTGATCAACACAGGTCATGTTGAGGATGCGAAAGCACTGATCTCGATGTCGAGCAGGCTTATGGTTGAAGAAGCGGAGCAAAGACAAGATTTTCCGCCCTGGAAAACCGAGAATCTTGCCAGCACCTGGTTGTCCCAGTCCGATTTGGAAAAAGAAAATGGCAGAGAAGAGGAAGCAATGGAATTCAACCTGCGCGCGGTTCAGGCCCTTTCCACAAGCGTATCAGAAAGTTCTGGTTTTGCCAGGGGCCGTATATTGCTCGCATTTGCATTGTTCCAGTACTGGCAACTGAACAATGAGCTGCCGCCAGCTGGCAGCTTGGCCCAAGTGGAAGATTATTCATTGAGTGAACCGCCCGTCAGGAGCTGTACGTTAGCAGGACTTGCGGCCCGCCAGGCAATAATGCGCGGAGATTTGGCATCGGCCAGGTTTTATACTGATTATCTATTGGGCAAAGGATACTACGAACCGGCGTTTATTCGTTTCTGCCAGGCTTATGACTTGTGTGATTGAATGGGAAAGCAAAGCATGAACGAGAGCAGAGTTTCCGGGTGGTTTCCCAATGACAGTCTATACTCAGTGATGGGCGCCCCATAATGCAGGTCAATCAGGGGGAGCTGTGAAATCAAGTAATCAATTAATAATCAGGAGAGTGTTCATGGCTTTATTACAACCGCTCAATAAAATACTAATTAACAAGTCTTTGATTCTTTTGCTGTTGATCAGCAGTCCGTTTACCTTGTTTGCTCAGGACAAGCACATTGACCTGACGGTTTACCAAAATGGAACGGGTTACAAGATGGGATTTTCCAATTCCGAATGCCCGGGAAGTCCTCAGAATATGGGCTGCATCGACGTGGAGCACGGCAATTCACCGATAATCTCCTGGGAACTCGATGCCGCCAGTGGACAGGATTGGGAGCTGACACGCCTGCAATTCAGTCCGGATGGACAACACTGGGGTGACGCCGGCTACCCGCTCCAGGACTGTACTATGAATGATTTCCGATTAAGCGGCGGTGACAGTAAATCAGGAAAAGCATCAAGTGCGAATGTTGTTGCAAATGGTCGCCGCTTACAGATTCACGACCTTAACAACAATGCGTGCACCACTCATTACAAGCTCTTTGCCCGGCCCCGGGCCGGCGGCGCTGAAATCAACTCTGATCCGGTAATTAAAAATCGTGGAAATTGATAGTGGAGTAAGCGGGTCAGGATGAATCTAAGCATTGGTGTCACCGGTCATCGCGACCTCATAACAACTGAAGAGCCCGCCCTGCGTGAACAGGTGCGGGCTTTTTTCCAGCAATTGCGGGATGATTTTCCGGAATTGGAGTTGCAGTTGCTGACACCATTGGCGGAGGGGGCTGACAGGCTGGTGACAGGGGTAGCACAAGAGATGGGCATTCCCTACGTCGTTGTGTTGCCCATGTTCCAGGAGATCTACGAAAAAGACTTCGACGGCGAGGAATCACTGTCCCAATTTCGCAAGCAACTGGGCGCTGCCGAAACGGTGATCAGCCTGCCTCCCCATAACGGAATCGATCCCACCTACATTGAGTCCCATGGCCCTGCGCGTAACCAGCAATATGTCCAGGCTGGCGTTTTCATCTCCAACCACTGCCAGGTGTTGTTGACCCTGTGGGACGGACTTGAGGCCGAGCGTGAGGGAGGTACGGCGGATGTGCTTCACTATCACCTGACCGGTTTGCTGGCCCACCCTGGGCGCCGGGAAGAGTCGCCTAACCTGCTGGCCGAGAATGAAAATGACCTGGCCTTTCATATTTTCTGTTCCCGGAGCCGGGCCGGTGGCGCCCTGGCGCCCGAAATGAAACCGGCTGCAGCACGTTGGATTACGGCCCACTTTGAACCGGCCCCGGGGGATAAAATGCCGGCTGCCTATCGCCAGATGCTGCAACGCCTGGTGCAATTTGGGCAGGACAAAAAACGCTTCAGTGAATCCCTTGACCGGGAGTCCCACAGCCTGTTATCTGGCCAGGCCGTGCTCGCAGTACCACCGAGTATCAGGGATGTCGACCGGAGCTTCGGAGCGGCCGACTGGCTGGCCATCCATTTTCGGAAAAGGGTTTCGACCGGTTTGCTGCTTACGCACATTATCGCCGTGTTGATGGGCCTGTCATTCATCGTGTACTCCGAGTACGACGGCCTGGACTGGCTGGTGCTGGTGTTCCTGGCCCTGTTTTTCAGCGGCGTGGCGCTGTATCTGTGGAGTGAACGCCGGCAGTGGCACCGTAAATACCTCGATTACCGGGCCCTGGCTGAAGGCTTGAGAGTGCAGCTCTACTGGTTGCTGTCAGGTGTCGTGGACACTTCGTCCATCGAGTTTGCCTATGACAATTTCCTACAGAAACAGGATGTCGACCTGGGCTGGATCCGGCACGTGATGCGGTCCGCCAGCCTGGCCCAGGACCGCGAAGACCATCCGGATCCTGCATGGGTGGACTGGGTCATCGAACACTGGGTCGGCCGGCCGGGTGATCCCGGCGGCCAGTTGGACTATTACAAACACAAGGCATTCTTAAAGGAAAAAGCTTTCCGAAAAACTGAATTACTGGGCAATCTCAGTTTGTGGCTGGGTATCACCCTGGCCATTGTACTGTACGTGGCCGCAGGCATGCTGCAGCAAAGCCAGCATCGGATTTTGCTGGTCCTGATGGGCGTGCTGCCTTTAATCGCTGCAGTCCGCAGCGCTTACTCGCATCAAAAGGCGGACAAGGAGTTGATCAAGCAATACCGGTTCATGAACCGGGTATTTCGTAATGCATACCGTTTGTTGAGCAAAACGCAGGATATCGAAAAGAAGCAGCAGATTTTGCGCGCCCTGGGCAACGCGGCACTGGAAGAGCACGCAGAGTGGATCCTGATGCACCGCGAACGTCCGCTGGAGCACGGCCACCTGTAAGAGCTAGTCGTCCAGGCCGGGTATCTGCAGCTCCTGTCCCGGGAATATCCGGTCCGGTTGTTCCAACTGATCGGTATTGGCATCGAATATTTTCGAATACTTTGAGCCGTCGCCGTACACGGATT
>JAIVWI010000014.1:4542-27927 GCA_048636595.1 Oceanospirillum sp. | reverse complement strand
GGCAACCTCTTCTTCCACGTGAATGCTGTCAGCGAGGGCCTTGTCACTGGAGAGCGTGATGGGTATCGGCCAGAACACACCATTTTTGAGCTTCATATCCATACAAACACGACGCCAGTTACCCTTACCCATGAATCCATCAAGCGGTGTATAGGCACCCATGGCCATCATTAATACGTCCGATACCTCGCGACTCGTCATCGGTACCTTTGTTAAACCCTGGGCGCGTGCAAGCTGTTCTGCCCGTTCTGCCCTCGGTGCGAGCAGTGCTTTTAACCCACCGCCACCATGTGGTGATACCAGTTTTGACATGATGCATTTCTCCTTCAGGGAGTGAAAGGTTTAGTTATATTACCAATATATAATATTAATACGCTTAACCGTTAGGTTCCACGTACCTTTCTCTCGTATTTCTGCTTGTGGGGTATTACTCCGCGCACACCACCCCTGGGGTCTTCCACATCTCCCTTGTATCTTGGAATCATATGGATGTGGATATGTGGCACTGACTGACCGCCTGCTTCACCGATATTGACACCAATATTGTATCCATCCGGCCTGTAGTCCCGGTCGATGATGGTTTTCATTTCATCAACCAGTGCCAAGATAGCCGCTTTTTCCTCGGTCGTCGCCTGAAAATATTCAGCCACATGCCGGCGCGGGATAATCAGGCAATGGCCGGGGTTAACCGGGTAGCTGTCATAGTGGGCAAAAGCCAATTCATTTTCGATCACCATCTCCGGCTCGCCACAAAAGATGCAATCCTGATGTTCAGACATGATAGTTTTTCCTGGCAAGAGAGACGGATGAGCCTGCATTTCGTTTTAAAAAGTCTTTAAATCGTATGACGTTCACGGAGTTTTTTCACCCTCAAAAAAGCCAAACGCACTAAACGATTGTTTTTTCAGTTAAACACTGGGATACTGCTACATTAGCAAACTATAATGTTAGGCAGGTTGTGCTGCGCATCATAATGATTCAAAATCAGTTATTCAATGAATAACCCCTGAGGAGATCCGATTTCATGTTCACCATCAACCCCTTCTCCGAGCTTGCGGGATCCATATCGCCCATCGCAATGCAGGTGTATGTCATAGCTATGGTTCTGCTGGTCGCGGGCGGAACAATTTTAGACATGATTCACAAAAAAAGCGCTCAGTATTTCTTTGAAAATGCCGAAAAGGCCAAGGCTTCAGCAACCAAGTCAGTTTCTGGTGGCGAAAAAGTATCGATTGCAATCCAGACCGTTGTCGTGGATGTGATAACTTCCGGTGAGTTCTGCAATCAGCGCCGACGGGTTGCCCACCTTCTCACCATGTACGGTTTCATCATGTTTGCCGCCACCACTGCCATCATGATTTTTGGCTATGTGGGCTCGGCCACCCCCGCCATCCTGCCGCTGCTGTGGCATCTCGGCGCACTGATGCTCTGCGTTGGCGGGTACTGGTTCTGGTTTTTCATTCGGGTCGACGTAGCTGCGGAGGGCCATCCATGGTACCGCGTTGTACGCGCAGACCTGTTCGTCTTATCACTACTCGCGACTGCGACTTTCGCGCTGATCTGGTCCGCACTGCAGGCGGCAGGTGCCGGAGGGTGGTCTACCCTGTTCTTCGGTTTGTTCATCTTCTCCAGCACGGTGCTGTTCGGAGGTGTGCTGTGGTCCAAATTCGCCCATATGTTCTTTAAACCCGCAGCAGCTTTTCAGAAACGGGTAGCCAAAGCGGACGGTTCAAGAGACGGCTTGCCAGCACCTGCAGACAAGCCCGAGCAGTTTGGTCCTGGTATCAAGCGCCTGCTGCCCAAAAACTACTAATTACACAATTAATGACATTAAATACTCAACAATCGGTCATTGATTTTTACAATCATTGGTCCTTACTGCCGGAGACGAACTAACATGCCAACATTTGTCTATATGACCCGCTGCGACGGCTGTGGACATTGCGTCGATATCTGCCCGTCCGACATCATGCACATCGACAAAACACTTCGACGCGCCACCAACATTGAACCCAATATGTGCTGGGAGTGTTACTCCTGTGTGAAGGCTTGCCCGCAAAATGCAATTGATGTGCGTGGCTATGCAGATTTCGCCCCGCTCGGTCATAGCGTCCGTGTGCTTCGGGAAGAAGAAAAAGGCACGATTGCCTGGAAGATCAAATTCCGTGATGGCCGTGTGAAAAACTTCCTTTCACCAATTACTACCAAGAAGTGGGGAGAGGGCATTGAAGACCTTGCCAGTCTGCCTGTCCCGGATGAAGAGGCATTGAACTCCCAGTTGCTTTGCTACGAACCGGACGTGCTCGGCTACGAAGGCGGGCTGCGGGATTTGCCGGGTGAACTCAAGCAGGGAGTATATTACTGATGGGCATTAAAACAGTTTATGAAGATTGCGATATCCTCGTTGTCGGCGGAGGTATGGGTGGCACGGGTGCTGCCTACGAAGCCAGGTACTGGGGTCGTGACCTGAAGATTGTTATTGCCGAGAAGGCCAATATTGACCGCTCCGGCGCGGTCGCCCAGGGTCTGTACGCCATCAACTGCTACATGGGCACCCAATGGGGTGAGAACAATCCCGAGGATCATGTGCGCTATGCCCGTAATGACTTGATGGGCCTGGTGCGTGAGGATCTGGCGTTTGATATGGCCCGCCATGTCGATTCTGCCGTACACAAATTTGAAGAATGGGGCCTGCCCTTCATGAAAAGCGCCGAAACCGGGCGCTACCTGCGCGAAGGCAAGTGGCAGATCATGATCCACGGTGAAAGCTACAAACCCATTGTCGCCAATGCTGCGCGCAACTCTGCGGATAAAATATATAACCGGATCATGGTGACGCATCTGCTGATGGATGAAAGCAAGGATAACCGCGTTGGTGGTGCAGTGGGCTTCAATTGCCGCACCGGTGACTTCCATGTTTTCCGGGCTAAAGCGGTTGTAGTCGCCGCCGGCGGCGCATCGCACATCTTCAAACCCCGTTCGGTGGGTGAAGGTATGGGACGCACCTGGTATGCACCCTGGAGTAGTGGTTCAGCTTATGCACTGGCGCTTCAGGCCGGCGCCAAGATGACGCAGATGGAAAACCGTATCGTACTGGCGCGATTCAAGGACGGTTATGGGCCGGTTGGTGCGTACTTCCTGCATTTGAAAACCTACACCCAGAATGCCTACGGCAACGAATACGAAACCACCTGGTATGAAGATACCAAGGCCATGGTCGGTGAATATATCGATCATCAACCGACACCCACCTGTTTGCGTAACCATGCCTTCGTCAAAGAAGTCGCAGCGGGCCGTGGACCGATCCACATGGTCACCAAGGAAGCCTTCCAGGATCCCCATCTGGAAGAAGTGGGCTGGGAAAACTTCCTCGGCATGACTGTCAGCCAGGCGGTTGTGTGGGCGTCTCAGGACATTGATCCAAAGTACATCAACCCTGAACTGACCACCTCGGAGCCTTATGTTATGGGTTCCCACGCAACCTGTTCAGGCGCATGGTGCAGCGGACCGGAAGACCTGTCCCCCGATGAATACCAGTGGGGATATAACCGGATGATGACGGTCGACGGACTTTTTGGCGCCGGAGACGCCGTTGGCGGCACCGCGCATGCATTCTCTTCCGGTTCCTTCACCGAAGGCCGTCTCGCTGCAAAGGCCGCAGTCAAATACATTAAAGACCTGCGCAATGAAAAAATTAACGTCTCTGACAAGCAGATAAATGATTTCAAAGAAACCGTCTATCAGCCCATGGAAAACTATGCGATCGGTCGCAACGAGATCGTCGGTGGAACCGTTTCTCCCAGCTATCTTCTGCCTATCCAGGGTCTTCAGCGCCTTGAGAAGGTTATGGATGAGTACGTCGGCGGTATCAGCGTGAACTACATGACCAACGATAAATTGCTCGAGCGCGGAATTGAGTTGCTGGATATCATGGAGGAAGATTTTGAGCACATTGGCGCTGAAGATTTACACCAGCTCATGCGCGCATGGGAGCTGAAGCACCGTCTGCTTACATCGCAGTCTGTCGCGCAGCACACATTGTTCCGCGAGGAAACCCGTTGGCCGGGGTACTACTATCGTGGCGATCACATGAAACTGGATGATGAGAACTGGCATTGCCTGACCTTATCCCGCCGCGACCCGGAATCGGGCGAATGGGTGATGGAAAAGGCGCCTGTTTACCACATCGTCGACTGAATAAGTCGTAAAAGGGGCCGGATACAGTTAACTGTATCCGGCCCCTTTTACGTTTAAGAGATAAATATTCATGAAATTGACTGAACCTGAAAACGCCGCTCTTCTTCTTGCGGAACAAGCCCAAAACGCAGCCACCCAACAGGAATACCAGCGCGCCTCTGAACTTTTCGCTGAAGCTGCGACAACCAGGGGGCTGGAAGTACCGCTGCAATGGAAATACCGTAACCAGCAGGCCTTGATGCTGGCAGAACATGGTCGCGAGTTCAGGAACAATGCGGCGCTTGAACAGGCGATCGATCTCTATGAAAACACGGTTCTTGGCCTTGCCCCCAAAAAAGAAAGGTCCGGCGACTGGGCCACAACACAGCATAATTTTGGTAACGCGCTTGGAGTTCTCGGGCAACGCCACCGCGCCACATGGATGCTGGAAAGTGCCATTCTGGCCTTTGAAAATGCACTTTCAGTCAGGAGCCAGAAACAGGCGCCACTGGAATGGGCCACAACGCAGGATAATTACGGCAATGTGCTTGGAATCCTGGGACAACGCCAGGGTGACACCGAGATGTTGGAAAAAGCGGTTGAAGCATTTGAAAGCGCACTTGAGGAACGCACCCGGGAGCAGGTACCGATGGACTGGGCCGCAACACAAAATAATCTCGGCACCGCACTTCAAGTCCTTGGCCAGCGCGAGAAAGACCCTAAACTGCTGAAGAAGTCGGTTGAAGCATATAAAAATGTTTTGCAGGAATGGACCCGAAAACAGTTGCCGATGAACTGGGCTACAACTTTTAACAACATGGGTACTGTGCTTCGACTGCTCGGGGAGTACCGCAAAGGCCCACGAACCCTGGAGCAATCAGTTGCTGCCTTTCAGAACGCACTGGCTGAACGGACCCGTGAACAAGTACCGCAGGACTGGGCGATGACGCAGAATAATCTCGGCGCCGCGCTCCAATCCCTCGGCAAACGTCAAGGTGATCCGCAGTTGCTGCAAGAATCAGTTACCGCCTATGAAAACGCGCTGCTGGAAATCACCCGGGAGAAGCTCCCAATGGGTTGGGCCATGACCCTGGCCAACCTGGGTGCGGTTAGAATGATACTGGCGGAAATGACAGAGAATAGTGATGTTGCCCTCATGGCGCTGAATGATTTTGATGAGGTCGTAAAGTATTTCCAGGAAGCCAGCCACGCGCAATACATGGAGCTTGGCGAGGAACAACGGAAAAAGGCGCAAGCGCTGGTCGCAGCACTAAGCAAGTAATCATACAGGGCGCCCCTGCACCGTATTATTCTACGGCCACGTCCATTTCTATTTGCATGAGCGGCGCCACCGACGGGGGGAAAGGTCACGTCTTCTCACTCTTTCCGCCGGCGCCTTACATTTAACCAGGCTTTTTTCGGACAAACTCCACGAAACGTTTGACCCAGGGATTGGCTGCAGTGTTTCGATGGTGCGCAAAGCCCGCCAGGAGGTTGCCGATGACGATGCCGTCATGGCGCCCGTCGATACCCGCGCCACGGATAACGCGATACGCATAATTCAAATCATCCGGCAGGTTTTCGAGGCGCGCATAATGGAATTCGTGTGCGGGAATGCTGGCCGTTACGGCGCCTTGAGTTGCTGACGATGAGGGCCATGGGCTCTTTGCGGTTTCCTCGAGTACCATATAGCCCCTTCCCTGTGGGCGATTGCCGACAATAACGTCTGCAGGCACAGCCCCGACCATGTTTCGTCTCTCCCCGCGCCACGCGATACTGCGCGCCAGGTACATCAGCCCCCCGCATTCGGCGTATGCGGGTATACCCGACGCCAACGCCTGCCGGATATTCGCAAGCAGGCTTTGATTTGCTGACAGTGCCGCCAGGTGGGTTTCGGGAAAACCACCGCCGATAAACAGGCCATCCGCCTCAGGCAGCAGCGCATCGTTGAGTGCATCGAAGGCAACGAGTTCAGCGCCCGCTTCCGCAAAAGCTTCGAGGTCATCCTGGTAATAAAAGCCGAAGGCAGCATCACGTGCAATGGCGATCCGCACATCAGCAGTCTGCTGTTGCAGGCTAGCCACAGGCACTGTCTTTCCCGCCGGCAAACTGGCGGCGCTGGCAAGATCAATAATGTGATCGAGGTCAACGCCAGCCGATACGGCATCTGCCAGGCGTGCAATCATGGTGTCTGCCATGCCGACTTCGTTTGCCGGTATCAGGCCCAGGTGCCGCTCGGGGATTTCGAGTGCGGCGTCACGTCCAATTGCCCCCAGCACATCGGCATCGGTATAGCGCTCAAGCGCTGCCCGCAACTTGGTTTCATGGCGTGCTCCGCCCACCTTGTTGAGGATCACTCCGCGGATATCAACGTCCGGATCGAAGTCCAGGTAACCGCGGATCAACGGTGCAATACCCCTGGTCATGCCGCCGGTATCGATCACCAGCACTACCGGCGCCGACAGCATCGTCGCCAGCGCTGCGTTGCTGTCTGCACCCTCGACATCGAGGCCATCGAACAAGCCCTTGTTGCCCTCAATCACGCTGATATCAGCGCCAATCGATTTCCCGGTGAAGGTGGCAAGTATTTCCGTGTCGGACTGGGTGAAAAAATCGAGGTTATAACAGGCCCTGCCGGCGGCACGCGCCAACCATATGGGGTCGATATAATCGGGACCCTTCTTGAACGGCTGCACGGTTAGTTCCCGTTTTACCAGGGCTGCCGTCAGGCCCACCGCAACCGATGTCTTGCCTGAGGACTTGTGGGCAGCTGCGATGAAAAGATGGGCCATATCAATATGCGCCCGTTTGCGCCGGGGCTATGCCTTGTTCGAAGTAGCTACATAGTGCGGATCGATCGCCGCATTTACCAGCGTGGTTGGCAGAAAACGCAGCAGCTTGATCCCAAACAGGACGACCAGGCCAGCCAGTGCCACACCACCCAGCCCCAGGCCGATTTCCGGCAGGCTCGGTGTATAGCTGGCAATAGCGCCATCGTAAAAGCTGGAGGACACCTCCATACCGGGGAACAGGGTCAGGGGGTAGGCCTGGCCACCGATAATCAACACATAGAGTTGGGAAAAAGCACCCATGATGACCAGCATCGAGGTGAGCGCCACTGTGCGTCCGCTGGGATGCAAACCACGCCGGGAGGACACAAATACCAGCACCAGCGGCAAGAGACCGCCCACAATGATCTGCCCACCCCAGAACAGCAGGGTATAGATTCCGCCGTCACGCAGGATGAAGCGTTCAACCCCGCTGTGTTCGGCCGCATAAAGGTTGGTCAGGTGCTGCACAGCGGTGAAATAGAGCACCACCGCGACAAAAATCCCCAGCAGCCGTCCGAGGCGCCGTAACAGGACATCACCGATTTCCCGGCCGCTGCCCCTGCAAGCGGCGAGCAGTACGAGATTGTAGACGGCAAGGCCAAAAGAAAAAGACATGGCGATAAACATCGGCGCCATGATGGCTGAGTCGTAGGCTTCACGGGCTACAAGGACACCGTAAATGGAGCCGCTGCCCGTGGTCAGCGCCAGGCGCCAGAGAAATGCAAGCATGCCGGCCGCGGGAACGAAACGGTTCATCCTCCGCTCCATCTGCAGCCACAGATAAACGACCACGATCGCGATGAAACCCGTGTAAAGATAAAGGTTCCACGCAAAGACCGATTTGAAGTTGCGGTTGAGCATGGCGACAATCACGCGATCGGACCGGCCAAGATCGAGCACCAGGATCATCAGGCCGCCCAGCAACATCGCCACCGCAAGCAGGCAGGAAAGCCGTTCCAGCGGTTTGTAAAGTGTTTTGCCAAAGACCGAACTGATAATGGCCACGTTCAGCGCGCCGGACGCAGAAACGATCAGGAACATCGCAAAAACATCCGGGATACCCCAAACCACCTGGTTGCTGCCCCCGGTGACCCAGTGACCGGCATGTTCAACGTACATTACAGCGGCCAGTCCGGTGAGGAAAAATACGCCCAGGATCGCTGCAAGACCGCGAAATCCCGCGCTGCGCCCCTCGATTTCACTGAATATGATCCGTTTCATGAGCTTAGATTCTGGTAGCGTACACCGGGATCCAGCCCCAGGTCCGCGCGGATTTGTTGCGTTGCGTAACTGGCCACACGCTTTGAAATTTCACTATCGGGGTCTTTCAGATCGCCAAACAGCATCGCCCCGCCACCCGCATCGTTACAGGCTTCCACACAAGCAGGCAGCTGGTCGGCATCGACCCGATGAACACACAGGGTGCAACTTTCCACCGTGCCCTGGCCCCGGGGTGTGTGGGGTTTCTGATCTTCAAGCTCCTCGTGGACGAACGACCTCGCCTTGTAGGGGCAAGCCATCATGCAATAGCGGCAGCCGATACAGATGTGCCGGTCCACCAGGACAATGCCATCGGCACGTTTGAACGACGCGCCTGTCGGGCAGACATCTACGCACGGTGGTTCAGCGCAATGCTGGCACATCACCGGCAGTGACTGGCTCAAGCCGGTATCCGGATCGCGGATATCGACTTTCCGAATCCACTGCACGTCGGTCGCCGGTCTGCCGTGACCCTGCAGTCCGTTTTCTGCAACACAAGCGCTGACACATTCATTGCATCCGCTGTCGCAGCGATTAAGGTCAATCAACATTCCCCATCGCACATCGTCCGAGACAGCCACATCGAGTTCTCGCGCAATCGCCGGTTTTGATGTTCCGATAGTGTACAAAAACACCCCCGGCGCCAGCGTCACGCCCGCTGCGGCAGCGACTGTGCCCAGGAACCTGCGCCGTCCAGGATCAAAGCCAGGTGTTGCGGCCGGGTTCCTTTGTTCTTTTTTCCGCTTCATATTTATTCGATCGCAGCTACGCTGGGCCCGGGTCGCGATGCATGGCAACCGAAGCAGTCAATGTTCACTGCTGCGTAATCGTGACACGAGCGGCAAAAATGTTCCGGACTGGCAACGGTGACCGGCATCGCGTCCGGCCCCATGACCGCATGACAGGCTACGCACTCCTTGAGGCTGTACTGATTACCGCGGATGCCTTCCCGCATGGTTTCGTCGCGCTGGTGCCTGAGCATGGTCATGTGGTTGCGCCGCATGAATTGGGTATCGGCAACGCAGCTCTCACCCTGTCCCCTGGGTATGACAGGCAGCAGCACACTGTTATCGCCGCTTTCTTTTTCCATCGCAGCTTTCGCTTCGTTCACGTCAGCCAAAGATACCAGTGCAACCGCGACCATCACGATGGAAATGCGGCGCAGGATCATGATTTACTCCCCCAGCCCCATCCGGATATAGCCCGACGGGCAGACATCTTCGCAAATGTGACAGCCGATGCATTTTGCGTAATCGGTGTCGACGTAGCGGCCCATGGTGGATTCCGTTTTCTTGACCCGGAAAATGGCGTCCTGCGGGCAATATATGACGCAGTTATCGCACTCAAAACACATGCCGCAGCTCATGCAGCGGTCGGCCTCTTGCTGAGCCTCCTCCTCTGAAAGGCCTTTTATCCGCTCACCGAAGGAACCCAGCACGGAATCGGCTGTAATTTCACTTTCATTACGCTTATGCCTTGCTTCGTAGGGGAAATGAGCAAGAAACAGCTGATCCGAAGGTACAATCTCGGCAAACGAGCGGTCCTCGTAGTTGTGGATCGCGAAATCGGCCTGGTCCGTCCCCCAGTCCTGTACGTGTTGATATTCGCTGGGTGCGTGGTCCGTTTCGCGCAATTTCTCCAGCAGGCTGAAGTGGTGCACATCGACCCTGGGCCGCCGGGATGGATTTTCACCCGCCATGAACTGGTCAATCCCTTCTGCAGCTATGGAGCCGTGACCGATCGCGGTGGTCAGAAGATGCGGCTTTATCACGTCACCACCGACAAACAGATCAGCGTGACTCTTGACGCGATAGAATCCGTCAGCATCGATCAATCCCCATCCGTTGTCGAGACTCTCCAGGCCGGTGAGGTCACCAACCTGTCCAACCGCCGCAACAATCAGGTCGCACTCAATCTCTGTTTCAGACCCTTCCTTGACCACCATCTTGCCGGTGCTCCAGTCGGCTTCGATCACACGCAGGGCTGTGGCGCGGCCATCATCACCGACAATTACTTCTACCGGGGCCAGCGAATCCCGGATGATCACACCTTCCTGCGTAACGTGCTCGATCTCCATCTTGGTGGCCGGCGCCATTGAGATAAGCCTGCGGTAAACAATCGTCACATCGGCGCCTTCACGGTGGGCAACGGTCGCCACATCGTGTTCCACATGCCCAAGAATGACGTTTTCAGGCCGGTGTTCACGTTGGTGTTCGATATGCCCCAGGCGCCGCGCAACTGCAGCAACGTCCATCGCCGTATCGCCACCGCCGATCACCAGCACATTTTTGGCGGAATGCTTCAGCCGTCCGTCATTGAATGCCTCGAGGAATGCAATGCCGCTGATGCAATTGGGTGCGTCCCCGCCCGGCACAGGCAAAGCCGCGCCGGACTGTGCGCCAAGACCAACAAAGACCGCATCAAAGTCCGTTTGCAGCTCCTCGAGCGAAATATCCACTCCAATTTTTGTGTTCCTGCGCACTTCAACGCCCAGGTCAAGAATGCGTTGGATCTCGCCATCAAGGACTTCCCGGGGGATACGGTAGCCGGGAATGCCGTAGCGCATCATCCCGCCCAGTTCGTCGTGGGTTTCGAACACTGTGCAGGCGTGTCCCATGCGACGCAGCTGGTAGGCGCAGGCGAGGCCGGCGACTCCACTGCCGATGATCGCGACTTTCTTCCCGGTGTCTTCCCCAGCCGGATGCAACTTCAGTTGATGTTCCAGGGCATAGTCGCCGATGAATTGTTCGACCGAATTGATGCCGACGTGATCCTCGACCTCGTTGCGGTTGCAGCCATCCTCACAGGGCGCAGGACAGACCCTGCCCATAATCGCCGGAAAGGGATTGGAATCGGCGACACGGCTGAACGCGTATTCCTGCCAGGGCATATCGCCGGGTGGCTTCTCAATGCCCCGCGCAATGTTCAGCCAGCCGCGGATATCCTCACCCGCAGGACAGCTGCCCTGGCACGGCGGCGTGCGATGAATGTACGTCGGACATTTGTGGGAGGTATCGTCGACGAAGATTTCTTCCTGCCAGGGCAGAGGTGTATGGTCGCCATCCTTGTACCGGCGTTGGGTGAGAAGTTTTTCGTTCATCGCTTCCTCTTCCTGCGCATGTCAACGCGCCTGGGGTTAAATTTATTCAGCTTCGGTCGTCTGCCCATCAAGAACAATTGCGTTCGAGACCAACTGGTGCACGCTGACGATGTTGTCCATTTCAAAACCGTATGTCGGCATAATCTTGGCAAACTGTGATTTGCAGATGGCGCAGATCGCCGCCATGTGCGTGACACCATGTTCATCAGCGACTTCTTTCAGCGCCTGCATCCGGGGCGCTGCTCCCTTGACCCTGATTTCCATCAGGTCATCCGTCAGCAGACCGGCGCCGCCGCCGCAGCAGAAGGTACTTTCGCCGATGGTATCGGCGGCCATGTCGAAGAAATTGTTGCAGCAGGCCTTGATGATTGCCCGCGGAATCTCGAATTGCCCGCCGGGGCTGTCACCCATACGCGAGGCGCGCGCGACGTTGCAGGAGTCGTGAAAGGTCAGCGTCATGTGGTCGTTGGCAGATTTATCCAGCGTCAGCTCGCCCTTTTCGATCAGGTCCCAGGTAAATTCACAAATGTGTTGCGGTACCGGGTAATCAGGATCCAGGAAGTCAAACGGCCCGGTCAGCGTGTTCAGGAAACTGTAGGCGACCCGCCACGCATGCCCGCACTCCCCGAAAATAATACGCTTCACGCCCAGATCCTCAGCCGCTTTCCTGATCCGCTCCGCGACCAGCTTCATCTGCTCGTAAGAGCCGATGAACATGGCAAAATTTGCGGCTTCCGAAGCGTATGAGCTGAGGGTCCAGCTGACTCCCGCCTGGTGGAACACCTTGGCATAGCCAATCAATCCATCGATATGCGGTTCGGCGAAAAAATCAGCGCTGGGCGTCACCAGCAGGATATCGGCGCCTTTTTCATTGACCGGCAGTCTTACCTTCAAACCGGTTTCCTCTTCAATGTCCTCTTCCAGCTCCTCCATGGTGTGTCTCAGCGCCTTTTCGGGCAGACCAAGGTTGTTACCGATTTTATGCACCTTGCCGATGATTTCATTGCAGTATTTCTGCCCCTTGCCGATGTGATCCATGATCTCGCGCGCCGCCATGGATATTTCAGCGGTATCGATACCATAGGGGCAAAACACCGAACAGCGCCGGCACTGGGAGCATTGGTGGAAATAGCTGTACCAGTCGTCCAGCACCTCTTTGGTCAGGTCCTCGGCGCCCACCAGCCACGGCACAATTTTGCCCGTCCAGGTGAAATTGCGGCGATAGACCTTGCGCATCAGGTCCTGGCGGGCGACCGGCATGTTCTTGGGGTCACCGGTGCCGAGGAAATACTGGCATTTGTCGGTGCATGCGCCGCACTTGACGCAGGAATCCAGGTAGACCCGCAACGCCCGTGACTTGTCGAGCAACTCGGCAAACTTGTCGATCGCCTTGTTTTGCCAATCGTCAACCAGTTCCCCGGGGAAACCGAGTGCCTGCTGGTGTACCGCTGACGCCACATAGGGTGCTGAATGTTCCATCGAGCCCCTGGCGAGCGCAGGGATTTCGATGGGTTTATCAATACAGGGTGTCTTGAAATCAGCCATCGGTTACTCGCCTCCCCCTTTTTGTCCCCCGGCATTCTGTGCTGTATCCAGCGCTGCAGCCCACGGCGCAAGATGTCTTTTCTCGCGGGCGTTATCGACCTGGTTGCGGCTGGGGCTGAAGAACACCCCGGGCGCATGGAGCAGTTTCGAAAACGGAAATATGATCATCAAGATCAGCACCAATCCCAGGTGGGTCAACAGCACCGGGTCGGCAGGAATCGGCTGCCAGTCAAAATAGATTAAACCAAGGACGAATGCCTTGAGTGAAATGATGTCGGTGTGCGCCACGAACTTCATCAGCAGCCCGCTGGCCGCGATTGCGATCAGCAGCAACAACATCAGGTAGTCGGATGGTGAAGAAATATAACGTATCCGTTCGACCGCGAAACGCCGCACCCAGAGCGCAACCAGGCCGGCAAGCATCGCAAATCCAGCATACAACCCGAAAGGCTGAACCCATTTCACCCAGAACCAGACAGGCTCGGTGAAATAGCGCAGATGCCGCAACAACACCAACAACAATGCTGCATGGAAAACCCAGCCGAACAGCCAGGTCCACTTGCTGGACTTGAACAGGCTCTCGAAAAAGACCACTTCCTTCGCCATGCGCACGACCACGCCCGATTGTGTCACGGGCGCCGGAGTCGTCGGGATTTTCAATGGCGCGGGGGTTCTGGCATAGAGCCGGATTTTGTATACCAGGCCGACGGTAAAAACCGCCGTCGCGATATAAAACAGTACTGCATAAATTGTGCTCAGCACCAGGCCCTTTACTCTTCCTTTTCGCGGGTCAGCCGCTTTGCGCGTAGACCCGCAGGTTTACTTAGATACAGCCCGTAGGTTTGGGCAAACCGGCGATTTTGCAGGCCTGCTTGGCCGGGCCATATGGGAATAATTCGTAGAGGTATTTACTGTTGCCCTTTTCGGGGCCCAGCGTTCTCTTGATCGCCTTGGTCAGAACCCGGACTGCGGGGGCAATCTGGTATTCCTCGTAATAATTGCGCAGGAAGTTCACAACCTCCCAGTGATCATTGTCCATCTCGATATTTTCAGCCTCGGCAATCATACCCGCCAGTTCCGGGTTCCACAGGCTGATATCAATGATATAGCCCTCCTCGTCGGCCTCTATCGTTTCACCGTTACATTCATAAGCCATGGCTTACCTCTTCATCAAATTAAACTTATAACCAGGATTGGGTGACTTCATGTTCCGCCACCAAATCTACAAACCCTTCATAATCGACGACGGTCAGGCCCTCGATCAAAGGAGTGTCACCCAGGCCCCGCGCAGCAACATCGGGACCCAGCACATAAAAAGAAAAATCTTCCATCCGGCCGGCAATTTTTTCAGCGTGGGCGGCGTTTTCCAGGGCCGCATAGACACCGTCCTCTATCAGCAGGATCGAACTCCCGGGTTTTGCCAGGCGCAGGCAGCTATCCAGGGCCGTTCTCTCAAACGGAGATTTATTGATTAAATGCAACATGGATTTCATGAGCTGATCACCACATCCTGCTGCGCCATCACTTCACGCAAATCATCTGCCGCTATTACCTCAACCGGGATCACCAGGTCTTCGGCGCTCAGGCCCCGTGCATCGAGTGATTCTTTTTCGACGTAGATTTTCTCAACGTCGTAATCATCGAGCGCCCCGTAGGTCTTCGAAAAGTTCTTCATGCCGATGCCGGTCGTGTCCTGGTTTTTCTTCAACTGGCACACACCATCGTCCATGAAGACCACGCTGACGTCCTGATCAAACGCGGCAGCAACCAGCACCACTTCGAGACATTCCAGGGCGTAGATCGTGCCGTAAGGCGCCCTGCGATTGACGTACATGAAACGCTTGACTACTTCGGGGCCGGATTCTTCCCATTCTTCCATTTCTTATCTCTCCATCAGTCGCCAAACACGACCAGCCGGTCGGACTGGATACCCGCTTCAACCAGTTGGCCCAGTCCGGAAATTCGAAACCCCTCCTCCAGTACCTCATCCTTGATGCCACGGCGCAGAGCGGCGGCAATACACACCACCAGGTCGATACCGTGCTCGGTGCCCAGCTTCGACCACAAGGCAACCAGGTTACGATCATCGGTCTGAGGTTCTGACAGTTTGTTGGAGTTGTACACACCATCGTTGTAAAAAAATACGCGATAGATTTCGTGTCCCCTGGCCAGCACGGCCTCGGCAAAACGATAGGCACTGTCAGATGCCTGGTGGGTAAACGGGCCTTCGTTGATCAGAATTCCAAATTTCATAGTAGTGTTTTTATAAAAAATATTTCGTTAAAAATGAATGTGGGCCGATGCGTTCAGGCTGTCGCGTCCACCGTGCCAGTCGTCAATGTGGTGCTTGGTAAAGGCCAGCCCGGTCATCTCGAAAAAACGTGGCCAGCCAATACGATCAATCCACTCACCCATACGCTCCCAGGCCCGCGCGTCATCCTTGTAGGCGTACAGGATCGATTTCACGACCTCCGCCACTTCAGGCCAACGCGGTGGATTGTTCGGCAAGCCGGCTACCACCAGTTTGTGGAAAGTCGGTTTGCTGCGCGCATTCGAATGCTTGCCACCAACCCAGATGGCCAGCTTGGTTGATTCCGGCCCATTGATCTGCATCGGGGGACAAGGTGGATAACATGCGCCGCAGCACATGCATTTTTTCTCATCGATCTCGAGTGACGGTTTGCCATTAACCATCGCCGGTCGGATAGCCGCCACCGGACAGCGCGCCACCACCGCCGGTCGCTCGCAGACATTGGCAATCAAATCGTGGTTGATTTTGGGTGGCTTGGTATATTGCACGTTGATCGCGATATCGCCCTGGCCTCCGCAATTGATCTGGCAGCACGAAGTGGTCATACGTACCCGGTTGGGCATTTCTTCATGGGTGAATTCGTGGTGCAATTCATCCATCAAAGCCTTGACCACACCGGATGCATCGGTGCCGGGGATGTCGCAGTGCAGCCATCCCTGGGTGTGGGAGATCATCGACAGTGAGTTGCCGGTGCCTCCGACCGGAAAACCCGCTTCGTTCAGAGAGCCGATCAGGGGTTCGGTTTTATCTGCCGCTGTGACCATGAATTCGACATTGCTGCGGGTGGTAAAGCGCATATAGCCATCGGCGAATTCGTCCGCAATGTCACACAGTTTGCGGATCGTGTGGACGCCCATCTGGCGCTGCGTACCGGCACGCACGGTCCACACTTCATCACCGCTCTTGGCGACGTGGTGCAATACGCCGGGACGCGGCCGGTCATGCCAGTCCCAATTCCCATAGTTCTGTTTCAGTAAGGGGTGCATATGCGGAAAAGGGTCTGGAACGCCGTGTTCGTCCGCTCTGCGAGGTAGCGCTGCTTTATTCATTGACTGCAACTCCTTTTCGTTCGAACCATTTCTTGGCTTCCTCATCCCAATCGTCGGTTCGAACATACGAACTGGTGCGCGGATGATTGACCATGTTGGGATCGACATCGACACCGATCGCTCCAAGGAAATTGGCCAGGCCGATGCGAGTGATCGTTTCACCGACGCGCTCGTGTTCAAGCGCATTTTCAGCAAAGAAGTCAACCACTGTTTCCGCCAATTCATTCAACTGCTCGAAATCCTCGTCGGTCTCAAGCGGCATGAACGGAATGATGACCGTACCGATCTGGTCACCGATTTTCAGTGACCGCTTGCCGCCCATCAGGATAGTGACACCACGATCCTTGCCCGGAGACAAGGCTTTGGTCATGACATTGATGCAGTGCATGCAGCGCACGCAGCTCTTGTTGTCGACATCCAGGGTATCGTCGTCGTTCAGGCTGAGTGCGCGCGTCGGACAATGGGCGATCACCGTATCGATCATCTGTTTACGGCCCACCCTGGCCACGTGTTCTTTGACCTTCTCCTGGTCGACTTGCATATCATCGCGCCAGGTGCCGATGACTGCAAAATCCGAACGATGGATGGAATTCACACAGTCGTTCGGGCAGCCTGAGAACTTGAATTTGAACTTGTAGGGCAGGGCCGGGCGGTGCATTTCGTCGAGCAGGCCATTGATGATCATGCGATGCGCACGCACCTCGTCATAACAGGACTGTTCGCAGCGGGCATGCCCTACGCAACTCATGGACGTCCTCAAAGCGGGTCCTGCCCCGCCCATGTCCAGGCCGATTTTATTCAAATCATCAAAGGCTTCCTGCACTTTTTCCGTGGTGCAGCCCTGGAACATGATGTCCCCTGACTGACCGTGAAGTGCGATCAGGCCCGAACCATGTTCTTCCCAGATGTCACACATCTTGCGTAACAGGTCTGTTGAATAGTGCATACCCGCCGGCGGTTGTACCCGCAGCGTGTGAAATTCTGATGACTCGGGATAATCTTCCGCCACTTCCGAGAAGCGGGGAATGACGCCGCCACCGTAGCCAAAGACACTGACGGTGCCGCCTTTCCAGTAACCGGTACGGGTCTCGTAGGAATGTTCAAGCTGACCCAGCAGATCGGTCATCATGTTGGCGTACGGCTTGCCTTCATCGGTCGCCAGGTGTTTGAGCCCGGTAACGAAGCTCGGCCAGGGGCCGTGTTCCAGTTCATCCAACAACGGTGTGGGGTGTTGTTTCTTAGACATAATAATTTCCACCAAATCTGCTAATTTTATGCGTTGCTACGTGGTCGCTTGATCCCCCGGCGCAATTGAAAACAGGCGCCTGCCATGGAGGCATGGTGGGCAATTTGCCCGGGCACCAATCAAACGCTGATAAAAAGATGTGTAAAACGGCATGAATTTTCGAGTTAATTAATTCAGTATATTAATAATTCAGCATATATACTTTTCAGTCTCAATTCCAGTGGGACCTCTCTGGAGCAATGATTTTATGAAAAATTCCAGCTACCAGGAATGGCGAAACGCCAAGCTAAAAAGTTACCCGCAAAGAGCGGATGAGCTGTTTGTTGAAATTGCTGGGCTGGTCGGTTTGAGCGATGCAGAAATAGCGGCAATCAAGGCAAATTGCAGGCGCTCCAACATGGCCATCTACAAATGCCGTGACGATTTTGTCGACCGGGCTGCAGTCTGCGCATTCGCATCAAATTTCGGTTTACTGCGGTTAGACCATCACCTGTGTGCAAACGAAGACGGCGTTTCGGAGTTGTCAGTGGCGTCCCGGGGAATTCGAACCGGGTATGTACCCTACTCCAGCCGCAGCCTGAGCTGGCACACGGATGGTTACTACAATGACCCGTCCAGGCAGGTGCGCGCAGTGGTGCTGCATTGTGCGAGAAGCGCCGCAGCGGGCGGGGAAAATGCCCTGTTTGATCCGGAAATAGCGTACATTCGCTTACGCGACGAGAATCCAAATTTCATCACCGCCCTTGAGCATCCAGAATGCATGACCATACCGGCGAATTCGGATGTGCGGGGTGAAATCCGTCCTGCAGTATCCGGACCGGTGTTCTCATATGACGTTCACAGTGGTGCGATTCACATGCGCTACAGTGCCCGCAAAAAGAACATCCAATGGCGGGATGACGAAATAACTAAAACAGCCCGGGACTTTCTGTCAGAAATTCTGGCCGATGACAAAGGACCTGTTTTCCACTACCGACTGCAAGCGGGTGAGGGACTCATTTCCAACAACGTCTTACATAACCGGACAGCCTTCGAAGACAGCCCGGGCCACGGACGTCTGATTTATCGCGCCCGCTTTTATGATCGCATGGTTTCAACCTAAGCAGGCATCACTGTATATTGGTAGGGAATTTAAAGTGGGGCAAAGCGATGAAAACCATCGAGGTCAAACTCAGCGACATCATCATCCAGCATCCGGAGATCAATTCCTTCAACGAATTGCTGGCAGCGGTTCAGAACATCACCTCGGATGATGTACTTTTCCTCAATTTTGACGTCAAACCCGATTACCGGGACACACCACGGAACTGGCAATGGCGCCTGGAATCTGTTTTTAGTTAAGGGGTAGACAATGAGTGAAGAAAGGGTCGTGCCACTGGATGAATTCGATGCCCCTTACGGGCGTAAAATCAAACTGGAAGCTGTCGAGCACGAAAGCGGCCTGCGTATGCTGCGGCTACGCATCCGTGAGGGCAGCCGTTTTACCATTCTGGATTTAGACGAAAATACAGCCCGGCACTGGGGCGCAGCCATGTGCTCCTGGGCTGAGGTGCACAATGGATAATTGATAAGGACAAAGGACTCATAAATGGACCATCTACCCATCTTTCTCAATGTGAAAGGAACGCGCTCACTGGTCGTCGGAGGCGACTTCCTGGCCGCGCGCAAAGCGGACCTATTGCTGCGGGCCGGATGCAAGCTGACCGTGCTTGCACCCACCCTGGGCGAAGAACTGACCCATCTGGCGCAAACGCAAGATTTCGAACACAAGATGGGTGAACTGAGCGCGGAGGACCTCGCGGGTTGCAAGGTCGTTTTCGGCTGTTCGCGTGACCAGGCGATAAACCGGAAATTGTGCGACCTGGCCGAGGCTGCCGGAATACTGGTCAATATCACCGACGATCCTGGAAGCTGTGACTTCATCATGCCGGCCATCGTTGACCGCTCACCATTATTGGTGGCGATCGCGAGTAGCGGTACATCTCCATTATTGACCCGCATGCTCAGGGCCCGGTTCGAGACCGACATCCCGGCGGCATATGGCCGCTTGGCCGAATTTGCCGGCAGCTATCGCGACAGGATTAAAAAGTCCATTCCCAATGGCACGCGGCGGCGGCGTTTCTGGGAAACGATGATTGCCGGACCCGTTGCCGAGCACATATTTTCCGGCCAGATTGAGCAGGCGCAATCGCTGATGGAAAATCTGCTCGATGAGGCTGCCCGCGACGGCGACAAGCAGCCGATCGGCGAAGTCTACCTGGTCGGCACCGGGCCTGGTGACCCCGACCTGCTGACATTCCGCGCGCTTCGACTAATGCAGCAAGCCGACGTTGTGCTTTACGACAGGCTGATCGGCGAGGGCATTCTCAATCTCGTGCGCCGGGACGCGCAGCGCATCTACGTCGGAAAACTTCCGAAAAACCACACCGTGCCGCAAGAAGAGATTGGAAAAATGTTGATTCGCCTGGCACAGGAAGGGAAACGCGTGCTTCGATTAAAAGGCGGTGACCCGTTCGTTTTCGGACGCGGCGGAGAGGAAATTGAGACCCTGTCGGAAAACGGGATCACTTTCCAGGTCATTCCAGGTGTGACCGCGGCCGTTGGCTGCGCAGCTTATGCCGGTATACCGCTGACTCACCGCGACCATGCCCAGGCCTGCATCTTTGTCACCGGGCACGAAAAGGATGGCGAACTCAATCTGAACTGGAGCAGCCTGATCCAGCCCCGCCAGACCGTCGTGGTTTACATGGGGCTTTCTTCCCTCGAGGCGATTACCAAAGGCTTCATCACGCATGGCGCAGATTCGGAAACGCCGGCAGCAATCATCGAGAACGGCACCCGTGAGGGCCAGCGGGTTGTAAGTGGAACGCTTGCCTCTTTGCCAGACAAGACCGCAGAGGCCGGGATTAGCAGCCCCGCCCTGATCATCGTCGGCAGCGTGGTCACACTCCGGGACAAGCTTTCCTGGTTCGCAGATACAAAGCAGGAGCAAGCCATATGAGTGACGCACTGAATTACCTGATCAAAGCCCGCCCGGAGGCGATGAAGGCCTATTTCACCTTCTTGAAAGAGTCGGGCAAACACCTCGACCCCAAAACCCGCTCGCTGATATCCGTGATCACCAAGATAGACAGCCAGACAGAGCGCGGCCTGCGGCAATACCTGCCGCGGGCCCTGCGCGATGGCGCCAGCCCCCACGAGATACTGGACGCCATCCTCATGGCATTCCCGACCCTGGGCCTGGCCAAAATCGTCTGGGCTATCGATATTCTGCTGGACATGGATATCCCTGAATTTCGAATAGACCTGCTGGATGCTGAGCCTGGATGGCACGATCTGATCGATTGGGATGAAGTCAGTGACGGAGATATTACCTACGTGGAAGACTGCGATGGAAGGAGTGTCTTTATCTATCGTTCCGGCAACGACTGCCGTGTATACGACAGCCGCTGCCCTCACCAGGTGACAGATATTCCACATCTGGCCCTGTCAGGGACACAGCTGACCTGCCCGAAACACCAGTGGGCCTTTGACGTTTCAAGCGGAGAGTGTGTGGCCAAAGGCAGCCGCCCATTGAAACTATTCGACAGCAGGATCGAGCAGGCGCGCCTGCTGGCTTACTGGTAACGCCCGACCCCTTTGCCGCCGGGCAGCCCCTTTTTCGGGCCAGCCAGGGCAATCTGGATCAGCACCGGCATTCAGCATTGATTGGCGATTTTTTTAATAACGTCATAAAATTATTTTGAAAACATGAAAAGGATTGTGTTGTGAATGTACTGATGCCAAAAATGCGCGGAATCGGCGTGCCGGTAAATGATTATTACGTTGAAGATTTTGTGGATATTCCCGAATTTCGTTATAACAAGGTCCCGCTTGAAAAGGTGACCAAGGACAAAGATGGGTTTTGTTTGACGCTCGATGACAAGGAACACTCAGAATATTTCATTTCAAGGCGGGATGTCTCGGCCCCAAATTCCGGCGGGAATACAACGAATGTTTTTCTGGGCTTAGTGGCACTTTATACTGCTATGCAGGTGGATGTGCAATTTAAAATTATCTTACCTGAAGACCGGTCGTCTATAGCTCAGCAAGAAATTGACAATCACATATTTAACGATGTGAATGTCGTTCAGGTGCACACGAATATTTGGGGCCCACGTGAGTGTTATAACGGCAATGCTTATGGTCGAACGTATTTATTGGTTTCACCGCACCCGCCCATCGACACCCTGGATGATGAAATCAAGGCAAGGTTTAGAAGGGCAGATAGTATCCCGATCATCACGCCGGGTTATTTAAACAGTTACCTGGGGCCGCAAATCATTGTCCCTACTGGTATTGGCTTCGATACCATCCAGCCGCGTATTGGTAACAACGACATCATTGTTTGTTTGAACGATGATGAGTTGATCGAAAAATTTGGTACTCCGATCTTTCCGGATGAGATGTCGGATGAGGTGCTCTTGAACATCACCGAAAGATTCACCAAGAACCATAATCCGCACATGGACCCGAGCATGACATTTGCGCTGGGCTTCTCAACCGGCGGGTCTTTGACTTGTTATCAATACCAAAATAAACAATACCTGATACACCTTCCTTTAGATGCAAAGGATTCTACAAAAATAGCGGAAGAATTTGATGATCCCTTAGTTGAGTCTGCCATTGACGGAAAATACCAGGTTGGCCGCGGTGATGCACGCATTACCGGGCATCTGTTTTACCCTTATTTGGTTGATGTAATGAAAGATGGCCTGAGAGCCGCGTTCGCCGCATCTGAGTTAGGTGCGGCCTTATCAGCGCTGATGCATCACTCCAAAAAGTCCAACATCACAACATTTAATCAGGATGCATTGAATAAATTGGTGGTTAGATGCATCGACAAAGTTGAGAGTAATGACTCCAGAGCCATAAATTTGACGAGCGCGAAATAGTAGGAGTGCAGACCAGCAGTACCTGGTGCAGTGATTCTTCGACCAGTTGCATAAAAGATTTCACGGCTTGTCAGGTTTTTGCCTAGGAGTTTTTTAACAGGATATCCAGTTTTTCCGAGCGGATCGTATTGCGGTGCAGGCCGGCGTCTTTTTTCCCATCCAGGCCAAAAGCTTTTGCCATAAGCTGGCTGTAGAACACCACCGGTATGTTGAAGTTGGTGCCGAATTTCCTGTTGATCGCGGGTTGATACATCTCCACATTGGTTTGGCACAGAGGGCAAGGTGTGGAAATAACATCGGCTCCGGCATCTTCAGCAGCCTGCAGAATTTCCTTGATCAGGTGGAGGGTTTTTTCCGGGGAAATAACCGAAACGGAACCACCACAGCAACTGGTCTTAACGTCATAGTCCACCGCCTCGGCGCCACAGGCCTCGGTGAACTGGTCGAGGAATTCCGGGTTGTCAAAGGTATCGTAATTGCCGCCGGATTCCGTGTTGGCAAACGGCCGCACCGTCTGGCAGCCTACGTAACCCGCCACCTTCAGGCCTTCCAGGGGGTTGGTGACCCGTTCCTTGATCTTTTCAATTCCGACTTCGTTGACGATGACTTCGCATGCATGCCGGACCTGCAGGTTGGCCTCATACGACATGTCAGCGGCGGCCAGGGATTCGTTCACTTTGCCGCGCAAAGCGATGTCAGCCTTGATTCGCTCATTCGCCCCGTGGGTATTCAGATAGCAGGCCGCGCAGCCCGTGATGATTTCAGTAGCCTGCTGTTCCTCCGCCTTGGCCAGGTTGCGTCCCGACAGGGCGGTTGTTGGCAAAGACCCGCCGCCAATGTTGCCGACCGAGGCGCCGCAACAATTCCAGTCGTCAATCTCCTCCATTTCGAGTCCGAGTGCCGGGACCACGGCGCGCAGGGATTCATCGAGAT
>JAIVWI010000014.1:0-4532 GCA_048636595.1 Oceanospirillum sp. | reverse complement strand
GGAACTGCAACCGGGGTAATAGACGAATTTTTTCTTTGAGTCTTTGTCATTCATGATTCGGTCCAGCCCTGCTTATCACGCGCTTCAATTTCGGCAGCCTTTTCCAGTATCGCCTTCAGGCCCTTTTTGTCTGCAACCTTGTGTGGTAGACCCAGGTGCATGCGTCCTTTCATGACCATGCCCAGGGCGATCTTCAGGTTTTCCAGACCCTTCCTGATACCTGTTTTGAGGCCAAAGGAAAAATAATACTTCGCGGTCACCAGCCTTTCATCGGTGCGGCCAAAGTGCACCACGCTCCACCAGAATGAGCGGGCAAAACGGGCGGTGTCCTCTTCACGGGCGTAGCCCAGGTCAACTGCCGTGGCCCCCAGGCCCTGGATGATGTGGGTAACCGGGATGCCACGAGGGCAGCGGACAGTGCAGCGGTAACAGTGGGTGCAGTTCCACAGCGTGTTGGACGTGAGCACCGCTTCTTTCATTCCAGCCCGGACCATCATGATCAGTTTGCGCGGCCCATAGTCCATGTCGGTACCGATTGGACAGGATCCGGAGCATGCACCGCATTGCATACACATGGATAGCTGGTCGCCGCCTTTGACGTTTTCGTAAACCCACCGGGCAAAACCCAGGTCGTACTTTTGACTGCTGTCGGATAAAAGAGTAGCCACTTTTAAAATCCCTTGAATGGGTTAAAGCCAATTTCTTCGATCGTCTCAACAAAACTGTTGATAACCTTCGGAATACTGCCCGAATCGGCGATTGAGATCTCTTCCATCGTTACCCTCTCCTCTTCAAGCATCAGGCTTTTCAGGGTCTCGCCAACCTTGGACAGGCGCTCTTCGGCCAGGGCGCTGCCTTTTATGTAATGACACTGGTAGTCGTCACCGGACTTGCAGCCCATCAGCATGATGCCGTCAAAGCCTTTCTCCAGCGCAGTCGAAATCCACAACAGGTTGATCGAGCCCAGGCAGCGAACCGGGATGACACGTACAAAGGCGCTGTATTGATAACGGTTCAACCCGGCCATATCCAGCGCCGGGTAGGCATCGTTCTCGCAGGCGAAAATCAGGATCCGGGGTTTTTCGTCAAATTCATCCGGCACCTCGATGGCACTGATCATTTCGCTGACCATGAAAGGACTGTAGTTGTCGAAACTGATGGTGCGCACCGGGCAGGCACCCATGCAGGTCCCGCAGCGCCGGCAACGCGACTCGATCAATATGGGGTAATCGTTTTCGTCCTCTTCGATCGCGCCAAACGGGCATTCGATGGTGCAACGGCGGCACTTGGTACAGATATCCAGGCCGATTTTCGGGAAAGACAGGTCGCCCACCCGGGGATGCATGGCAGCGCCCCGGGCCGCATTCTCAATCGACTGGATGGCTTTGAGGGTGGCTCCCGCTGCGTCTTCAGCAGCTTCCCACATGTCCATTGGCCGACGCACCGGTCCACAGGTATAAATCCCCGTTCTGCGGGTCTCATAAGGAAAGCAAATATAGTGCGAATCGGAAAAACCGTCGGCCAGGACCGGAATATGCGGTCCCTGCACATACTGCAGATTGAGTATCGGTCCACCCGGCAGAGCGGGTTCAACCACAGTTTTAGCCTCAGCCCCTTCTCCGTTCGTCGCTGTTTTTTCGACCGGGGTGGGCTCGGCATCATTACTGTCGCTGTCGACTATCCGAATGGCCAGCGGTAGCGGTGCAAGCGGGTTGATGTCGTTGGCCAGTTGCTCGGCACCTTCTTCGGCCGGTTCGAGTTCGGGATTGGTCGAGTTGGGCACCATGCCGGTGGCCAGTACCACCATGTCCAGGCCTTGCAGGGTTACTTCTTCTCCAAGAAGGGCATCGTCATAGACCAGTGCGAGGTCGGCGGACACGCTCTTGACTTTGCCCTTGATGAAGATAATTCCGGCTTCCTGCGCCTGGCGGTAAAATTCTTCCGCGGTGCCGGGGGTGCGCAGTTCGTCGAACAGAATGTAGACATTGGCGCGAGGATCTTTCTGGGTGATCTGCAGCGCCTGCTTGATCGAAACACCGCAGCAAACAGAGGAACAGTAGGGCAGGTGATCGGGATCGCGGGAGCCGGCGCACTGTACAAACATAACGGTTTTTGCCGGCTTGTTATCGGACTTGCGCTGCAGCGGGCTGTCACCGAGCATTTCTTCAAGCTCGATGCCGGTCACCACATCCGTGCTCAGTCCGTAACCCAGGTGCTCCAGCTTGTTGGCATCATAAGGACGCCAACCGGTGGCCACCACAATGGCGCCAATGTGCTCTGTACGTAGCTCACCACCATGATTCATGCTGACGGTGAATTTTCCCGGACCACCCTCGGTTTTTGTTACCAGGGTGTTGGTGAGGATCGTGATGGCCGACTCCGCCTCGACCTGTGCGACCAATTCATCCAGGCCATTGGGCTGGGGGTCGCGATACGGCGGCAGGTGGGGCATGGTTTTTGACCATTTTCTGGCCCAGCCGCCCACGCGCTCTTCACGCTCCACCAGCAACACTTCATAGCCGGTCCTGGCAGCCTCCAGCGCGGCCGTCAAACCGGTTGTGCCGCCGCCGAGAACCAGGATAGTCCGGCTGTATTCGCCTTCAGGCGCAGCTACTGTGGCTGAGGTTTGAGCTGCCTGGGCGATGGCCATGCGCAGGTAGTCGTCGGCCAGCATCTGGGTGTCTTCCTCACCTGCTGGTTTCGACCAGGCCACCTGCTCACGCAGGTTGGCTCGTATAGCCGCTGCGCCATCGAAGGTGAAGCGATCGGTCATGACACGCGGGGAACAGGCGGCAATAATTGCTTGATTCACACTTCCATCGGCCAGGTCGGCATCGATCAGAGCCCGCCCCTCGTCACCGCACAGCATGTCATGCTGACGACATACCGGTACTTTATAATCGGTGGCGGCTATTTGCTCGAGCGCATCAACGGAAATTGCGTCGCCGATGCCACAGCCCTTGCATAAATACACACCGGGTTTCATGGCTTGATCATTCATCCTGCTTGAACTCCCAGTGTGTCAGCATTGCGGATAGCCTGGATCGCGCTGAGTGCTGCTGCGGTAGCTGATTGAACCGACATGGAAACATCCAGCGGCGCAGCGGCAACGCCGGCTGAAGGCATGCCGGGCTCATCACCAGGCAGCGGCACGATAAAACCGTAGTCATCCTGATTTCCCATGCGCAGGGCGTTGCTGTCCGACAGCGCGCTGGGCTCCATGCCGAGCGCCAGCACCACCAGGTCATATGACTTCGCGTAGATTTCCCGGCTTTGGGTATCTTCGCCGCAAATCACCGGCGTACCGTCTTCTTCAACCTCGATCTGGCCCGGCTTGGATTTGATGAAATTCACTTGCGGGTCGGTGCTGACGCGCTGGTAAAAAGCTTCCAGCTTGTCGTGTGCGCGCAAGTCAATGTAGTAAATATCGACCACCGCATCTTCATACTGCTCGCGCACATAGGCTGCATGTTTCATCGAGCCCAGACAACAAATCCGTGAGCAATAGGGAAGATGATTGGTATCGCGGGATCCGGCGCACTGGATCAGTGCGACCCGTTTGGCTGGCTCTCCGTTGGAGGGCCGCAGGATCTTGCCCTGGGTTGGCCCATCGTGTGCAGCAAGGCGTTCCATCTCCACGTTGTTGATGATATCCGGGCTCAGGTCATAGGAATAAGGCGTGATTTTGGATGCGTCATAGGGCTTCCAGCCGGTTGCCCAGATTACCGCCCCGACCTTGAGTTCGAATACGGATTCAGTTTCCTCCAGGTCAACTGCGCCATACTTGCAGGCATCCCTGATTTCTTCTGCATCCGGCGTACCGATCACCTCGGGCGCGATAACATAACGTTGTGGATAAGCATGCTCATGCGGTAGATACGCGGCATTCACATTGTCCATGCCATAATTGAAGTCATTGGAAACTTCCACATCGGTCGCCTTTGCACAGTCGCCGCAAGCCGTGCATTTTTCATTGACGTAACGCGGTTGGGTCTTTACCGAGACGGAATAGTCCCCCGCCTGGCCGCTCAGCGATTCAACCCTGGCCATGGTGATGACCTTGATGCGCGGGTTCTTTCTGATCCTTTGGTAGTTGATTTCCAGGCCGCATGTGGGGTGGCAAAGCTTGGGAAAATATCGACTGAAGCGGGTAACACGCCCGCCCAGTGCGGGGCTTTGCTCCAGCAGGATCACGTCGTAACCGGTTTCCGCCGCCTCCACGGCAGCGGTGATTCCAGCGATGCCGCCGCCTACGACCAGGATGGTTTGGCTGGTTGGTCCGTTTCTCAACTCATTTCTCCGTTTACCCACTATGCCATATTTAAGTATATCGCTCGGATGATAATATATTCAATTTCTATCATATAATCGATACGAAAAAAGTAAAGAAGGAGAAAGGACGTGTCAAAATTAGTGGAGCCGCATGGTGAATCCAACCGGATCCATATTTCCGGGACCGAGCAGCGGGCCATGCTGGCCGAAGGGGCGGACGTGCCGCTTGAGTTCAGCCGCCCTGAAGTGGTCGAAATCCT
>JAIVWI010000013.1:0-29030 GCA_048636595.1 Oceanospirillum sp. | reverse complement strand
ATCTGCATCGCGATGTTCGCCGCTCATGCCGCCGGCGCCCAGGCTGTGCCGCTGAACCCCTTGTACACGGCATCAGAGCTACAACCGATACTTGCCGATGCGCAGGTTAACGTTCTGCTGCATGATGCCCAGACCTCCCAGGCCGTCGCTGATGCCACGCGCGAACTGAACCTTGAGCACATTCTCCAGCTTGGGTCAGCTGGGGGACGGAGACCGGCCGATGCCACCGGAGGGGTTCTGCCCGAGCCGCTGCCGCAGCCGGAAGACTTGGCGACCCTGCAATATACTGGCGGAACGACCGGGGTAACGAAAGGCGTCAATCTCGGTCATCGCAGTATTTCGGTGAAGATCAGCCAACGCGAAGCCCTGTTGCCGACCGCGACGCACGGCGAGCGCATCCTGTGCATTTTGCCGCTGTTCCATATCTACGGTGTTGCCATGTGCCTGCACAATGCGGTCTATGCCGGGGCGACTTTGGTCATCCTGCCGCGTTATTCGCCGGATGCGACATTTGCTTTGCTTGCCGATGAGCACATTACGATCCTGGCGGGCAGTCCGACGGTATTTACAGGCCTGATGTCCGATGCGCAATTTGCCGCCCTGGATTTTCCGGACCTGTCACTGAGTTATTCGGGATCTGCGCCATTGCCGGCTGCTTTGCTGCAAAAGTGGGAAGAGGCCACGGGCGCACCGGTGCTGGAGGGTTACGGTCAGTCTGAATCCGGTCCGGTCATCAGTTTCAATCCCCTGGATGGCATCCATAAAGCCGGCTCGGTTGGACTCGTGTTGCCGGACACTCAACTGGAGATCGTCGATGCGGTTGATGGTACCTCGGTACTTGATTCCGGCCAGCCCGGTGAGATTCGCATTCGCGGTCCGCAAGTAATGCTTGCTTACCGTAATCGTGCGAACGAAACGGCACAGGCCTTGCGCGATGGTTGGCTTTATACCGGAGACATTGGCGAACTGGACGAAGACGGCTATCTGTACATCCGTGATCGAAAGAAGGACATGATTCTGGTTTCCGGCTACAACGTCTATCCGCGCGAGATAGAAGAAGTTCTGCACCGGCATCCAGGCGTGCTCGAGGCAGCTATTGTCAGCATGCAGGACGAGTACCGTGGCGAAACCGTATGCGCGTATATCGCCCGAGTGCCGGAGCACCCGGTGGATGCCGCCCGGCTCAATGAATACTGCCGTAAATACCTGGCGCCTTACAAAGTGCCGCGCAGCTATGAATTCGTTGACGCACTGCCAAAAACCAGTGTCGGCAAGGTCGACAAGCTTGCATTACGGCAACGGGCAAACGAGTGATGACCCGTCACCTTAATTTTCAATAAAAATTTGATTTAAAGTTTTCACTGTCAGACTCAAATATCAGCAAAGGAGCAAGCTCATGAAATTCAGCTGCATGATATGGCCCCATTCGGGCAATGGTGTGGATCCGGTAGTACGTCTTGCCCAAACCGCCGAAGCCTGTGATTTTGAAACTGTTTATGTCGGTGATTCACAAATGATCTGGAATGATGTCTGGGTGACACTTGCAGCCTGTGCGGTGGCGACGAAAAAAGTCCGGCTGGGGACCGGTGTGACTAATCTGGTAACACGGCATCCGGCGGTGACAGCCAATGCCGTATTAAGTTTGAACATGTTGAGTAATGGTCGTGCGGTCCTTGGTTTGGGTGCAGGTGATTCAGCCGTGCGTACAGCAGGCCTGTCACCAGCCCGGCTGCCTCAAATCCGTGAACGGATAGAGTTTATACGTACCCTGTTGCAAGGCCAGGAAGTGGATGCACTGGAATGGGGAGTTGATCGCGAGGAAAACACCTGGGGCAGCGAAACCAGAATACGTCTTGTCGGCGCTGATGAGTGGGGCGAATTGCCCATTCAACTGGCTTGCATGGGTCCGAAATCAGTCAGGGCCGCCGGTGAAATTTGTGACGGCGTGATTGTCGACGGACATATGGGCGGCAATGCTGAGGGTGTGAGAAAAACAGTTGAGACAGCCATTGAAGGTGCGAAAAGTGCCGGTAAAGATGCAACATCACTACGTTTCATTGCCGCCATCGATGCCGCGATTGATGATGATCGCACCAAGGCACTGGACCAGGTCCGACCCACCGCAGCCCGCAATATTGCCAATAAACCCTGGTTGCCCGATACGCTGGGAGTGGAACACGCCGATGTGGTTAAGGAAGTAACCGAATCATACAAGTTCTATCAGCATCTGGATCTGACGGCCAAACACAAAGAGTTGGTCACTGACGAAGTGGCAATGAAATGCTGCATTGCCGGTACACCGGAAGATTGCATTGCCAAAGGCAGGGAACTGAAAGAGGCGGGGATCAATGAAATTTCAATTTTCATTACTTCGCAGGATGAAGAAGGATCACACATCATCCTGAAGCGATTTGCGGAAGAAGTTTTTCCGAATATTTAAACAAAAGCCCCGGCCAAACGGGTCGGGGCTTTGTCAGCAGTCTGACGCCACGTAAATGTGGCGTCATTATTCATCGATTACTGCCTGGTTTATCAATAATTAAATCGAACAGAAAATCCATACCAGCGTGGCGCACGGAACGATATTTCATTACAGCCGCAACCCGTTGCAATATTGAAGCCCTGAATACCTGCACTTTCATCAGTAACATTATTAACCTTGAATAGCGTTTCCCAACGACCGTCTTCGGTACTCCAGCCCAGTCCCAGGTTAACCATGACATAGCTATCGAACTTGTCTGCATCGAAGTTTCTCAGATTATAGAAAAACTCATCTGAGTAGCTGATATCGCCGGTAAAGTGCATCATGCCATTCAACGCGGGCCACGCATAACGGGCCATGGCGGTAGCTTGAAATTCAGGTGCATAGGTTGGATCGACATCACGGGTTTCGGAAGACCCCAAGAGAAGCGGGACATTTTTTACCGTCGCGTTATACCAGCTCACGCTCACCAAGGCGTCGAAACCGTCAAAGGGTGAAATCTGAAATTCCAGCTCTGCGCCGTAGTTTTCGGCATCTGCATTAATCACCACACCACCAATACCGGTAAACAGAAATGCCTGGTAGTCTTTATAGTCGTAATAGAAAACAGAACCGTTAAGGCGGGCGCTGCCATCGAGCATGGTGGCCTTGAACCCAGCCTCATAGTTTAACAATATTTCTTCTTTATAAGGAATACCGTCATTCCCCTCGGCGAACAACAGTGAAATATAGGAGCCGAGCAGCGGAGCATTGAAGCTTCCGGCCTTGACACCGCGGTTGATGCCGGCATAGAGCAGCAGGTCATCCGATGCCTGGTAATTTAATTGTAATTTCCCCGCCCATAATGTATCTGACGAACTGCCAGCGAATTGGGTAGAGAGACCAAAGGGCAGAGGGGGCAGGAATATTGGACCCTGATTAACGGTAAAGGGATCAGTGCTTTCAAAATAAAGGCCTGATTGCAATTCAAAATCTTTTTTCTCCCTGATTACTCGCAAACCACCGATCAGGGTAAGCTGATCATTCAGATCCCATTCATACTGGCCAAACAATGAGTAGGAATCCGTCTTCAGCAACGCGTCTGTGCCCACATCCTGTGCGGGGCCCGCAATCCCCCCCTTTGATATTTTGAGGCCATTATCCGAATCTGACTCGATATTAAGATAATAAAACCCCAGTACCCAGCGGCTGCGGTCTGCCTCGCCGGTCAGGCGTATTTCCTGGGTAAAGCTGTTCCCATCCACGCCAGCATAGTTCGTCAGATAGTTGGCGGGACCGGAGTCCACATCGATAAACACCAATTTCTCATAGTCCTTGTAATCCGAAATCAGGGTCAGATCCATGGAATCATTCAATTCATAACCGATATTGAGATTGACACCCCAGGTATCAACAAATGCCGAATCATCAAAGGCAAAATCTCCGGAGGTTTTCCAGCCCAAACCGTCCGGGTCAATATAGCCCCAGAAGTCCGCGCCCGGTGGCCGTCCGACGTCTATCAGTCCATCAGGACCAAATTCACCCGTTTCATTATTGAAGAAATCATCCGGTACGCCGTTATCATCCTGGTCAGAGCCACAGTCCGAGCCATCAGCACAAATAGACCGGCGGGTTTCATCGGGACCCACATCAAGTGTATTTGTCAACACGCCATCTTCGTTATAGACACCAATGGTGGGTTTCGACTGATAGGGCCCGGTAGAGAGGTCTGAATTTACGACGTTAACGGACATGTTCACCGACCATTTTTCATTGGGCTCAAACAGCAAGGAACCGCGGAAGCCGAATGTGTCATCGTCACCCATATCGGCACCGGCCCCGGGTCCCGGGGGCCCACCTACCGCATCCAGCGGATAGAGGTTATCAAGATAACCATCGTGCTGGTTGTACAAAAAGGCCACACGTACGGCCACGGTTTCGCTCAAGGGACCGCCCAAGGCGCCTTCAATACGTTTTTGATCGGCATCGGCGGAAGTATCAAAAATGCCGTAGGTTACATCCAGATAACCTTCGGCCCCCTCCAGGGAAGGCTTGTTACTGAAGTACTGAACCAGGCCACCGGTTGCATTACGGCCGTACAAGGTTCCCTGCGGGCCTTTCAGTATTTCTACGCGCTCAATATCAAAAAGCGCGAACGACTGTGCCTGGGCAATAGCAATATAGCCTTCGTCGAGGTAGACGGCGGTCGGGGCCTCGATGATGTCGTTAAAGTCGTTCTGGGTTACGCCACGAATGGTAAATTGCGTGTTTTGGCCTGCTATGTTTCCACTGATATGGACGCCGGGTGTAAATGCAGCGATATCAAAACTGTCCTCTACCCCCAATGCCCTCATTTGATCACCGGTAAAGGCGGTAATGGCAATACCAACTTCCTGCATGCTTTGTTCACGTTTCTGGGCGGTGACGGTGACTTCTTCCAGAACATTTTGTGCGCCCACCGAAAATGGCATGGCAAGAAACAAAAATACGAATAACGAAAAATACCAGTACTGTCTTTTCATAATTACTCTCCCCGGTAACATTTCCAATGACAAACTGTAGCAGCAACTAAATACTGATTCTGAGAATTGGTTTTTTGATTTCCCACTCAATTCAATAATAACCAAATTTTCTAATTAATATCATGGTTATCCAACGCACATTACTGAAACGCTGGTTCTGGAACTTACTAAAGATATTAGGTTCGCGTAGCCTTGGGGTCTTGCCCCAAGGGGACAAAGTTGTTGATTCTCAGCGCACCCTGCATTTTGGGTCACGGGCGCCGTCCCGGCCGATGTTTGTTTTTTCTTGCACTGGAACAGAGTGGATTATCACATGGCTGAGTGATATCGGGTGGCGCAGCGGGATCAGGGACGGTCCGGCTTGAAGTCAGGGTACCGGCCCAACAAGGTGATCAAGATGGTGCCCAGCAAAACGACACCGGTCAGCACCCAAAGTACCCCGACATAGTTTCCTGCCCGGTCGTACCACGCGCCCATGATAGGCGGTCCGAACGCCGAGCCGACCTGAAAAGCAGCAAACATGATGCCGTAGTTCAGGGCGAAAGCGCGGGGGCCGAAATAGCGGCTGACGATGTAGGCGATCTCGCTGATCTCCGAACCGGTCGCCAGGCCCACCAGGATGGCGGCGACAAACACCCAAAAACCACTTGCGCCAAGCGCCAGTATGACTATGCCCGCTACCAGGCCGAGCAGAAAGATGGCGGCGACATACGGTGCAAAGAAGCGGTCCATCAGAAAACCCGCGAATATGCGGCCGAAAATCAGGCCCAGGCCCAGTGATGACATCGCGAGTGCGGCTACGCCAGGAGCGACACCACGACCGATAAGCATGGGCACCAGGTGCGCCAGAATACTGGTAATGCCAACACCCACGAGCAGAAACGAAATCAATATCAACCAATAACTTCGGGTTTTGGCCGACTCTCTGCCCGACAAGCCGACGTGGAGTGCTGTGGCAGGTGGGCTGGCGCCGTCGTTGTCTATCGGCTGACCGGGAGCGTCTCCATCCGGGCTAAGTCCCATCTCCCCGGGGGTTTCCCTGATCAGGAAAAAGACCATTGGCAGCGCTATGAGCAAAATCGCCGCAGCGAAACCCAGGTAGGCCATGCGCCAGCCGTAGTGCTCGATCATGTACTGGGCGAAAGCCGGGATTACTGCCGCACCGACGCCAAAACCGGCCAGGGAAATCCCCAGGGCAATGCCGCGGCGGCGGGCGAACCAGGCGATGATGACCCGGGAATAGCTCTGCGGCAGAGTTCCAGCTCCCAGAATCGGGATAAGCAGAAACATGGCGTAAAAGTGCCAGATATTGCGGGTAAGGAAAATCATGGAAGCAACGGCAAGGGCCATCAGGACGGTCGAGGGGATCAGCACCCGGCGTACCCCCAGCCGGTCGATGATGAATCCCAGGGAAGGGGAGGCGATCACGACGGCGATGTTGGTCATGGTAAGGGCGAAGGACATTTCTCCGCGCTGCCAGCCGAATTCGGCTTCAAGGGGTTTGACGAAGGTACCGAAGGCAAAGACCGTGAACATGGCATAGCACAATGCCATGCCTGTAAAGGAAGCCATCACGTTCTTCCAGCCGTAGAACATTCCCGGGCGCGTTGTACTCATCAGAATCAATACATGCTCAGTCGACCGCCGGAGACAGACGGGCTCTCCGGCGACCCCGGGTCAGGTGCGGCTTTCCACCCGCACTGTCGCGCCACGGTTCGGCTGTTGCAGCATGTCGAAAACGGCATTGGACGAGCAGTGCGAATTGCTCACGATGACGCCTTTGTCGAACAATGCGTCCTGCACCGCCGCGGAGATGGAGTGCATCGCTGCGCCTCCGCCCTCACCCATGCCTTTGGCGCCGTTGTAGCTGAAGGGCGAAGGCGATTCCCTGTGTTCGATCTTGATGTCCGGGATGTTATTGATCGTAATTGGCGCATAATCCGTGAAAGTTCCCGCCAGTACGTTGCCGCTCTCGTCGTAGGGTAAGTTTTCCAGCAGCGCTGCGCCCAGGCTGTGGGCGACAGCGCCTCGAACCTGGCCTTCCACTACCATGGGATTGATCACCGTGCCGCAGTCGTCGACGATGGCGTAGTCGAGAATCCGGACCCGGCCGGTGTCCGGGTCGATTTCGACCACCGCCAGATGGGTCTGCATCGCGTAGGTCAGGGTCAGGTTGCCGAACTTCTTGTCCAGGTCCACCGGGCTGAAGGGCGGGCGATAGGTATAACGGCAATTCAGGTCAATACCGCGGAGTTCTTCCGGCAGCTGCGCGCTGTTGGCATTGACCAGGTTGGACAGCGCCCAGAAGTTGATGCAACGGTCGCTGCCCTTGACGCGTACTTCCGGCCCCATCTCACCGATGCCGAATTCCAGTTTCTCCCCAGCGGCATCGAGGGCAAAAGCAGCCAGCGTCTTCAACTCCGCCTTGAGCATCTCCACAGCGCCGTGGACGGCTGAAAGTCCCGTCACGGCAAACTGGCTGGCATAAGTGCCGCTTTGGCCGGTGTGGACGTTCCGTTCCGTGTCGAATCCGATGGCCACATGGACCATGTCAGGAATGATGCCGAGTTCTTCCGCCACGACCTGGGCCACCACCGTTTCATGGCTTTGCCCTTGTGGGAAGGAGCCTACGGTAACGCTGACCGAGCCGTCGATGTCCAGCTTGGCGATGGCCGGAACGGCATTTCCGGAAAAGGGTGATTCCGGATTGACGATGATCGACTGGCCAAAATTATTGGTCCCGGAATCCAGGGTGGTGCCGATGCCGATGCCAATGAGGCGGCCCTCCCGCTTCGCTTCCTCTTTTTTCTGCTGCCATTGATCCCAGCCCACCAGGTTCTTGGCCTGTTCCAGCATCTTGACGAAGTCGCCGGAGTCGTAAACGCAGCCATTGGGGGTCTCATAGGGAAATTCCCTGATGTAGTTGCGAAACCGCATCTCGTCGGCGGGAATACCCAATTCGAGGGCGCATATGTCCACAACCCGCTCCATGAACCACAGGTGCGGCAGGCGGGAATAGCCCCGGTTGGGCGCCGCAGGGCCTTTATTGGTCACCACCTGGGAGAAGTCAATGCGGATGTTGCGCAGCTTGTAGGCGGCGGGCAGGACCTGGGCCCAAATGACGGCGCCCAGGGGTTCGTAGCGCGTGTAGGCGCCGCAATCGTCGACGTGGCGGGAGCGAAGGGCGGTAATTACACCGTCGCGGTCCAGCGCAACCTCGGTGTCGAGGTAGCTGCGTTCGCTGCCCTGGGTACCCGCCTGCATGTGCTCACTGCGGGTCTCAACCCACTTCACCGGGCGGCCGCCGAGCTTGCGTGAAGCGAGGGCCGCCAGCGTCATGTAGGGGTAGTTGCCGATCTTGTTGCCGAACGAACCACCAATGTCCTGGGTGCGCAGCCGGATATGGTCGGCGCTGACCCCCAGGGCCAGGCTGATCATCGTGATCGGTATCGTCATATGAGTGTTGGCCAGGAAGTCGATGTCACCCCGGGCGTCGTCCCAGGTGGCCACTACTGCGTTCGTTTCCACGGCCGTGCTGCCGAAGCGGTGAAAATGCAGCTTGTCGATCTTGACCACATGGGCCGCCTCAGCGAAGGCGGCGTCGACGTCACCGTACTCGTACACGCCCTGCCAATCCACGTTGGTGCCCATCTGCTCGTGCACCAGGGTCTTGCCTTCCAGAGCCTGCTCGCAGGTGATCACCACATCCAGGGTTTCGTACTCCACATCCACCAATTGCGCCGCATCCTGGGCCAGGCGCAGGGTTTCCGCCATCACGGCTACGACCGGATCACCCTGGTAGCGGACTGTGTCCACCGCTAGCGGGTAGTCCTTGATGAGCGCACAGGCCTGCGCCCCGATCTGCAGGAAGGGCTCGCACTGTCCGGCGAGTTCCTCTCCGGTCAGGGTGCAGAAGACGCCTGGTACCGCTTCAGCGGCCGCCGTATCGATTTTGACAATCCTGGCGTGGGCGTAAGGTGAGCGCACCAAAGCCATGTGCAGCACACCTGCTGGTTTGTAATCGTCGACGAACAGGCCGCGCCCCCGCACCAGGCGGTTGTCTTCCTTGCGGCTCATTGGTTTATCACTGCGTTCAACCTGCAGGATGCGGCTGATTCGATCCCTGGCCTGCTGCTGCGTTTGCCGCACTTCGTCCGGTTGCGCCGCCAGGCCAACGGCCTGTATTGTTTCTTGCGGTACAGACGGTTCTGCTGCTTGCTCTTCTTTGGCGCCGCGCAGCCAGGCGAGTAGACGCGACCACCAGCTTATCCGCTTTGGCGGCAATATGATCGGCGGTGCACCGGGTGTCAGGCCCTGCTGCACACTGAGGATCAGGTTGTTGATCTCTTTTTCTGCATACCCCTTCAAGCCACCGCCGGCCAGGGACAGAATCTTGCCGGACAGCTCAGTATCACTCGCCCAGTTAATGCAGGTACCGCCACCGGGTTTCTCCTCCAGGTCGAACGTGCAGCTTAGCTGGTATGCGCTCTGCATGACCTTGCCACGGCCGACATAGCGCGCCCGTAGCGGGGACTCGGCCTCATCCAGGGTCAGGACAGTCGATGCGGTGCCGCGGATTCTGCCGATACCGACCTTGATCCGTACGCTGGCCGTATGTTCATCCTTCATCTCCATGCTGTGGAAATTGGGTAGCATGGGCGTGAACTTACGCGGATCGCAGAGTACTTCGAATACCTCTTCCCTGGGGAGGGCTACGTCGAAGGCGCCATTGAATTTCATCTCCATCTGTCAAGCCTCCCGCAGGTCTTTCGCGGCGGTCTGTACCGCCTTGATTATGTTCTGATAGCCGGTGCAGCGGCACAGGTTACCGCTCAGGCACTTGCGGATATCCTTCTCCCCGGGATCGGGGTTGTCCGCCAGCAGCACCAGCGAGGACATGAGCATGCCGGGCGTGCAGTAGCCGCATTGCAGGCCGTGCTCCTGGGAAAAAGCCTGTTGCAGGGGATGTAGTTCTCCGTCCTTTTCCAGTCCTTCCACGGTGACGATTTCGCCACCATCGGCCTGTACCGCGAACAGGGTGCAGGACTTCACTGCATCACCATCCAGGATCATGGTGCAGGCCCCGCAATAACTGGTGTCGCAACCGATGTGGGTGCCGGTCAGCCCGATCTCCTCGCGTATGAGTTCCACCAGCAGCATGCGCGGCTCGACCTCACGCCTGTAACAAGTACCATTGACAGTGATCTCCACCGGGATTCGTTGGATTGCTTCAGACATATTCGTGTTTCCCCATGATCTGTGTGCCAGCGGCCCGCTCTATGGCCCGGTGCGCGGCCTGCATGAACAGGGAACGTAGTATTGCGCGCTTGAAGTCCACTGTACCGCGTGAGTCTGCTGGCGGGTCCGCTGCGTCCACGATCACCTCGGCAGCCTGCTTGAGCAGATCTGAGGTGAGCGTCTTGCCTTTAAGCAGGCTTTCCGCCTCATCTGATGTTACCGGCCGGGGCCCGGCGGCGCCGAGTGCCAGGCGTACTTCCCGGCATACATTGCCGTCCGCCAGGGTGAGCTGGACGCCGGCGGCGGCCGTAGGATAAGCCGGCGCCGACTTTTTGAAGCCGATGTAGGCGCCCCCGCTGTTGGCAGGCGGCGCCTTGAACCGGATCTCGGTTACCAGTTCCGCATCGTCGAGAATCGTAGTATAGGAGTCGCGGATGAATTCCCCGATCGGCACGGCGCGGTTCCCGGTCTTGCCATGGCAGACAATTTCTGCATCCAGCGTGTGTAGCAAGGTCGGCCAGTCACAACTTGGATCTGCCGAACTGACTGAGCCGCCGATGGTGCCGCGAGCCCTGACCTGAGGATCGGCAATTCCGTTGGCGCAATCACCCAGGATAGGCACGGCACTGGCCAGATCCGAACGGCCGATACGCGCATGGGTCGAAAGCGCGCCAATGCGCACGTTTCCATCATCGTTTTGCATGAAGTGAAGGCCGGGCAGCCGGGCAATGTCGACCAGGTCCGTGGGTTCATCCATCCGCAGTTTGAGTATCGGAATCAGCGATTGCCCCCCGGCGAGGGGTTTGGCCGCCTCGCCCAACTCGGACAGCAGGCCCACTGCTTCATCCAGCGATCCGGGGCGGTGATAACAAAAAGGCGCAGGATACATAAGCACTCCTCATGCTTGAATCGAGAAAAGCGCCAGCGTGCCCTCACAATCCGCACACTGACATCTCCGAAGCAGCTTGCCCCGGAATTTAATGCGCATCATATCAGCTTAAACTACTGCTGAAACCCGAAAACATCTTGCCGTTCAGAGCAGTGAGTCTTGTACGTGCGTGCCAGGCAAGAGGCAACCCTATGTTATGATTTGCTAAAGAAGCGCCATAATGGGAGCAAGATTCGAAAATATCCCATCACTGCGAAACTGCTTTCGTGGATACATATATTGACCAAGACCTACGGTTAAACATGTCGGATACTTTAACAAGCTCAGATGACCGGGACTTTCTGAAATCGGTGTCCAGGCGCATTTACCGGACGTCCCCACTCCCACATAAAAAATTCAAGCACCACTCTCTTCAGCGGATCCCTCTGTCAAAGCTCATCATCTACCGGATCGAGAGCGATCCGTTCATTGTGCGCCGCTTCGATGAGCACATCGCGGACGATTCGATATTTGATTTCTTCATCCACAGTCACCTGGAAGGATCCGCCGAGATCGTGCAGGGAGAAGCGGAGTTCACGCTGGAGCCCGGCGCCCTGGCCATTGTAGCGGGTGGCACGCCCTATTCCATTGATTACACCCAAAAGGGGAGCCGGTTGATACTGCGAGTACCCCACCAGGTTTTCCACGAGCGTGTCCTCGGTCGCCAGATCTGTGAATTCGGTGCTCGGGTCTACACCGGTAGCGGACTGCCCCGGATCGTGATCAATCTGCTCGAATCCCTGAGTGCGGAGGCGGAAAAGCTCAACGAGACAGAGCAATATACGGTGGCGGAAAGCCTGCTGGAACTGATCAGTTTCCTGTGCAGGTCACAAAACGGACTCATGGGCGAGCACCAGGGGAGCATCCAGGCCGCACGCATGTGCAAGATCCTCTCTTTTCTGGAAGAAAACTACTCCGATCACGAACTTACGCCTGCGAAAGTAGCCTCGGCCAACGCGGTTTCGATACGCCACCTGCACAACCTTTTCCGTCAATCCGACATGACGGTGTGCAAATGGATCTGGGATCGAAGGCTGAAATCAGCGCGGGAAGACCTCATTGATCCATCCATGAACAACAAGACCATCAGTGATATTGCCTACGGCAAGGGCTTCAACGACTCCGCCCACTTCAGCCGCGCCTTCAGGGGCAAATTCGGTATTTCGCCGAGTGCGTTGCGTAACAAGATGCGCGAGCAGCAGGAGCAACTCGCCTCGTAATTATCACCTTGAAGGAGTACTCGTGACGTTTATGCGCCGCCGGTCAAGTGTACCGGCGTTACCAAGCAAGCACCTCTCCACCTTGTCCCTTAGTCTATTCTTCATCAGAAACCGGCCTTTCGCTCAGCCGAGCGGCGTGTCCCGGAAATGCGGCCTGCAAAGTCTGCCAAACAACACGAGCACTGAATTCCAGATGGCACAAATCAATCGAATCTGCGTTGTCGGAGCCGGCACGATAGGCAGCCTGTTCGCAGGCCACCTTGGCACCGTCATTGAGTCCACCGTCCTCACCCGCCGGGAAAACCATGCCCACGATCTCAACACCCAGGGGCTGCGAGTCAGCGGTAAGAGCGACCTGCACTCGGACATTATTGCTTCCACCAATCCTGCAGACCTGGGTGATGTCGATCTGATCATCATCGCTACCAAGGCCAATGCCGTTGAGGCCAGCGCCCAACGACTGGCCGGCCATTTCCCCAATGCTGCCGTAATGACAGTACAAAATGGCCTGGGCTGCGAGGAGGTAGTGGCCCGCTATGGTGACTGGCCGATCATCTCCTCGGTCACCTTCATGAGCGGCATCCGGCATTCCGACACCCATGTGGAATATGAGCTGGACACCAGTACCTGGATGGGGCCCTGGGCCCGGGGCAGAGCCGATTATGAGTTGGTTCAGCAGGTGGAAAAACTGATCAATGCCTCCGGGCTCAAGGCAAAGGCCTTTGAAGACCTGTTGCCTGCCCAATGGTCGAAACTGATCTTCAACGCAGTGGTCAACAGCGTCGCCGCGCTCACCGGTCTGCCCCACGTCAAGGCGTTCGCCCAACGAGAAGGGTTTCCGGACCTGGGTCACCTGGTGTACGCTGCCATGGATGAAGGCAAGCGCGTAGCGGCAGCCTGTGGGGTCGAGTTGTTCGAGGATCCCTGGGAGATGAATGTCGAGGCCACCAGTCATGGCCAGTCGGGAAATGAAGACTATGCCCATGCTCCCTCCATGCTTGAGGACGTGCGCGCCAGACGCCTTACGGAGAGCGACTGGATCACCGGGGCCATTATCCGTGAGGCGGAAAAAGCCGGCATTGCCGCGCCCATTAACGAAACCCTGTACCGGCTGGTGAAAGGCAAAGAAGCCAGTTGGGCGTTTAGCGATCCCCATAAGAAATAAGGCAGGAGGTCAATATGAAAGTTTGTATCATAGGCTGTGGCGCCATTGGCAGCCTGTTCGCGGCTCGCCTGGGCCGCCTGGACGATGTCGAGGTCTGGGCCTATGACCCCGACGAGACCCACGTCAAGGCAATCAACGAGTCGGGTCTGCGCCTGACCGGGCTCAGTGATATTGTAGTACCGGTCAAGGCCCGTACCAATGCACACGATATCCCTGAATGTGAATTCGGCATCATCGCCGCCAAGACCATGTACACCCATGCAGCGATGGAAGCTACCGCACACATCTTCCGTGATGGCGCCGTATGCTCGGTGCAGAACGGTATCGGCAGCGAGGAAATCATCGCCGAATACGTGCCGCGAGTGATCCTGGGTACTACCTTCCCTGCCGGGCATATTACCGAACCCGGCGTAGTCAACCACGACACCGGTGGCAAGACCTGGATCAGCCCTTTCCCACCCAAACCGGCTACCATGGAAGAAGTCAAGCTATTGGCCGGCACGCTGAACCGTGGCGGCGCCGATATCGTAGCCATGGAGGACGCCAGCGGTGCGCTCTGGACCAAGCTGATCTTCAACTCAGCCTCCAATCCCCTGGCTGCACTCACCGGCTTACCCCACGGTGTGGCCTGTGACCAGCCCGGGGTGCGCCGGCTGATGCGCGCCCTGGTCGACGAGGGTAAGGCCGTAGCGGCGGCTCTCGGCATCACCCTGGACAGTGATCCGGATGCCCTGCTCGATTACGGCCGGGAGAAGGCCTATCAACATCCACCGAGCATGCTCAGCGATGTACTCAACCAGCGGGCCACGGAGATTGATGCCCTCAACGGCGGCATCGCACACATCGGCAAAGAAATCGGCGTGCCCACGCCGCTCAACGAGGCCATGACGGACATCATCAAGGGGCTGGAATATTCCTGGCGCGAAGACGAGTGGAGGAAGCTGAAACCATGACTGAATACATCAACCGATTCCGGCCGAGCGCCGGGGAAATTGAGCGGCGCTATACCAACACCCGCCGGGCCATGGAAGCCCACGGCCTCGACTACCTGATCGTCGCCGGCAGCGAGTACAGTGGCTTCGAGGGCGCCGTACGTTACCTGTGCGGTTTCCACATCCTGCACCGCTACGCCTACGTCGTGGTACCGCTGGAAGGTGATCCGGTGTGCGTCTTCCCGCGCGAAGCCACCTGGGTGGGAGACCACAGCGCCACCTTCATCGAGCACCGGGAGTTCCCCTCCCACTGCGGTAACTGGATGGCCGATTACCTGAAATCCAGGGGCGCAAAGCGGGTTGGTATCTACGGCCTGGAGTACATTATCAACGTGCGTGACTACACGGGGCTGGCGAAGCAGGGCTTCGAACTGATTGACTTCGAGATCCCCTTCGACTACGCCCGCGCGCAGAAGAGCGAAGAGGAGTTAGCCTCGGTTCGCCACTCCATGGATATCAACAAGGCGGGCGTGCTGGCAGTCATCAATGCCTACCAGGACGGCAAGACCGAGGCTGAACTGATGGGGGTGGCCGAACAGACCTTTTCCTCCACGGGCTGCGCCCGCAACACCATGAATATGATCCTCACCGGTCCCGATGGCTCATTACAGCCACAAATGGTTTTCCCCAGCCAGCGCCCGGTGCGCGCCAGCGATGGCCTTATGTACGGACTGGAGATTTCAGGCGAAGGCGGCCACTGGGTCGAGTTCTCCCGGGTACTGGCTCCCAACGGTCTGGACGAGACCATGCAGGAGATGATGCGGGCCTACGAGGAGTTCCACGAACTGGCGAAAGAACACATGAAAGCAGGCAACACCGCCGAGGAAGTCAATGCGGCTTGTATGAAACCCATCTTCGACCGCGGCTACCGCTCCGGCCATGTGTGCGGTCACTCCATCGGCATGACCATGATCGAGATGCCGCGCATCGGCGAGGGTTTCGATTTCGTGCTGCCGGAGAACATGATCTGCTCCATGCACCCCCATTTCATGAATCAGGAACGCACCCATGCCCTGTACTTCCAGGAGACCTACCGGGTCGGCAGAGACGGCGGTGAGCCTCTCTCCGGCGTACCGATCAAGGTCTATCACGGCGGGGAGTCCGAATTCTGATTTGCTGAAAATTTGCAGATCCCGGTCAGAATTACAGCATCCAGGCCATTGGATGCTACCTGGCTGCCGGACTCAGTGCATTCTCCAGATGAAACGCAGGCCGAAGGTCCGTGGGCGTAGCGCAATCACGGCCGCTGGATCCTGAAAAGTTCCGATTCCATCAATGATTCCAACTTCGTTGCCGAGATTCTTGACGTAAGCACCCACAACAAAATGTTCGTTTATATTCAGGTTCGCAAACAGATCGACCTGGGTGTAGCTGTCAAGCTTGATATTGAAAGGGTTGTCTGTCCGGAATTCGGTATCGGTTTTACCGCGATAGGTCACATCACCGATCAATGAGAGCAACATGTCGCCAATGGGCTGGTCATATTGAAGAGACACGAAGAACTGGAAGTCGGGCACGTTGGGAATATCATCACCTTTCAGGCCCGTGATAACGAAGGGTGACGCCCCGGGTAATATCGGTTGATCTTCCGTCAGTTCATGTTTGAAGAACCAGGTGCCGGTAAAATTCAAGCGCAAACTGTCGGTCAGAAGTGATGTCAAGCCCCACTCCAGGCCGTTGATTTCAGCTTGTCCGCCATTGACCGTGAACGGAATATTGCCGGCCGGATCGCGAGGCTCTACCTGAATATCGCTCCAGTTAATATGAAACAGGGTTGCATTGAATTGCATTCGCCGGTCCAGCAATTGTGATTTGATGCCCAGTTCGTAATTTTTCAACTCATCCGATTGAAAGACCGGAGGGATGCCTTCCGCGAAAGGCTGGTTGGAATTATTGACACCGCCTGTACGGAAACCCTCGGAGTACAGGCCGAACAGCATGATATCTTCTGTCGCATTGAAGGACAGGGCCGCCATTGGATTTACGTTGTCTTCGCTGCCCTTGATTCTTCCGACCTTGTTGCCATTGACCGTTTCGCCAATGATTTCACCGGCGGGCGTATTTGCCCCTCCGAAGAAATTATGTGTGTTGCCCTGGATCGATGTGAGATCAACGTCAAACCAGCGCAGGCCACCCTTGATCTGCCAACGCTCGGCGAAATCGTAGGTTGCCTCACCAAACAGTGCTTTCTGCTTGATTTCATCCTGGCGAAAGCGGCCAAAAATAGCGGTGCCGCCGGCAAAAAAGTCATTCGAATCCAGGGGATCCCAGGGCACATTGCCGCCGTTGCCGTCAGTGGACGTCACGTGAACTTCAAAATTCTGCTTTTCTTTCTGGTAATACGCGCCCGCAACAAAATTAAAGGCCCCGTCAAAACTGGATGCAAACCGGCCTTCAAGCATCTTGATGTTATACGACTGTGGCTGGTTGGTAATGCCCACTGCCGGTACACCGAAAAACAACAGGATCGGCGTGCTGTCAAAGGTAAAGTCGATATCGTGATCGTAATCACTGCCGGAGAGTACGAAGCTGCCGGCACCGGTATCGAAAGTAAATGTCGCGCCCCATAAGGCAACGTCATCTTCCCTGGGTGAGGTCGTCACATCGCTGTTGATGTAATCATCATCCGTGGTCAACTCAGGCAAGCCCGGCAATGGGGCATAAGCACCAGGCGGGTTGTCGGGCCAGGCAGTTACGCCCTTGGCGGTATAACGGGACGAACCGCCGATATCTGATTGCTGGTTGATATAAACCATATCAAAAGTCATGTTATCGGTAAGATGCCAAACCAGGCTGATACGGGCGCCATTGGTTTCTTCGTCATTAATGTCTTTGGCATCGGCGTCATAAGTGGTTACGCCGCCAACGGTCTGCTCCAAGCGGGGCTGGTCGATCCAGCCGTCATTATCGGTCCTGTAGGCAACTACCCTGACGGCCAGGCTGTCCTTGATGAATGGCATATTGACGCCACCTGATATCGTGTAACCTGTTCCGCCGGAGTTGATCGTAGAAAGATCGAGATCGCCGAAAGCGTCGAACAGGGTCGTATCAGCCTTGTTTGGAATGTAGCGAATATTGCCGGCCATGGAGTTGGCTCCGTAGAGCGTGCCCTGCGGACCATTGAGGACTTCGACCCGTTCCATGTCAATCAGCTTGATCGGCGCATTCTTGCCTCCGCCGTCCTGTTGATCACTTGCGGTGATAACGTATTCACCGAAGTAACTGCCCACTACAGCCGGACCGTTGCCATTCACACCGCGAATAATGAACTCCATGTCGCCGGGGCCAAGATCCTGAAACGTGAGACCGGGAATACTGGTTGCGACGGCTCTGAAATCAAATTGAGCCTTGTCTTCCAGGAGCGATCCGCTGATAGCGTAGATAGACGCTGGAATAGACTGGATGTCCACATCACCGCGTTTGGTGGCGGTTACGATGACTTCCTCAAGCACGCTCTCGGCTGCGAACGTAGTCGAACAAAAGGATAGCAGTGCGATGCAGATGGTTAACTTACGGGCACGATTCGATGTCATGGGGCTCTCCATTTATCGGTTTTAGATTTTTTACTTATTTGTGCGTCCGAACTATATGCTGAATCATATACAATCGCAAATAAAACTCCGGTCCTCGTTATTCAATCCACAGATCGCGCTCCCTGTCTTTCCAGAATTCCATGCGCATGCGACTGTGAATGAACACACCTTTGTAGTAGGGGTCGTTCTCCTTGTATTCCTTGTAGGGGCCTTCATAGGCAACGACTCGCGGTGAGAAACTCAGGTCATCACCCTCAATCGTGACCGAGGCCGTTTTCGGCAGCCATCGCTTCACCATCGAAAATGGTTCCTTTTTAACCGAAAGACCGATATGGCGAAAACGCTGAATTGCCCATTCTATCGCCTTCTCATTAGCCGCAGATCCCGTTATACGGCCGCCAATTTCATCACTGAGCACACGCAAATCTTCAATCAGAGGGGTGTCGGTCAAAAAAGCGCCCGCGAGGCTGGAAGCATCACTGTTCTGCTCTGAGGCAAAGGCCGGAATGACAGCAAGCAGGAAAAGCAGGGAAAGCCCACAAATTGTTTTCGATTTGCAATTCACGTCGGTCATTGATCTTCTTTTTCGTGATCGGTCATGTCTGAATACACGGCTGTTTGAAAACATATACGGTTTCATGTATTTTGAGCATACATATTTCCCGGCTCTCTTGCCAGTATGCTTATCACTCCGGCCAATATCTGACATAGCCCGCATGCAGGATGTACAGTTCGTCATGAAAAGCGGGGTAGTCTACAAGCAGCCCGAATAAATTGAAGTGACCGGATACATTTTTAGAGGAAGACCATGACCATAGCGTATTTTTTACACGTAGACGGGCCAGTGGGGGAACATGAAAAACTGCAGGTTTGGGTCGATGAGGTATTCGGTCCGGCGCTGGGCAGTAGCGGTGAGGCGAAGCGCATCGAAGCATACACCCCGCAATCCATTGAAGACCCTTATCTCGACTGCGAAGCCAACAAGCTGCTCATCGTACAGGCGGATTTCGCTACGCGAGATCAGTTGGAAGCTGCAATGGCGAACTCATTGGTGGCCGATGCTCTGACTACACTGCCCAATGACGGGGATTTACAGGTCACTGCCGAGGCATTCACTGTCCGGCACTTTCCGCTGCTCGACGGCTCAACTTCAATGCGCCTCGCACCGATCTCTTTCGTCGTGCGTTACTATCCCCCGATCGAAAATGAAAAGGCATTCAATCAACACTATTTCGCCCATCATCCGCCGATTATGGTGCGCTTTCCCCGCATCCGGAATATCCTGTGTTATGTCCCCATTGACTGGCGAGATGCCAGTCATGTCACGCCATCTCACAGTTTTCTCGGCAATGAAATTGTGTTCGACAGTATTCAGGATCTGAGCTCAGCACTGGCGTCGGATGTACGCCATGACTTACGCACCGATTATCACCGGTTCCCGCCGCATGAAGGTGAAAACAGCCTCCATGCCATGCACAGACGTGTGCTCAGGTTTTGATCACCATCTTCCCTATGTGTTCGGATCGCCCAATGGCTGCCAGCGCCTCCGGCGATTCAGATAAATCAAACGTTTTGGCAACCACAGGACGCAGTGCTGGCGCGTTATCCAGGCCAATTTCAATCAATCGGTTGAGCAGCGCTGGATTATTGAATGGGCGAAAAGTGGTAAACCCGTGAAAGCTCACATCTTTCATCATCATCTCCATAATGGAGATGTTTGCTTGCGTACCGGTGATGCACTCGTAGCTGACAATGTCCCCACCATTAGCGACTGCTGATAATAATCCGGGGTAGAAGCTCGCCCCCACCGGATCGAGCACCAAATCTGCCCCCTGTCCATTGGTCGCCTGATCTACGCCTTCCACCAGGCCGGCGCTATCCGAACAAACAATCACGTGATCAGCCAGTTTGCCAAGCCCATCCGCTTTCTCCGCCTTGCGTGTTGTAGCGATGGTTGTGGCGCCCCAATGCCGGGCGAGTTTAAGCGCCAATCCCCCCATACCGCTACCACCAGCAGTGATTAGTACCGTCTTACCGGCACCCGTAGCGGCGGTCAAACCACCCATTTCCATCGCTCCACCCATGGTAATCATTGCAGTCCATAAGCCTGCGCCTTCTTCATCGGAGTAGGAATCGGGGATCGGCGCCAGACCCGTTTGATCATACAAGCCGATATCCCGGTATACGCCCATGGAGACTCGATTGATTCGCCCAGAGAGCGTACCTGCCCGCGCTCCAATCTCCAGGTCCAATCGGTTTACGGGTTCAAGTCCGGAGTCGGCTGGTGGGCCCAGGGCAATAATCTCACCAACCGCTTCTCCACCCAGGCAACTTGGGAATTTCCCCACTGGAAAATGCTGACCCAGCACATGGTTCAAATCTGACAGGTTTATACCAATTGCATTGATCTTCACCCAGGCCTGTCCGGGCCCGGGTTCGGGAAGTTCCTGTTCGCGCCAGCACAGTACTTCGCCTGGTGCTCCATGGGCATCAAATTGCCAGCTGTTGGATTTCATAAATTACTCTTTTTCGAAAAACGCCTGCAGGCGGTCCATGGCCTGATCAATGACTTCGTATGACTCGGCGCCGAAGCAAATTCGCAAATGCCCTTCGCCGGCTGGTCCGTAGAAAGCACCATCCTCTGTAACAACATAAGTCTCCGCCAAAATTTCCTCTGCAACCTGCTTCGACGGTTTGCCCAATACACTGATGTCGGGAAAAGCGTAAATGGTGCCCTCAGGCGGCTTGCAGACGATCCCCTTTATCGCATTCAGGCGCCGGACAACCAGTTGCCTGCGCCTGTCATCTTCCTGCAGCATTTCATCGAGACAGTCCTGTGGGCCGGTAATTGCGGCATAAGCACCTTCCTGAATAAACACGTTGACATGTGCGACATCATTTACGGTGATCTTCAGCAATGCAGGCATGAATTCCTTCTTGCAGGCCACGTAACCCAATCGCCATCCATCCATTGCAAATGCCTTGGTGTAGGCAAACATGCTGAATGTGCGTTCCCACATTCCGGGCAGCGAAGCGATGCTGATGTGTTGATGGCCATCGTAAGTGATCTGTTCATAGACCTCATCGCTTATCACCAGCAGATCGTGCTTAATGGCCAGATCGGCAATGATTTTAAGTTCGTCAAGTCGGTAAACCCTGCCGGTTGGATTGGCCGGGTTAACAATACATATCATTCGTGTGTTATCAGTAATTCGCGCTTCAATCGCGGCCCGGTCGATCTGGAAACCGTTCTCCCTGTCCAGAGGCGCGGTGACAACCTTGCCGCCTGCCAGCTCGATCTTATTGATATGCTGGGGATAATAGGGCTCCAACAGAATAACCTCATCTCCCTCATCCACTGCCGCCATGAATACTGCATAGGCGGCATGCGTGAGACCATTGGTCACGAGGATTTCGTCAGGCGAGGCGTCGAGCTTATTAAATGATTTGAGTTTGCCCGAGATCGCCTCGCGAAGTTTGAATTCTCCAGCAAACTCACCGTAATGCACGATACCGTCATCAAGTGCTTGCTTGGCGGCCTCTTTGATGTGCAACGGTGTATCGAAATTCGGCCGGCCTACCTCCAGGTGAATAACGTCCTTACCCTGAGCCATGAGCACCATGGCTTTTTCGTACATTCCGAAGCTTTTTGGTGAGCTGTTCGTTATTCTGTCTGCCGGCCATTTCATTGCAATAACTCCTTAAATGATAAACCAGTCGGGTAGCTATTCGGATACATGTATTGGTTACCTGATGGCAAGAAAAAGCCAGCAGTTGTTTAATGATTTGATTCAATATTTTCTTGAATTCGATCAAGAAAACCGATCAGGGTTTCTATCTCCTGCTTGCTAAAATCTTTCAGCCCCTGTTCCTGATGCCTGGTGGCCACCGGGTAAATCTCTTTGAATGCCTGTTCTCCCGCTTCAGTCAGCATTACCTGTACAAACCGTGAATCCTCGTCACAGATTTCCCTGAACGCAAGACCCTCGCGTTCCAGTTGGTCAACGATGCGGCTGACCGTTGGCTGTTCAATTATCGTGCGTTCCACGATCTGACTGATATTCAATCGGCCGTTGTCTTGCAGCACCGCCAGCACTCGCCAGCGGGCTAGATTGATCCCCGAACGCTTCAGCCTTTTTCGAAGTAATCTGTTGTGCTGGCTGGTAATCCTGTAAATAAGGTAAGGCACAAACTTGCCAAGCCAGTGATCTCCTTTTTCGTGATCGGTCATATCAGAATCCCCGGCAGTTTGAAAATATATACGGTTTCATGTATTTTGAGCATACATATTTCCCGGCTCTCTTGCCAGTCTGTTTATACAACCAGGCGGCCTGTATGAAATTTGGGAGCGCGATATGTAGGAGCCCGCTTGCGGGCGAATGTGTGATCTGGTTTGCATTCAGCGCCCGCAAGCGGGCTCCTACATATCGTGCGCAGGAGATTCTCCAGGGCCTGGCAGGTGTTGACAGTCCCTGATTTTTTCAGGATTAAAGCAGTGATGAACCTGACAATCGAACCGGACTGGAAGCAATTACGTTCCCGCTTCCCGGTATTTCAGAAAAAAACGTACCTGAACAGTTGTTCCTATGGTGCACTGGCCAACGAGGTTGAGGCCTCGCTGCAACGCTATCTCGATGCCCGGAATGATAAAGGCGCGGATTGGGAGTACTGGGTGGGGCGCAACGAAGCAGTCAGAAGCTCCGTGGCAAGACTGATTGGTGCTGAAGCGGATGAAGTGGCAATCACCGCCTCAGTATCGGCCGGTATAAATTCTCTGGCAAGCGCATTGAGTTTTGACGGACCTCGTAACAAGGTGGTCATTACCGATTTTGAATTCCCTACCAATGCGCAGATCTGGTATGCCCAGGAATTGCGCGGTGCGCGTGTTGTTCGTCTGGCAGAGGAGGGCGGCAGAATTCCGTTGGAGAAATTTGAAGAGGCTGTCGATGAGGAAACCCTGATCGTTGCGACCGCGCAGGTAGCCTTCCGGCACGGTGCAAAACAGGATATTCCGGCGATCGCCGAGATAGCCAGGCGCAAGGGCGCCTTGATGATGGTGGACAGTTACCAGGCGCTTGGGACCATGCCATTCGATGTAAAAAAGGCCGGTGTAGATTTTGCCGTCGGCGGTATGCTGAAATACTTGCTGGGGACCGCGGGAATTGCATTCCTTTACGCACGCCAGGATCTTATCGAGTCCCTGGCGCCCACGGCAACCGGGTGGTTCGCACAAGAAGATATCATGGCGATGGATATTACCCGCTACGCGCCTTCTACCACTGCCCGGCGATTCGAGGCGGGTACGCCACCGGTGCCCAATACATACATGGCTGAAGCGGGATTGGCGATTTTGCACGAAGTCGGCCTGGAGGCAATCGAACGGCGTATCGGCGAACTCACCACGGCCATCAAGGATGCGGCCACAGAAGCAGGTTACCGTCTCGCCTCTCCGGTCGATCCGGCGCGTCACGCAGCGATGATTTCCCTTCGGTCCAGCGATGACAATCGCCTGGTAGCCGGTCTGGCCGAGGACAACATCGTGGTTTCCTGCCGTAACGATAATCTGAGAATCTCGCCACACTTTTACAACAATGAGGCCGACATCGAGCATTTGTTCCGTGCCTTGCACAGGCGAAGGGATCTTCTGGTCTGACGTTTTCCGCCAGCAACAACACCTAAACATTCAAAATAGAGTAGCCAAAACAGTGAGCAATAATTACATAGATAATCACATTGACGAGATTCGTCAGGAGTTCAAATTACTGGATCACTGGATCTATTTGAACGCAGCAGATCAGATGATCCCCGGGAATTACTGGTTAACGGCGGTTCGAGAGTTTTACAACTTTGTCGAATATGGACGTATGGAAGATATCCCGACAGCGGATATTGCCACACACCCGTTTTTACTGGCTGCCTGGGATGAAAGTATTGAACGGGGAGCCCGTTTCATCAATGCCGACAAAGATGAAGTCACCAATACCTATCGCCCGGCCATTACGGCAAATCTCATACTTTATAATATGTTTGAATGGCAACAAGGTGAAAATGTTGTTATCACAGACCTGTCTTACCCCTCCATTCCTTATATTCTGCTGGATCTGAAACGCCGCTATGGAATTGAAATCCGGGTGGTGAGAAATGTAAACGGTGAGATTTTGATGGACGACCTGGAAAAGATGGTCGATGGCAATACCCGGATGGTTATCGTTGACCGGACCACGGCATTTTGTGGTTTTACCTTTGATATGAAGGAGGTCAGCCGCATTGCCCATGCACAAGGGGCCCTGGTGCTGGATGATGCGATGCAAACACTCGGCGCAGTTGATATAGACGTTAAGGATGATGATGTGGACATGCTCATTTCCGGCGCCTACAAGTGGCAGTGTGGACCGGAAGGCGCTGGTATTTTTTATATCAAACAATCAGTAATGGATCAGATTGACGCCCGATTCCGGAATTATATCTGGGCGGATATTCCAGGAATGATCCCGTTTGCCGACCATGATCACGATGTCCTTGAAAGCTGGAAATACCCGCCAGTTAATAACGCCAACCGGTTTTCACAGGACGTTACGATCGGACCGGCGCTGTTTGGCTGGATCGCCACATTAAAATTCTATGAAAAAATTGGTATTAAAAACGTTGAAGAACGGGTCAACCGGTTGGGGACTTACACTATTGATCGGCTCCAGGATATAGGATGTCAAGTCACTTCCCCAACAGATCCAAAGAAGCGGCATGGGCTCATTACTTACACGACGGGTGATTATGATAAGGACACGGCCTTCTTTCAGCGCTGTGCTGCACCTGGCCGTTGCATGAAACCCATCAAGATTTCCATGCGTGCGCTGGGTGGGATCGGTAACTTGCGTATCAGTGCTCATTTTTTTAACACCGAAGAAGACATTGATTACCTGATCGAGTTACAGAAAAGCATGCTTTAAGCTGATCAAACTTTAATTATAAATTCAGGAAACGCCCGGAGAACGATATGGCGCAAGCATCTGTCCACGAAACCTGGTCATCCCGGCCTGCGTTTATTCTCGCCGCGGTAGGCGCCGCAGTTGGATTGGGCAACATCTGGCGATTTCCTTATATCGCGGGCCAGAACGGTGGCGGTGCATTCGTACTGATCTATATCGGTTTTGTCCTGCTGCTGGGTATTCCAATCATTACCGCAGAGCTGGCCATGGGCCGGCGTGGAAAACAAAGCCCGGTTCTTACCATGTCCAACCTGGCTCGCGAGGCAAACCGCAGTCAGGGTTGGCAGGTGATTGGCTGGCTCAGCATCCTGATCCCGATGCTTGGCCTTACTTATTACAGCGTCGTTGCGAGTTGGGCGATTGACTATGTCTTTCAAGCTGGCGCCGGCAGCTTCCGCGGATTTGACGGAAATGATTCCAGTGCTTTTTTCAGCAAGCTCCTTGCTTCACCCTGGCGTATGATTTTCTGGCATTCCGTGTATATTATCCTGACCGTATTCGTTGTCGCCAGGGGCGTCCGGAAAGGGCTGGAACGCTCGGTCAAAATCATGATGCCGGCCTTGTTCGTGATCCTGTTGTTGATGGTCGCTTATGCGATGTTTGAGGCCGATTTCAAGGCGGGCGTCGCATTTCTGTTTACCCCGGATTTCTCAAAAATCACCGTACCGGTTGTATTGATGGCCCTGGGGCAGGCCTTGTTTTCGATAGCGGTTGGCGTCGGGGCGATGATCACCTATGGCGCCTATCTGCCGGAAAATATTTCATTACCCTGGGCAGCCGCAATAATCGGCATTGTCGATACGCTGGTGGCGATACTTGCCGGCCTGGCAATATTCCCCCTGGTTCTGGGGTATGGGCTGGATCCCGGTGAAGGACCCGGCCTCATTTTTGTGACACTCCCGGTCGCATTTGGACAGATGCCGGCCGGCACTCTTGTCGGTTGCGCATTCTTTGTTCTGCTTACGTTCGCGGCGCTCACCTCTTCCATTGGCATGCTGGAACCGGCTGTCTCCTGGCTTGAGGAACAACGCGGATTCAAGCGGCCGCGGATGGCGATGTTGGCGGGATTTGCGGCCTGGCTGGTTGGCCTCGCTATTGCACTTTCCTTTAACCTCTGGGGTGATTTCAGGCCCCTGGGAATGTTCTCGTTTTTTGCCGACAAGACCATTTTCGACGTGATGGATTTCTTTGTTGCGAATATCTTTTTGCCGATCAACGCCTTGCTGATCGCCGTGTTCGCAGGCTGGATAATGTCGCGCCAGTCGACAATGGACGAACTCGACTTTCCGGATGGGCCACGCTATGCCTATTGGCGCTTTATCATCAGATACGTTGCTCCCGTTGCCTTCGGGCTCATTTTCTTCTCGACTCTGAAATAGAGTGCCGGAAACTTGAATACGAACAAGGTGGTTGAGGCAGCGCTCATAGACGAAATCAGGGCTGCTGAATCCCGCCTGGCCGGCCTTGCCTTGCGCACACCACTGATACGTCTGAATGCCCCGGATGCCGCGGCCGAAATTTATCTCAAGCTGGAGAATCTCCAGCCGGTGGGTGCGTTCAAAATTCGCAGTGTGGGCAACATCCTCAAAAGCACGGATCCTGCAAAACTCCGCCGGGGCGTCTATACCGCCAGTTCCGGCAACAGCGGTTACGCGCTTGCCTGGCTGGCCCGGCGCCTGGGTGTGTCCGCTACCGTCTATGTGCCGGAGACTGCACCGGAAGGCAAGTGCGCCTTGATTCGCCGCACGGGAGCACAGGTCAGAGTGGTGCCGTATGCAGACTGGTGGGACATCATTTGCACTCATGGAATTGCCGGTGAGCCGGCTATGTACGTCGATGCAGTTTGTGACCCGGCGGCCATCGCCGGGAACGCGACAATTGGCCTGGAAATTCTCCAGGATCTGCCCGCTGTGGATAGGATTATCGTTCCTTTTGGTGGAGGCGGCGTCTCCTGCGGCATTGCATCCGCGGTTCAGGCCCTGCAACCGGACACCCATGTATTTGCCGCTGAATGCGAGACGTCCACCGCATTGAAATCCGCCTTCGAAGCCGGGCAGCCAGTAGAAGTCGAACATCGGCCCAGTTTTATATCCGGTATCGGCGCAACATCCGTGTTGCCGGAGATGTGGCCTTTGTTACAGCAGCTGCTGGACGGCTCGATCGTCTCTTCCCTGGAGGCAGTGACGGATGCTATCCGGGTCCTGTTCGAATCCAACCGGGTAGTTGCCGAAGCGGCGGGCGCAACTGCGCTGGCAGCGGCCTTGTCATTACCAGCGAATGGCCCGGTCGTGTGTGTGATTACCGGTGGAAATATAGACAAAGCGCATATGATTGCAATTCTGCAGGGCAGGGTGCCGGGCGCGACTTTCCTCAGCCAGAATTGAAATGGGGAATGACGCGCTCCCCCATCAGGCGGATCGCTTCAACCGGGTCTGGCCCCAGTGGGCCGCCCAGGCTGATCTGGGTGATACCCATATCCGCAACGGTTTCGATCCGCCGGATGACGTCATCCGGCGTACCCCGGATCGCCAGATCCGTCATTTCATCGGTCACGAGATTTGCCGCCTCATCGTAACGTCCCGCTTTTACCAGCCGCCCGAGCGGCTCGAAATCTTCCGGTGAAAGGCCGATAGCCGCCAGTGCCGGCGCTTCCAGGTAGGATCCAAAGTAGCTGACCATCTGGCGCAGGACCTGGGTTGCTTCACCCCGATCCGGGGCAAGCGACAGCCAGGCGCAACCGGCTATGTCCACTTCAGCAGGATCACGTCCGGCATCACGAGCGCCGCCTGTGATAGCTGAAACCATGTAATCCGCGGATTCAGGAGGTGTGATCATCGGCAGGCTGCCGTCGCCAATTGCGCCACTCATTGCAAGGTATTCGGGGCCAAAGGCGCAGACGTAGATCGGTATTTCATCGCGAAGCGGCTTGAAGCGCAGATAACACTGTTCGGTCCACTGAAAAGCTTCGCCCTGGTAGTCCACAACTTCACCACGCATCAGCGCGCGAATAATTTCCACAGCCTCGCGGGTGCGCAGCATGTAGTCACTGGCGTCGATGCCGGTCCACTCCACCATGTGTTCGGTATGCAATCCCAGGCCGAGTACCGCACGTCCCCGGGAAAGATCGTCAAGGGTCGCGATATAGGTGGCGATTTCCGCCGGGTTGGTTGTGTAAGGGTTGGTGCCCACACTGCCAATGCGGATGCGCGAAGTCTGTGTCGCCACGGCGCTGGTGATCACCCAGGTGTTACCCATAAAGGTATCATGCGGGAACCAGACGTAATCGAATCCGGCCTGTTCGGCCAGGACCGCCAGGCGGACCAGTTCATGGGCATTACCGAGATAACCGATCAGTCGCAAACCAAATTTCATTGGACATCATTTCCTTTTTTCAAACGGCACAGCAACGGGCTACAGAATAGCGTTAAAATCACCCCATGCAAAATAGAAAAACCATCACCATCATCGCCGCGATGGCGCGCAACCGCGCGATTGGTCTGGCGGGCGCCATGCCCTGGCGGCTTCCCGGTGAACTGAGGCATTTCAAGGAAACCACCATGGGCAAGCCCATCGTCATGGGCCGTAAGACCTGGGAGTCGATCGGGCGGGCTTTGCCGGGACGGCAGAATATCGTGGTGACGCGCAATCGTGATTACCGTGCCGAAGACTGCCTGGTCGTTCAATCCCTGACACTTGCAATTGAAGGGGCGGAAGGGGACGAGATAATGGTCATTGGCGGTGGCCAGTTGTACCGGCAGGCTTTACCCACGGCGGACCGGATGGTGCTGACACTGGTAGATTGCACACCCGCTGCGGATACCTGGTTCCCTGAATGGAATGAAAGCGAGTGGACTGAAATCAGCCGGCGTTCACAGGCCATTGATGAGAACAACGAACTGGCCTACGTAATTGTTGAACTGGTCCGGCTACCTTTGTAAGAGCCCGCTTGCGGGCGATTCTCCGAGCACTGGAAAATCGCCCGCAA
>JAIVWI010000012.1:0-29666 GCA_048636595.1 Oceanospirillum sp. | reverse complement strand
CGACCCGTAGGTCCGGAATCTAGGCCAACAGGTTCAGGAGTTCCTCAGACAGGCCATCGGAGAAATACTCCTGTTCTTCGTCTGAACTCATGTTGACGAAGGGCAGCACGGCAATGGATTTTTTGCTGATTGTCTCTACCGCGGCTGGTTCGGGTACTTCGGCGGTTGATTCAACCTTGTCGTGATTCAGCGCAGGGGTCAGCATGAATTTGTCGATCGCAAAATACACAAGAGCCAGCGACATCAGCGCAATGATCGTGAAATCCAGTTTGCGCCCTGTCTGGTTGGTGATGGATTCGCTGCGGTCAACGTCTTTTTCTTTCCTGATGCCTTCGGGAGTCATTTCAAAGGCCCAGGCGAACAACAACACCAGCGGAAAGCCGATAATCAACAACAGGAGAACGGTTTTGATGACCCATTCCGGGGCACCAAAATTTTCCAGGAAGACGTCGGTTATTTGCGCCATGATCCAGGCCACCACAACATAGGCCGCGCCCACCTTGAAGACATTTCTGCGTTTTAGTTCGCCGATGAAATTCATGTCGACACCGGTTCCAGACCCAGGGCTTCGCGTTCCCTGTTTACATGCTCAATCATACGGGACTGGATCGATTCATAGCGCGGATCACCCTCCAGGCGCTCCAGCGTCGGCCAGAAAAAGCTCACCCGTGTGTATGTAACAAAGCCAAAAGTGATTGCCTGATCCAGGTAGTCCATGCTGGAGTCCAGTTCGCCGGCGAGCGCAAGATAAGCTGCTTCGTTCATAAAGAAAAAGGAGTTATTGACCCGCTGTGCTTTCAAGGCTTCGTGCACCTCATCAACACGTTGCATGGCCTCATCAAAACGCTCCTGGTTGCCAGCGCGTGAATAGGCCAGCGCCACATCCAGCATCAAGGGGTAGCCAAATGCACCATAAGGCGGGAGATCCTGTTGCAGTGACGCCAGGTCCGGCCAACGCGTTTCGATGTAGGTAATGGCTTCTTCAGAGCGGCCGACAATGTTGAGGAAAGCAATTAGTGTTTCTACGTCGGCCTGCTTGTCAGCGCGTTGATAGGCAAAGATACTGGCTTCTTCTGTTCGCCCCAGGAGCGTCAGGGCGTACACCGGCATCCAGGTTTCATCCATCGCCGCGACTTTTTCATATTGAAGTGAGTCCATCAAGCCCATAGTCCGCGTCATGCGGATGATGGAGTTTGAGGGCAGCAAGACTTCTGCAGTTTCAGCAAGTTCCAGGCCCTGGGCAATGTGTCCCTGTGAGAGGTGCAAAATGGCTTCGCTCGATTTGATCACCGCATCGTTTGGCACCAACGGCCGGATCCGGTCCAGATAGGCCCACGCCTGCTCCTGTTGGCCAAAATCGATGAACTTGTTGACGGCATTTCGAATGCCGGGCCGGTAAAGGGGATCACGGTCGATCATGCCCATGACGATTTGCTTCGCTTTGGCAGGCTTTCCTGCAGACATTAAGGCGTTGTGCAACCAGTTGCTGGCATCAATCAGGCTGGGATTCATGGTCAGTGCTTTGTTTAACACTTCAATGGCCTGTTGGTTACTTGTGGGAAAATGGAGGTAGTACAAACCCAGGCCGGCCCAGCCCTCCGCCAGGCTGGGGTCCAATTGCAGCGCTTTGTCGAGATAGAGCTTGCCCTGGGCCTGCGCTTGCTCGTTTGGGATGTCACCGTATGAACCATCCCCCTCTGATAACAGCAGCGTCGCAATCCCACGCTGGGCATAAGCAGGTGCATATTGGGGATCAAGTGCGATGGCCCGGTCCAGTAACTCAGCTGCCGACTCGATGGTCGGGCCGGTGCGCTCATACATTCGCTGTTTTGCCAGCAGATACAGGTCGTAGGCCTCGGTATTGGTTTGGGTAGCTGCAATGGTTTCGAGTTCCTCGCCGATCAGTTGCGCCTTGAGCTGTTTGAGTATCGCGGCGGCGATTTCATCCTGGATGGCGAATACGTCGGTAAGTTCCCGATCGTAAGTCTCTGACCACAGGTGGAAGCCATCCTCCACCTGGATCAACTGTGCGGTGATACGGATTTTGGTGCCGGCTTTTCGCACCGAGCCTTCCAGGATATGTTCAACGCCCAGCATGGCGCCGATTTGGCGCAAGTCCTGGTTCTTGCCTTTGAATGCGAACGAAGACGTGCGCCCGGCAACCTTCAACTGCTTGATCTTGGCCAGGGCGTTGAGGATTTCCTCGGATATACCATCGGAAAAATACTCATTGCCTGCATCGTTACTCATGTTGACGAAGGGCAATACCGCGATGGATTTTTCATCCGTTTTGGTGACGGTATTTTCCACCGCCTGAGTCGCCGTAGTTACTTGCCCGGTGCTCTGAACAAACTTGTCAAAAGCGAAATAGCCGAGTGCAAGAAACAGGATTGCGATGACGGTGAAGTCGAGCTTCCGCCCAGTCTGATGCGTGATGGACTTGCTGCGGTCTACATTTTTTTCTTTCTTCAGGCCTTCCGGTGTGAGTTCAAAAGCCCAGGCGAAGAACAAGGCCAGTGGCAATCCAAGAGCCAGCATCGTCACCAGCATCTTCATGAACCAATCAGGAGCGACGAAAGTCTCGGCCGCCATTTCTGCTACTTGCGCCAACAGCCAGGACAGCACCACGTAAGCCGCGCCGACCTTGAAGACGTTTCTTCTTTTGAGCTCGTTAAATAAACTCACGGCCCTGCCTCGAGGCCGGCGCAGGTTTTCTTCATGGGCTGCCAGACATCGGGGATGGGGTTGTCGTGGCAGATCAGCTGCAGGATTTCACTGCGTTCGTCAGCCAGCAAGTGATTGAGTTCAGACTTTAACTCCAGGAAGCCGGGGTTCTGTTGCATGGATTGCAGTGCGGGCTCGCTGAACAGGGATGGCTGGCGGAACCCGCTCTGTATAGCGATATCGATGGATTCCAGGGCGCCTGCCTCGTTACCCTCGATGGCTCGCGCTACGGCTTCGCTGACGTAATCAGCGTTGGAAACGATGTTTGCCCTTTCTTTGGCCGCGAAATCCTCGCGGTGCTGTGCAATGGCCTGCGCCGCCTTCACCAATTCGCCAGCGAGCTGGTAATCGTAGGCCATACGCAAGTGAGACCGCGTAGAAAAATCGGCGGCCCCAAAAATCACGCTATTGGGGGTTTGACTTAGCAGTTGCAGGTAATAAGAAAGTGAATCATCGAATTGCCCCGCCAGGTGCAGTACATCGGCCAATTCGGTCATCGTGAAGGTATTTTTCGGGTCTGATTCAAGTTGGATACGCAGGGAATGTATGGCGGATTCCAGGTTTCCCTGCTCGATATCAACAAGGTGTGGGTTTCTTTCCGTAAAACGCCTCGCTTCTTCATACAAGCCGGCATAGGCCATAATCTGGATCAAATTTCGATTGGAGAACTCGTCGGTAGGATCTTCACCATAGGCTCGCAACAGCCAGCGCAGGCCCTCCGACAAATCGCCGGAAGTGGTGAACTCGATGTTGCCCAGCGTGGAATAACCTGCCCAGGCGTTTTGCTCAACCAGGCTCTGGCCCATGGCCCGGCCGGCATCGATGTCGGAAAAAGCAAGTGAGCCCGCATAATTCAGGCGGCCGACAATGGAAAGGGGGTCAATTTCCACGATACGCGCCATGCCCTTCACCGCGGCTTCCCAGTTGCCAAATTTCTGGGCCGCCAGTTGCCGCCAGTTCATCGCATCCACGTAAACCGGGTTGAGCTCCAGCGCTCGCTGGGTTTCCACCATTGCCAGTTCAAAATCCGGTGTATTAAGGGCGAGCAGGGCGACGGCGCCATGCGCTTCGGCCAGCCCGGGATCCAGCTCGAGCGCCCGTTCGATATGCGGTGTTGCGCGGCGTGTTATTTCTTCGAGTGTGTAGTCGCCGTAGCTTGACGGACCGGCCGCCAGCAGGCAGGTAGTGATGGCGAGCCATGCGTGTGCCGGGGCGTAGTCCGGGTCCAGCCTGACCGAACGCTGCAGGTGCTCGGCTGCGGCATAGACATTCTTGCGGCCGCGTTGGTTGACCAGGTAACGACCCTGCAGGAAGGCTTCGTAGGCTGCGGTGTTGGCAGATTCGGCTACTTTTGGCGTGGCTGGCTTTTGCTCATCTCCCAGGGCAAGCTCCACCCGCAATGCTTCACCGATGGCGGCTGATATTTCATCCTGGATGGCGAATACGTCATCCAGTTCCCGGTCGTAGGTCTCCGACCACAGGTGGTAGCCTGTTTCCGCTTCGATCAATTGGGCGGTAATGCGCAGGCGTTTACCGGACTTGCGCACGGAACCTTCCAGCACGTTTTTTACCTTCAGCAGGCGGGCGATTTCACCGATGTCCTGGTTCTTGCCTTTGAACTGGAAGGAAGAAGTGCGCGCCGCGACGTGGACGCCGGGGTATTGCGCAAGAACGTTCAGCAGTTCTTCGGAAATGCCGTCGGAGAAAAATTCCTGTTCGGGGTCGGAGGAGAGGTTGACGAAGGGCAGGACGGCAATGGATTTTTCGGGAGGTGTGAAGACTGTTTTTGAGTCCTGCAGGCTCTGCCGAGTGATGGGATCGTCAGATTCGCCAGATTCAGACTGAATTCCAGCGCTGGCCGGAATGACGGGGGATTCGGCATTGTCTGGTGCTATAAATTTGTCCCAGGCGAAATAGCCGAGCGCGATGACCAGGGCGATGATGATGTTCCGGTCGAGTCTGCGCCCTGTCTTGTTTGTGATGGACTGGGAGCGGTCGACATCCTTTTCTTTCTTGATGCCTTCCGCAGTCAGCTCGAATGCCCAGGCGAACAAAAGGGCCACCGGCAGCCCGATCGCCATCAACAGCATGATGACCTGCATTATCCAATCGGGCGCTGGTGTATTGTCCAGCACGATATCGGCAACTTGCAGGATCAGCCACGAAGTCACGACGTAGGCGATACCCACGCGGAACACATTGCGGCGTTTCAGCTCAACAAACAGCGACATGTCGTTCATACCTCCGTGGTAGACGACGGGGCCAGTGCCGGCGCAAAACTTCTTGTGACTCTCCAGGTGCCGGGCATTCGGCCTGTTATAATTATTAGCCCGTATTCCTGTTTTTTACTCTAAAAACAAGATAATAAATCAACCGCTACGAGCGTACGACAAGCTCATATTACATAAATTAGCGAGTCTACACACAGGAACTACACGCAAATCAGGAAAATTCGATGTCCCTGGCGTAATAATTATCGGCGGGTTTTGGTCAGTTTTCCGGTAGCATCCAATAATTTTAGGGGGCAGGCCAGATATCCCCTAGATCACGCCTTTCTCTTTCAGCCGGGCCATATCTTGTGCGGATAGGCCCAATAAATCACGGTAGATTTCATCGTTGAATTCGCCGACCTCGGGCCCGCCCCAATCGGTGCGGCCAGGAGTGGCGCTGAGTTTCGGCATTATGGCGGGCACCTTCAGCGGCTTGCCATGTACATCGACTTCCTCGAACAGATCGCGGTGCTGGAAGTGTTCATCCGCCATCATGTCGGCCACGCTGTAGATCGGCCCGGCCGGAACACGCGCCCGCTCGAGCTGCTCCAGAGCCGTGGTCGAGTCCAGTGATTCCATCCACGAAGATATGGCCAGGTCGATCTCTACTTCGTGTTCCACCCGCCCCGCGTTGCTGGTAAGTCGCGGGTCCTTAGCCATTTCCGGCCGGTCCATGGTTTCGCACAGGCGCCTGAAGATCGAATCACCGTTGGCGCCTATGATCACGAATTTGCCGTCTGCGCAGCGGTAGGTGTTGGTCGGGACGATACCGGTAACGGTTGAGCCGGACGGCTCACGCACAACTCCGGCGCCATCATATTCCGGGACAACGCCTTCCATCATGTTGAATACTGCCTCGTACAGAGCGGTGTCGATCACCTGTCCGCGACCGCCGGGATCCCGTACCCGGTGCAGGCAGGCCATGACGATGCCGAGCGCGGTTTGCAGGCCGGCCAGCGAGTCGCCCATACTCAAATTCATACGCATCGGCCGCTCGCCCGGCAGGCCATTGACATACCGGATGCCGCCCATGCCTTCGCAAACGGAAGCAAAGCCCGGCTTCGAGGCATAAGGCCCGTCCTGGCCGTAACCGGATATTCGCGCGTAGATCAGGCCCGGGTTGCTGGCCTCGAAGTCCCCTGGCCCCAGACCCCATTTCTCCATCGTTCCCGGCCTGAAGTTCTCGATGAGCACATCACTGCGTTCAGCTAATTGCCGCACCAGGCTGCGCCCCTCATCGGTGCGCAGATTGGCTGTAACGCATTTCTTGTTGCGCCCCAGGCTGCGCCACCAGAACGAAGTACCGTCTTCATCCAGTTCACGCCACTGGCGCAGGGGATCACCACTGCCAGGCGCTTCCACCTTGATGACCTCGGCGCCAAAATAGCCCAGAATGCTTCCGGCAAACGGGCCGGCGAGCAATTGCCCGACCTCCAGCACCCGGATTCCATCCAGCGGCCGTTTGAGCTTCTCACTTCCCATGGCGTATCAGACCACGTTTCCCTGCGGCGAGGGAAATTTGATTATTCTTGATCCGGAACCTGGCCCTGGAAAAAATCGGGCTGCAGCTTGCTGTACTGGGCATGAAGAAATGCTACCAGGTTGATCATTTCAGCAATGGTCATTACATCACCGTAGTAAGGCATCGGTGAAATGACAACCTTGCGGTCTGCCTCCTCCAGTTCGGTGATGTATTTCTCGGAAATCACATGATCCGGGTTTATCACTGCCGTCAGAAGCTCACCATAACCCCTGACCCGGTACACGGCGCCACCGATCTCCAGGGTAAACGGAGGTTCAAATTCATTTTTGGGCAGGTCCACTTCTGGAATGGTATGACAGCCGTGACAATTGTATTTAATAAACACCTGCTCGCCCTGCGCCACATCACCGTCAGGTAAGACAAACCCTTTCACAGGTGCCGACTCTCTCGTACAAGCGGACAGGACAAATAATGCGGCCATGAGGAGTACGAAACCCAGGCGGAAACAAGTATTGCGATTGGCAGGCACGATATTGAACTCCTTTGCCAGAAAAGACATGGGTATTATGACCAATCGAAGGAGGCTTTTATGTGCGCTGGATCAAGTTTTGTTGCTTGTAAACCGGTGCTTTCCGACTTTTCTCACGCAGCGGGCGAAAAACCTGTTGATCTTCATAAAAATCAGCATTCTGCCCGAGTGGTGGCCACCAGCCCGGAATACCCATCAGGGGAAGCGGAGACAGGCTGGCTGGTGATTCCAGGATCGAGCCTGCCAACAAGCACTCTGCCAGCATTTCATCGATCATCTGCATCAACGTTAATCGCGGCTTTGCAAGAAGTGAATTATCCAGCCGCATCAGCAAAGCATGGGCTGTGAGTGATTTGTAGGGTTGCGGGAATTTTTCAAGCAGGGCATGACCAAGCACGAATACCTTGATTTCACCATGCCAGGCTGAAGCGTTATCCCGAAAGACAGACATCCAGTCGCGCCCGGCCAATGCTTCAAGGTATTCCATAGTGGAACTTACTACGATTACACCGCTTTCATCGAGCAGGGTCAGCGCATCGCGTTGTTTTCCCCTGCGACCTTCCCGGCCTGAACCCAGTTCACGGAAATGCACTGCATTCATCGCCACTTTCAGGCTGGGAAAGCGCGACCAGACCAGTGCATTGAACAGGTCATGCCAACTCTTTTCACGGGTGCTCACCTCACCCGTGCGGTAGATATGTTCTTCATATTCCACGCCAGGCAGTTGATTGGCGGGAACGAAACGGATGGGGCGTTCACCCCCGCTGCTGAGACCAACGGGCAACAGCGTGTTGAGTTTCCGGGCATCGGGAAATGACTCTCCATCCAGCCCGAGCAAACCGTCACGATAGTCCTCCCAAAAAGGGCGGGAAAGCTCAATACTGGAACGCCAGTGATCCATACTGCCACTGTAAGCCGAAAGGAGCGCCTCTTCTACAATAGCTCTGAGGCCAGTGCTGCAATAAAACGATCTACATCGTGATCGGTGTTGTACAGGTGCGGTGTCACACGCATGCTGTCGCCGCGGGCGCTGACATAGATTTTCTGCTCAACCAGCCGATCCAGCAGGTGGCCGGGCACACCACCGGGAAATTTCAGGCCGATAAAATGCCCTGCGCGCTGGTCCCCGGGAACAGACTCCAGACCAAGCGCAGCAGCGCGATCTGCTATGTCCCGGGTTTTTTCAGCAAGTGTCAGTGCAATATTGTCCACACCCCAGTCCAGGATTTGCTCCATCGCCGCAATGGCCATGGGCATCAGGTGGAATTGCGTACGCTCCCCCATATCCATTCGTTGCACCGCCGGCGCCCATTCATCCTGGTAATCAACCAGTCGTGCGAAATCCTCGGCGCCCTTGCGGCCGGCCCAGGTCTGTTCGACCGGCCGCCCATCCCGCCTGTGCGGGGCAATGTACGTGAAACCCAGTGAATAAGGCCCCATCAGCCATTTGTAAGTGACCGCGACCAGGTAATCCGGCTGGATCGCCTTCACATCAATCGGCAGGACACCAGCAGACTGCGCCACGTCCAGTACCAGCGCCGCCCCCTCACTGCGCGCCTTCTCACCCACCGCCACCAGGTCGATCAGCGAACCATCCGTCCAGTGGCAGTGTGGCAGCGCCACGATAGCCGTCTGTGGACCGATCGCTTCCAGTATTGAGGGAGTCCATGCGTCCGGGGCGTTCCCCCCCGAAGCTGGAGCAGGCCGCGGCACCGTCACCACTCGCCCGCCTGATTCCCTGGCCTTGTCGCGCCAGGGGTAAACATTGGAGGGAAACTGATCCTCCAGCACCAGGATTTCCCGGCCTTGCGACACCTCGATGTTCAGCGCTGCAATCGCCATGCCATAGCTGACAGCGGGCACGATGGCAATATCGTCACCGCTGGCGCCGATAATCCGCGCAAATAACTCGCGGCCCCGGTCCGGCAGCGTGAAAAAATCGGGTGGCGTAACGTTCCAGGGACGCCGTTTCATGCGCGCCGCTTCTTCACCCGCCGCCACTACCGAATTCATCAGCGGTGACTGGTAGGCGCAATTGAGGTAGGCCACGTCGTCAGGTATGTCAAACAGGGCCCGCTGGTTGGGTAGTAACATGACCCCAAATTTTACTCCAGGCTGCGCAGAACCTCCAACACGGCCACGCGCGCCTGCCTGACTGCCTGTGTCAGTTCACGTTCGGCTTCCTTTGCCGCCTGGCTGTGCTGGCCGCTGCCATCCAGCTGATCCAGGGAGCTGAAGTGATTCAGCCACAGCTCGTGTAATTCCCTGCCTGCGTCCGGCCCCGGAGCGGGCATCAGGCTCATCAGGTCGCGGATCATCGCCACGCTGCCAAAGCCACGGATACGCAGCTCTCCTTCCGCAGCGATTTCACTGCCAAAAGCGAGGTAGTAATAGCGTGAATCCACTACTTCCTGAACTTCACCCAGGTCTTCGAGCACACGAAAGGCCGCGTGGCGGATATTGCGCTGTTCCTCGGTGGTTTCATTTCGCCAGGTGTTATAACCAAGCGCGCTTACAGCAATAAAGATGCTGATCAGCGCAACTGCATTGTTGTGAATTTGCTTGCGAATGCTTATGTTCATGCGCTGCTAACCAGGTAGCCGGGTTCTGATTAGACCGGTAAACCGGTATTCTTCCTTCATGACTGCATACGACACCATCATCATCGGCGCCGGGGCCGCCGGACTGATGTGTGCAATCACCGCGGGAAAACGCGGCCGCCGGGTATTGATCCTGGACCGGTCAAATAAAGTGGGCAAAAAGATCCTGATGTCCGGAGGCGGACGCTGCAATTTCACCAATCTGCAGACATCGCCTGACCACTTCGTGTCCGCCAACCCCCATTTCTGCAAGAGCGCCCTCAGCCGCTATACGCAATGGGATTTCATCGATCTGGTGGAGCGCCACCGTATCGAATATTTTGAAAAACAAACCATCAACGGCCTCAGCGGCCAGTTGTTTTGCCAGCAATCATCAAAGCAGATACTTGCCATGCTGCTGGATGAATGCTCCCGGGAGGGTGTGGACATCCGTACCCGCTGCGAAACCACCTCCGTGACACACGAGGATGGTTATCATCTGCGAACCAGCCAGGGCCTTTTTTCCGCACAAACTCTGGTGGTGGCCTCGGGCGGCCTTTCCATCCCCAGCCTGGGCGGCTCGGGTTTCGGTTATCAATTGGCGGAACAATTCGGGCTGCATCTCTTGCCCACAACGGCCGGGCTGGTTCCGTTTACATTTTCCGGCGCCATGAAAGACCTGTGCGGCCGGCTTTCCGGGATTTCCTGCGAAGCCATTCTGAGCTGCCAAAAATCTTCCTTCCGCGAAGACATCCTGTTCACACACCGGGGCCTGAGTGGGCCGGCCGTGCTGCAGATATCCAGTTACTGGAAGCCGGGTGAAACCATCAACGTCAATCTGCTGCCGGGGCTGGATGCAAAAAGCCTGCTGAAGGCATGGAAACGTAAGCACCCCAGGGCCATGCTTCGCAAACTGCTTGGAACGAAACTGCCGAAAAAACTGGCGTGGGAACTGGAATGCCTGCACTGGCCGGGGCAGCGGGAATTGTTACTCGCCGAGTGGCCGGACCGGCAGCTTGAAACAGTTGCTGAACGACTGCAGGCATGGGAGCTCAAGCCCGCTGCGACAGAAGGCTACCGCACCGCGGAAGTCACACTGGGCGGCGTGGATACCCGCGACCTGTCCTCACGAACCATGGAATCAGGAACGCCGGGGCTGTTTTTCATCGGTGAAGTCATTGATGTCACCGGCCAGTTGGGCGGATTCAACTTCCAATGGGCATGGTCTTCGGGCTATGCTGCCGGACAAGCCCTGTAGGAACCCGATGGCAATGAATTCACACCCCCTGGCCGGCAAACCGGCGCCCCAGTCCATCCTGACGAATATCCCGCGCCTGGTCAGCAATTATTACAGCCTGGTCCCCGATCCAGCCATAGCCGGACAGCGGGTTGCTTTCGGCACCTCCGGTCATCGCGGTAGCGCCAATCAGTGCAGTTTCAACCAGGGACATGTCCTGGCAATCAGCCAGGCAGTGTGTGAGTACCGGAAAAAGCAGGGCATTGATGGTCCCCTGTTTCTTGGCGTGGACACCCATGCCCTGTCGGAACCCGCCCTGATCAGCGCGGTTGAAGTATTTGCCGCCAACGGTGTCGAGCTGATGATCGATGCGGACTCGGGTTACACACCAACACCGGTCATTTCCCACGCCATTTTGGGTCATAACCGCGGCAAAACTGAAAACCTTGCTGACGGCGTGGTCATTACACCTTCGCACAACCCGCCGCCTGACGGAGGCTACAAGTACAACCCCCCGAATGGCGGCCCGGCTGATGGCGCCGTCACCGGGTGGATCGAACGGCGGGCGAATGAATTACTGGCCAGGCCGGAGGGCGTGAAGCGTCAGCCCTGGGCCCGCGCCATCAAGGCGGAAAACGTGCATCGCTACGATTACATCACTCCCTATGTCACTGACCTGAGCAATGTCATCGATATGGACGTGATACGGGATTCAGGCATTCGTATGGGGGCCGATCCGATGGGCGGTTCCGGCATCGCTTACTGGCAGCCCATTGCGGAGCACTACGGTATTGAACTGGAACTGGTCAATGAAACCATCGACCCCTCATTCCGCTTCATGTGCGTCGACAGGGACGGCAAGATCCGCATGGATTGCTCATCAAAATATGCCATGGCGGGCCTGATCGAACTCAAGGATCGCTACGACATTGCTTTTGGCAATGATACTGATTTCGACCGCCACGGCATCGTGACGCCCTCGGCGGGCCTGCTCAATCCCAACCACTATCTTTCCGTCGCCATTTCCTACCTGTTTGCCAACCGTCCCCGCTGGAGCGGCGGGGCCGCCATTGGAAAAACCCTGGTCAGCAGCAGCATGATCGACCGGATAGCACAGGCCTCAGGACGCAAACTTGTTGAAGTACCGGTGGGCTTCAAATGGTTCGTCGATGGTTTGCTGGACGGTTCCTTTGGATTCGGCGGTGAGGAAAGCGCCGGCGCTTCCTTCCTGCGCCATGACGGCACCGTGTGGACCACCGACAAGGACGGCATCATCCTCAACCTGCTGGCAGCGGAAATTACGGCCAAAACCGGTCGCGACCCCGGTGAACACTACCGGGACCTAACCGAAAAATTCGGTACACCTGTATACGAACGTATCGATGCACCGGCCAACGCGGCAGAAAAAGCCATTTTGGCGAACCTGTCACCCAGCCAGGTCACAGCCACCGAACTGGCCGGCGAGCCCATTACGGCGCGCCTGACCGAGGCGCCGGGAAACGGCGCCGCCATCGGGGGGCTGAAAGTTGTAAGCGAAAATGGCTGGTTTGCCGCGCGCCCATCGGGCACGGAAGACATTTACAAAATATACGCGGAAAGTTTCAGGGATGCCGCCCACCTGGCGCGAATCCAGGACGAGGCCCGGGAAATAGTCTCCGCCGCCCTCATGTAAGAGGTCCCTTGGGGCCGATTAAAATTTGGGGTCAGAGTAAAAACTTCTAAGAGGTCCCCTGGGACTGATTCTGTTTTAAGAAAATCGGCCCCAAGGGACCTCTTACATTTAAGCTTTATTCACCGAAGTTGTAGACGAAGCGTGCGCCGAATTCGCTGCGGTCGTTGTTGAGAATGACCAACACGTAATCCGAAGGCAACAATTTTGCGTTGGCGTATTTTTCATCGGTGACGTTGCGGCCATATGCCGACACCGCCCAGCGCCCGTTGGGCTCGGTGTAAGTGATATCGAAGTTAAACAGGTTGCGGCTTTCGATCTCGGTGAAACGACCCGGGTCGTTAGTGGGTTCGCCGTACATGCTGGCGCGGTAGGACCAGTCCATGCGGAACAGCACATCACCGCCATTATTCAGGGGCAGGACATACTGTGGGCTGATGGACGCAGTCCAATCCGGCGTCAACGGCGCCACCACCCTCGGGTTCTCATCTTTCACATCAGCATTGATATAGCCCAGCGTGGTGAACAGGGTGAAGCGGTCGGTTGGCGCCCAGGCACTCTCCCATTCCGCGCCACTGGAAGTCTGATCGACAATGATATTGACCGTGTTGAAACCCAGATCTGTAGAGGAGCTGACCTGGTAAGGCAGGTCGGTGTATTTGGTGTAGAAAATCGCGATGCTCATCTGCAGGGTATCCAGCGGTGTGCCCTTCAGGCCTATTTCATAGTTGGTCGCCGTCACGTTGTCGCTGGGCGGCTGGAAACAGTTGGGTACGCTGACATTGCCTGGCTGGGTGAAGTCCAGGCTACCGAACAGGCAGAATGGACGCGGGTTAAACTGGCCGGACTGGTAACCGTTCTGAATGGTGCCGTAGAAGTTCAACCGGTCGTTCATGTCCCAGGTTGCTGCGACCTCCCAGCTGAATTCGTCCCATTTTTGGTGACCATTCGCCTGGATCAGGCCGAAGATAAGATCCGTAAAGGCGTCCTTTTTGTCCTCGGTGTAACGGCCACCGGCCGACAGGCGCACCCTGTCGGTAACCTGGAAGCCGAAATTGGCGTAGATCGCCTTGCTTTTCGCTGTCTGGGATAAAAATTCTGAGCCCGAACCCGCGTTGAACCAGAAGAAAGGCTGATTGTTCGCACCGTCTTCTTTGAAGTAATACAGGCCGGACACGAAATCCCACCTGCCGTAATTACCCAACAGTTGCAATTCCGCGGATTTTTGGTCAGCAAAACCAGTTTCCGGGTAGGAGAAATAAACCTCCTCAATGCTGTCATCGTCCAGGCCCGCTGTGTATTCCGAGCTGCGATCACTGTAAATGAATTTCCACGCCAGGTTGACCGTCATGTCCCAATCGGCGGTAATCGACCAGCCATCCGCCTCGTTAGAGATCCTGGACTGATCAACCAGATTTCCGTCTGCGTCATAGGAAAAACCGCCATTGTTGTCGAAAGGGTCCTGGGAAACGTCGCTGTTGCGGGCGCCCAGACCGTACAGTAATCCGGTAGGCACTTCATCGATTAGAGTGGTGTAGGGCCGCAGGCCACCCTTCCCGTCAGTCTTGTCATAGGCGAACAGGATGGAGAAGACGTCGGTCGGCTGCCATTTGGCCGCAATGCGACCGGACCATTCACTGATCTCACCCACATCCTTCGAGCTGTCAAAATTGAGGAAGTCGCCAACACCATTGCGCTTGTTGTAAGAGCCAGTGAGGGACATTGCGAAGGTGTCGGTCAGCGCGCCGTTCCAATAAAAATCGCCGTAAATTCGACCCCTGGTGCCGCCGTAGACCTTCACCCGGCCACCATTCTCGTCGCCCGGCTGGCGGGTGATGATGTTAATTGCGCCACCAATGGAGTTACGACCGTACAGCGTACCCTGCGGGCCGCGTAGCACTTCCACTCGTTCGATGTTGGCCAGCGACCAGTTCTGGCCGATTTGGCGGCCCAGGTAAACTCCGTCTACGTACACGCCGACGCCCGGGTCGGTTGTGATCAGGTGGTCCTGCAGGCCAATGCCGCGAATGAAGGCGTTGACGGACGCGGTGTGACCACCCGAGAAACCGGTCACGGTCAGGTTGGGCACAAATTTACCGATATCGATCAGGTCCGTGATGCCCTGTCTCTCTATCATTTCTGCGGTAAAGGCAGTCACGGCCATCGGAACGTCGTAGATGCTCTGCTCGCGCTTGGTGGCTGTAACGATTACTTCTTCGAATACAGTGGCTTCGTTAGAATATTTATCATCCTGGGCAATGGCAAGGCCTGATATGCCCATTGCAATGACGGCGACTCCGAGGACTGCCAGTCTGTTCTTGTACATTGTTTGTTCCTCCGTTCAAGGTCCTGGCCTTCTTAATGCCCGGTGTTTGGTTCCCGGACCCACACTGCCAGACCGTATTTAATTATTTTAATTAGGCGTACCCCAACCAGCCCGCAACATCCTACCATGATCGTAGCGGGTATTTACGCCTAGCGTTTTTGGCCGCCTTTTTCCGCCGGTTTCTTCCCGGAATCTTTTTTGTAATCCCCGATAAAACTTTTCACGAGGCAAACTGAAAAAACCGGGCATTTTTTGCAGCCGGCGGTAAGAGCAACTGGGCAAAGGGTCATAAAGTTCTCCATTGATAAATAATCACTGCGGCATCACAGCTATTTCTACAGGCCCGCACCATCATGCCTGTAAGAGCTGCTCTCTTAATAATAGTCCAGAATGAAAAAAACGGAGGGCCCGCATTTTTCTGTCTTTTGTACTATAACTATAGGCAACCACCTGCAAATAACCGGAGAAGAAAAATGCCAAGCCCGGCCTGGTTCCTGTCTCACAGTGCTCATACCCGTTACACCACCGGCGCCCTTGCCTACTTTGCTCAGGGCATTCCGATGGGGCTCCTGCATATCGCGTTGCCGGCCTGGCTGTCCACGCAAGGTGTGCCGGCCATACAGATCGCCACCTTCCTGTCGGTCATTATGCTGCCCTGGGCATTCAAACTCCTGACCGGACCACTGATGGACCATTTCGAGTACCTGCCCATGGGTAAGCGACGGCCATGGGTAATCGGTGCGCAGTTCGGTATGGTCGTCAGCCTGCTGGCCCTGGTGTGGGTGGAAGATCCAGCATCCCAAATAGGCTTGCTGACAGCCATAGGCTTCCTGATCAACTCATTCACCGCTACCCAGGATGTGGCGGTGGATGGAATGTCCATCGACCTGGTACCGCTGGAGGAAGAAGGGCGGCTCAATGCCTTCATGAGCTTTGGCAAGGCCGTCGGCTGGGCGGTTACCTCGGCCATTACGGGCAGTTTGCTGGTGCTCTATGGAATGAAAGTCACCGCCCTGGTCTCCGGTATCGGCGCAGCCCTGATCTTCATACTCCTGATCATGATCCGGGAAAGAAAGGGTGAACGCCTGTTCCCCTGGACGGAAGGCGCGGCATCAGAAAAAAATGAGCCGCCTCCTTCATTCAAAACCGTGTTTTCAGATCTCAATCATGTCTTGTGGGTGAAGGCCAGCCTGATCGTTATGGCCATCATGTTTTTCGACGGGCTGGTGGCGGGCTACGGCCGTGCGTTGATGCCCATCGCCGCCGTGCAGGTATTCAATTTCACAACGCCGCAATGGGCCAACCTGAACGCCGTCATGGGCCTGGCAGGCGCTTTTCTGGCTTTGGCGCTGGGGCCCATGATCGACCGCTTCGGCGCAAAGCGCATGTTGTCGCTCACCATATTCATAGTTGGCCTGCATGCCTTCCTGCTGGCGGGATCACAACAACTGTGGAATAACAGTATGTATGTGCAAATCATGATGGCCGCGTGGATCCTGTTGTTACCGGTCACCATGGTCTGCGTACTGGCCCTGGCGATGAGTATTTGCTCACACGCCACCTCCGCCACGCAATTTGCGATCTACATGTCGATTTCAAACCTGGGTGCAGCAGGAGGCTCCATGGTTTACGGCTTCCTGGCAAACTACACCAGTTGGTCCCAGAACTATGCACTCAAGGGCTTCATGGTGTTCATCCTGCTCCTGATTATTCTCCTGTTCCGCTCCCACGGACATCCGGAGGAATTGTTGGAAGAGGAACCCGCCTAGCCCGCAGGACACTCTCTGGTATTATCGACAGGCCCGGGTGGATTCCCGGTCCGAATACCAGCATGAGAGGCAAGCAATGAAGTGGAAAGGCAGAAGAGCCAGCACCAACGTCGATGATGCCAGGGGCCGCCGCATCGAAGATGGCGACACATTTTCGATGCCTTATTCCGATCTGTAAAGCGGGCTACTTTTTGTAGTCCGGTATGACGACTTCGCCCGTTATGTCTTCCGCACGGATTTTTCCGCTGCTGTCTTTGAGTACCCTGAAATCACCACCGACGTTCTCCGCGATTATGTCGCCGGATGAATCCTGCTCAATCACTACGTCTTTCCTGACATTGGTAAACCAGATTTCGCCGGAACTGTCAGACTCTACCAGTACATTACCTTCGATGCCGGAACCGCGAATGTCGCCGGAACTGTCGGAAATAATCGTGAAATCACCCTGAAGCCCGCGAACCTCAATATCACCTGAAGAATCCTTGATTTCAACCAGTCCGGCAGCATTCCTGATCTCGATATCGCCCGAGCTATCCTGGAGCGAGAGTGTGAAGATATCCTCAATCTCGATATCACCGCTGCTGTCCCGCAACTCGAGGGCCAGGCCATCAGGTACTTCAAGCTCCAGGTCCATATAGGCGTACTTGTTGCCCCACAAAGACCAGCTACCGCTCATATCAGGCAAAACCACGTTGATCTCCGCCCGATCTCCGGAACGGGTCTCCAGCCGGGACTCGTCCAGCCACTTCTCCTCGGAAACACAGATTCTTCCGCTGATCTTCACCTCATCCGAACCGGAAACACCCACAATTTTGAGGTCGCCAGCGGCTGCAGATATGGCCAGGGATTGACTGCCTGAAACATCCAGAGACTGGTCCAGCAAGCGCTCGAATTCGCATTCTGCCTGCACGTCTGCAGCGATCAACAACAGTAAAAGCAATACCAAAAGTACTATCCACCTGTTCATAAATAACCTCCATCCATAAAGTTCCCTGACTATAGGATTATGCAAGAAAGGGGCCAAAAACAGTAATCCTCCGTTAATCGGTGTAAAAAACATGTTTCCGAGTCTTGGCATGGGGGTGCTGGATCAGACAATGTCATCAACATGCTGCGCTCCGAACCTGTATGCGCTAGCTGTAAATTCCGGCAATTTTGATAAGATAATCGTTGTGCTACTTGCAGGCGCGCCAGTCCGGAGTAAGGGGTCTTCTTCCAGGACACGGCATAAACCCTTCCCTGGGGCCTCCTCTTGCCACATCGTGTGGCAAAGGGTCCTGGAAGAAGACCCCTTACTCCGGACTGGCTTGTACCAAACTGAGACTCAGAATGGCACGAGTCGGAAAGAGTGGTGAAATTTACCGATTAATGGATAAATTTCACAAACTAATTGGTAAACTTGACCGGTTGACCGATAGCCATGATTACCTACTCTATGAGACAGAAATAATGTTGATCAAATCAAAGCCTGTTGTTTCATTTACGTCCCTGCTGGTTCTGCTGAACCTGTTGGCCTGGCCGGCACTCGCCAGCGCCCAAGAGTCAGTGGACACGGCCCTGCTCAAAGGCCTCGAGTGGCGCCTGGTCGGCCCCTATCGCGGCGGGCGCGTGACGACCGTGGCCGGTGTGCCGGACAATCCGATGCTGTATTACATGGGCGCGACCGGCGGTGGCGTATGGAAGACTGAAAACGCGGGTACGACCTGGGAAAACCTGTCCGATGATTTTTTCAAAGTAGGCACCATCGGCGCGGTGGCGGTTTCCGAATCGGATAACAACGTGCTGTATGTCGGCACCGGCGAGGCGCCCATTCGCGGCGTGACCACCAGCAGTGGCGACGGCGTCTGGAAATCCACCGATGCAGGCAAGACCTGGACCCACACCGGCCTGGAAAAAAGTGGCCAGATCGCACAAATTGAAATCCACCCCACCAATCCCGACATCGCCTTCGTCGCAGTCCAGGGCCAGATCTGGGGAGCGAATGAAGAACGCGGCGTTTTCCGCACCACCGATGGCGGCAAAAGCTGGGAACATGTTCTGAAAGTCAGCGCTGATACCGGCGCAACCGATCTCAGCATGGATCCGACCAATCCCCGAATCCTGTATGCAGCCATGTGGAACCATGGCCGTAAGCCCTGGTTCATTCACTCCGGCGGCACCGATGGAGGTATCTATAAATCCACTGATGGCGGAGATTCCTGGAAGAAACTCACCGGCGGGCTACCGGAAATGATCGGCAAGATCGGCGTGGACGTGTCGGCCAGCAACCCGGAGCGCATCTACGCCATCATCGAGGCCGAACCTGAAAAAGGCGGCTTGTGGCGCAGCGACGATGCCGGCGAAACCTGGAAGTTGATCAACGGTCACCGTGTTTTGCACTCGCGCGCCTGGTACTACATTCACATCACGGCCGACCCGGTGGACGAAGACACCGTCTACGTGCTGAACGTGCCGATGATGAAGTCGGTCGACGGCGGCAAAACCTGGAAAAAAATGACCACACCACACAGCGATCACCACGATCACTGGATCAACCCGCACAATAACAAAAACATGATCAACGCCAACGACGGCGGCGCAACCGTGACCTTTGACGGCGGCGAGACCTGGTCCAGCATCATAAACCAGCCCACGGCCCAGTTTTACCGCGTCTCCACCGACAATCAATCACCGTTCCGGATCTACGGTGGCCAACAGGACAACACCACCGTCGCGATCGCCAGCCAGAGTTACTACGGCGGAATCGGGGTGGAGGATTATTTTGACGTCGGCGGTGGCGAAAGTGCGCATATTGCTTTTGACCCGGACGATCCCACGCTGATTTACGCCACCACCATTAACGGCACATTGACTGAGTATGACCACTCGACCCGGCTGAGCCGCTACATTATTCCCTTCCCGGAAATGGTCTATGGCAAGGATTCGCGTGACCTGAAATACCGCAGCAACTGGAATGCGCCCGTTGCCGTTTCCCCGCACGATCCATCGATCATCTATTACGGCACGCAGGTCGTGCTCAGGAGTACCGACCGGGGTACAAGCTGGACCGAAATCAGCCCCGACCTGACCCGCAACGACCCGGAAAAACAGGGCCGCAACGGCGGCCCCCTGACGCCTGAAAATGTAGGCGCCGAATTCTACAACACGATTTTCTACATCGTGGAATCACCGCACGAGGAAAACCTGGTCTGGGCCGGCAGTGACGACGGCCTGGTTCACCTCACGCGCGATGGCGGCGCCAACTGGGAAAATGTCTCCCCCAACCATCCGGGCGAAGCCATGATTAACGCCATTGAGCTCAGCCCCCACGACAAAGCCACTGCATACCTTGCAGTCACCGGCTACAAGCTGAATGACTCCAAGCCCTACATCTACAAGACCAGCGACTACGGCAAACATTGGAAGCGCATTGACGAGGGCTTGCCAAAGGATGCCTTTGTGCGCGTGGTGCGGGAAGATCCAGCACACCCGGGCTTGCTCTATGCGGGCACGGAACTCGGCATGTTCGTGTCATTCAACGACGGTGGAGACTGGGAATCCCTCGATCTCAACCTGCCGCCGGTGCCCATCACCGATCTTTCCCTACGCCATGACAAGCTGGTGGCCGCTACCCAGGGGCGGGGTTTCTGGGTGTTGGACGATCTGTTCGTGGTACGCCAGGCAGCCGGTGGATTCTCAGGCAAACCCTTACACGTGTTTACACCGGGCACGGCCGAGCTGATCTCCAGCAGCGGCAAAGCAGGCGCATTCGAAGGCGCCAACCCGGAACGAGGTGTGCCGCTTTATTACTACCTGGAAGACGAGACAGAAGAGCCACTCACCATCGAGATACTCGATGGCGCCGGCAAAGTCGTGCGTAGCTATTCCAGCGAGGAGGGCGATTTCGAGCGCTGCAAGCTCAGCAACATGGATCCCCGGCTGCCGTTCGAACTCAAATACCCCACCACCAAAAAGGGCCTGAACAAGTGGCCCTGGGACATGAAACACCAGGGCCTTAACTGCATCGAAAAGATCACCTTGTTCGCGGGTTTCGACGGCCCGGGTGTGGCCCCGGGCGATTACAGCGCCCGGCTCTCCATCGGCGATTCCGTACAGACGGTGTCTTTTTCAGTAAAAATGGACCAACGCATCAGCGCCACAGACGAGGAGATCCGGTTCTGGTCGGATCGCCTGGCGGAAGTGGGCGCTTTGCTCGACGACACTCTGAGCAGCCTGGATGTGGCACGCCAGGCACGGCGCCAAATCGAAGCGCTGATGACGGAACACCCCGGGGACAAGGACCTACAGCAGACCGGCGCCACTGCGGTCAAGCGCATTACCGCCTGGGACGGGAAGATCATCCAGGTGCTGCACCAGACCTACGAGGACGAGGATGCCTGGGAAACCATGCTGGCCGGACAACTCCGTTTCCTGCTGGATGTCATCGATGCTACCGGTGCGCCGGTAACGGAGGGCGCGCTGCTGCGGCTCGCGGACCTGAAAGCTGAGTGGTCTGAGCGAAAAGTGGAATTGCAGGCCATCAAGACTGGCTACATCGATGTCATCAACGAATGGGCGCGCCGTCAGAATGTCCCGCACGTCGCATCACCCGGGCAGTGACCACACCGGCAACGTAAAAAACATTATAAATGTGAATGATTCGCAGCCGTTATCCGGTCAGGGAATGCATGCAAATGAAAAGACACTTTAATTGGACAAGACTGGCTTTACTCGTCCTCATGACCATGGCCCTGACTTCCTGCGATTCTGTGCACGCGGCTCCACAGTTCGACTGGCAGCCGCCGGGCTTTGAAATTACCAGCTTCGGGGGGGAAGTTTTCCGTTATCCGGAAAGCCTGGAGGGCCCCACGATCATTCTGTTCTGGGCCACCTGGTGCCCGTACTGCAAGGCATTGATGCCGCACCTGCAAAGTATCGTCGATGAGTACGACGGGCGAGTGCAGGTCGTGGCTCTCAACTTCAGGGATGATGACGACCCGGCCGCTTATCTGACGGAGCGGGGATACGACTTCAGGCTGATCCTGCACAGCGAGGAGGTTGCCAAAAGCTGGGGGGTCAAAGGCACGCCCGGCCTCTTCCTGGCAGATCAATCCGGCCGGGTAGTATTCAGCCGGGGCGCAATCCCCAAAGCGGCCTATCGCGCGGACCCCTCAGAAAACTATGACGAACTCAAACACTACCAAAAGGCGGCCCGGCGGGCGCCATACTGGGCCGCGAAACTTCGGATGGCAATTGACCAACTGCTTCAGTAGCCGAGGGTTTGTCAAAAAATGTACCTCTGGCGTTTACTGACATGATGTAGACACGGTAATATTCGGGTTAGCCGGACCCCCTTGTTTTGGGTTCTTTTATTGAATGCTGTATATTTTGCCTGCAGGACGGCAAGACTAAACGCAGTCAAACAAATGCAGTTTCAATCCGGAGCAAGCAGTGACAAAAGAAAAGCACCAGGCTGAAGCGCATTTGGAACAGGTGAAAAATCTAAGCAAGGCGCTCGGGACAAACCGGGGCATCGAAACCATGTTCCGAAGCGCATACCGCGTGCAGATGGACCTGACCGGCCTCGCCGATAACAAGGCCAACATGATGATCAGCATCAACGGCATCATCATATCCATCATCATCGCCGCCGTGGCGCCCAAACTGGATGCAAACCCATGGCTTTTGATACCCTCTATCCTGTTTTTGCTCGGCACTCTCGTCTCGATCATTTACGCAATCCTGGCAGCCCGGCCGAGGGTCAGCCACAAGCCGATCACCCTGGCAGATTTACGGCACAGCGAGGGCAATATCCTGTTTTTCGGTAACTTCGCCAATATGAAAGAACATGAATTCGTGGAAGGCATGAGCGAACTGATGCAGGACAAGACCGTTACCTATGAAACCATGATGCGCAATATCTACGGCCTGGGCGTGGTGCTTAACAAGAAATTCGCTCTGCTGCAGGTGGCCTATACCAGTTTCATGGTCGCCCTGATCCTGGGTGTCACTTCTTTCATCGGCGTTTTTATCTGGATCCTGCAACAACCACAGTAAGAACGTGGACAAAGTTCATCCACAATGATCTCCCTTCTGAAACAACCGCTTCGCTCGCTGCGCGACAGCTTCATGGACCTGCTGCCCATCATCCTGGTGGTCTCGTTCTTCCAGTTCGCCGTGTTGCAGCAGCCATTGCCCAATGTGGCAAAGTTGCTGGCCGGTATATTCATGGTAATGGTGGGCCTGACGCTTTTCATCCAGGGCCTGAAAATGGCGCTGTTCCCGCTCGGCGAGGAGATGGCCTTCAATTTCGTGCGCGCCGGCAACCTGTGGTGGCTTTTCCTGTTCGCTTTCACGCTGGGTTTCGGCACCACGGTGGCTGAACCGGCCCTGATCGCTATCAGCGATGAGGCAGCAGAAATTGCCGCCGCAGGTGGCATGATAGTCAACACCGAAGCCGCGCAGGCCAGCTACGCGCTGGGACTGCGTCTGACCGTGGCCCTGGCCGTCGGTGTGGCCCTGTTGCTCGGCGTACTCCGGATTCTGAAGGGCTGGCCCGTTCAATACCTGATCATCGGCGGCTATATCGGCGTGGTGATCATGACCTATTTTGCCCCCCCGGAAATTATCGGCATCGCCTATGACTCCGGAGGCGTGACGACATCCACAGTGACCGTGCCGCTGGTCGCCGCACTCGGTGTCGGTCTCGCCAGCAGCATCCGCGGTCGTGACCCGATGCTGGACGGCTTCGGATTGATTGCCCTCGCATCGTTGACGCCGATGATCTTCGTGATGGCATACGGGATGTTGATCTGATGGATGCCCTGCCCGGATTCCTGCCTGCTTTCGGCACTACTCTGCTGTTGTTGCTGCGTGATGTGACGCCCATCATGGCCATCCTGTTCGGTTTCCAGTTATTCGTGCTGCGCAAAAAAATCAAGAACCCCAGGCGGGTGCTGATCGGCATGGTACTGGTCATCCTGGGGCTTGCATTTTTCCTGGAGGGCCTGGAAATGGTGTTGTTCCCGATCGGCCGCCTGATGGCGGAGCAACTCACGGCGCCGGAATTCATCTATGGCGCGGACGCCGTCATCCCGGCGCAGGCGGACTGGACCGAGTACTACTGGGTCTATGCTTTCGCCGCTGCCATCGGCTTTGCAACCACCATCGCCGAGCCGGCCCTGATCGCCGTCGCCATCAAAGCCAACCAGGTATCGGGCGGCACGGTCAGCGTCAACGGCCTGCGCATCGCGGTGGCCATTGGTGTAGCAGTGGGCGTGGCGCTGGGGGCTTTCCGCATCATTACCGGAACACCGCTGCACTGGTACATCATCACCGGCTACGTGCTGGTCATCATTCAAACAGCCTTTGCACCGAAAACCATTATTCCGCTGGCTTACGATTCCGGCGGTGTTACGACATCCACAGTAACCGTACCGTTGGTAGCGGCGCTGGGACTGGGACTGGCAGAGACCATTCCCGGGCGCAGCGCCCTGCTCGACGGCTTTGGCCTGATCGCTTTCGCCAGCCTGTTCCCGATTATCGCGGTCATGGCGTACGCCCAGATAGGTGCACACCTGCAAACCAGGCGCACCCGCACATCAGAAGACAACGACCCTTAGGAGGAATTTCCATGCATTTCAAATTAATCATTGTCATGGTCGAAGACGAGAAGACCAATGCTGTACTCAAAGCTGCCCGGGATGCGGGCGCCACTGGCGCCACCGTGCTCAACCAGGCCCGCGGTGAGGGTATCACGCCGACCAAAACGTTTCTCGGGCTCAGCATCAACGCCCAGGTCGATGTGCTTTTGATGCTGGTCGAGGAACATTTAAGCCGCCACATCCTGGAGGAGGTGGCGGAAGCCGGAGAATTCGACGAATCACCGGGAACCGGCATCACGTTCCAACTCAACGTGGAGGACGCCATCGGAGTCCGGCACCAGATTTCGGCTTTGACCGAGGCCGTGGAGGACCAGATATGAATCTCGAAAAAAGAAAAATTATCCGCGTCGGCGAAGTCATGAAGACCGAAGTAGATATTGTAGACGGCATGATGACCGTCGCGGAAGCATTGAAATCACTCAAGTACCCGGACACGCGCACCATGATCGTAGACAAACGACACAAAGATGACGAGTACGGCGTGGTGATGTTCCGTGACATCGCCCTGCAGGTGCTGGCGCCGAACCTGTCACCACACCGTATCAATATCTATGAAATCATGGCAAAACCGGTTATAGCCGTGGATCCGCAGATGGACATCCGTTACTGCACCATGCTGTTCGACAATTTCGGTCTGTCCCGGGCGCCGGTGCTCGAAAACAACACGATCGTGGGCCTGGTCAGTTATACCGACATCGTACTGAAGGGCTTGAAAGTGTGAATGAAAAACCCCGGCAAAATATTACCGGGGCGATCCAAAAGTTTTCAGGCGTAATGCGGATACACGGGCAGATACATATGCTCCCGGATATCGGCCAGGATGTCCTCGGGCTCTTCCCGGCCGGCGAGCCCTTCAGCCCAGGCAATTTTTGCCACTTCCAGTGCAATAAGGGCTGAGACCTTGCGGATTTGTGACAGCGGTGGATAGACACGGCCACGCTCCAGGTCTGAATCGGTCACCTGGCTGGCCAGTGAGTGTGCCGCCGCCAGGAACATCTCGTCTGTTACCTCACGGCTGCGGCTCACGATAATCCCCAGACCCACACCCGGGAAAATATAGGCGTTATTTCCCTGCCCGGGCACAAAGGTCCGGTTGCCGAGTTTCACCGGGTCGAAGGGGCTGCCACTGGCGAAAACTGCCCGCCCATTGGTCCAGCCATAAGCTTGCTCAGCCGTGCACTCGGCCTTGGATGTCGGGTTCGACAGCGCAAATATGATCGGCCGCTCGTTGATTTCAGCCATGGCCTCGATAATCTCCTGGGTGAAGGTCCCGGGCTGTCCCGAGAGACCCAGGATTGCGGTCGGTTTCAGTGTATTCACGGCTTCGAGGAAATCTTTGATGGGCGGCTGTTCCCGTGCATAACGTTGCTTGTGGGGTGCGATCGTCTCGCGGTCCGCCACGAGCAAACCCTGCGAATCGACAAACCAGCATCGCTCACGGGCTTCGGCAGTTGGAATTCCTTCCTCTGCCAGTGCGGCGACAAAAGTGTCCGCAATTCCAATTCCGGCCTCGCCGGCGCCCAGGAAAAGCAGCCGTTGTTCGGACAGCTTGCCGCCAGTGATGCGCAAAGCCCCGATGATCCCGGAAACCGCGACAGCACCCGTGCCCTGGATATCATCGTCAAAAAGGCAGGCCCGGCCGCGGTACTGTTCCAGTAAGCGGAAAGCATTCATGTTACCAAAATCTTCAAGTTGGATCAGTATGCCGGGGAATACTTCCTGTGCCGCGACGATAAACTCATCGAATAGTTCATCAAACTTTTCACCGCGCACCCGCCGCTGTTCGATCCCGTTGTAAAGCGGGTCGTTCAACAGGGAGATGTTGTTGGTGCCCACGTCCAGCATGACCGGCAGGCATTGTGTTGGATGGATGCCCGCACAGGCCGTATACAGCGAGAGTTTGCCAATCGGGATGCCCATTCCCTGGGCGCCGAGGTCGCCAAGCCCGAGAATCCTCTCACCGTCGGTAACCACAATGATTTTGGCGTCCTTATGCGGCCAGTTCTGCAAAATCTCCCGGATGTTACCGCGATCATGTATGGAGATATAGAAACCTCTCGACTGGCGGAAAATATGCTGGAACTCCTGGCACGCCTTGCCCACTGTCGGCGTGTAAATAAGCGGCATCATCTCTTCAATATTATGCATCACCACCCGGTAGAAGAGGGTTTCATTGCGGTCCTGCAGTGCTACCAGGTACAGATAGCGTTCCAGGTCGGTCGGCTTGTCGCGGATGTTGCCCAACACCCGCAATTCCTGCTCCGCAGGCGAATGGACACGTGGCGGCAACAAGCCGCGCAGGCCCAGTTCCTCACGTTCGGCATCTGTAAACGCGGTGCCCTTGTTGCGCATCGGATCGTGGAGAATTTTTACGCCACGGTGTAATTCAGACACTTGTTTTTCGTTCATTGCTTTACTCCTCCGCTGCCGGGAAATTGGCCAATATGCACAAGAAATCACCACATCACGGGCAGCTATAAAACCACTAATCTGTCTATACATATACGCCTGGGAAATAATGTGTTCAATGACATGAATCACCATATAGGTGTACGCCCCTTTAAAGGGCTAACTTTTCCGGCTCCCGTGGCCTGCCAAGCAAAACCCTCATCTCTATGCTATACCTTAGTAGCAAACACCACATTGTGTGGTGTGAGGGAGAGTAAAAATGCACAAAATTAGAAACTACATCATGCTTGCCGGCCTCGTGGCCCTTTCGACCAGCGCAGTGGCCCAGGAGGATGAAGGGCCATCCAGGTTTACCTATGCCACCTACTTCTATTGCGACGTGACCGGCCAGGAACGCGCGGATGAAATCGTCAAGAGCGCGGAAGCGCCCGTATACGACGGCCTGGTGAAAGAAGGCAAGATATCGGCGTGGGGTTGGTTGGCGCATCACACGGGTGGAAAATGGCGGCGACTCCAGTATCACCAGGCGCCCACCATCGAAGCGCTGCTGGATGCACAGGAAGAAATGGGCAAGCGGCTCGACGCCAGCATGGATGATGCCCTGGGCACGGAATTTGGCAAAATCTGCAATGCCCACGAAGACTACATCTGGGGGGTGGAAGCAGGGTCTGCCGGTGATACTCGTGGAAAAGCAGGCTTTTCTGTTTATTACGTGTGCAACGAATCCAAAGAAGAGCGTGCCGACGAGATCTTCAAGAAAGATTTCGCCCCGCTTCTCAACAAGTACGTTGCTGCAGGCAAGCTCACCTCCTGGGGCTGGCAATCTCACTGGGTAGGTGGCAAATACCGCAGGCTCCAGACCATGAGCGCCACCAGTCACAAGGCCCTGCTTAAAGCCAGGGGCGAACTGCTTGAAGAGATGTATGCCGACGACAACGCGGCAGGAAAAGAGTTTACGGAAATCTGCGGATCACACACTGACTACATGTGGGATATCCAGATCGAAACGCCCTAGCTCGAATATCACCCGCATATACATCTAAAAGGACGCCCCACACCGGGGCGTCTTAACTGTAAGAGCGTGCTTGCGCGCGATTGTTCCAGAGCTTTCGGCCCCAAGGGACCTCTTACAATCGCGTGCCTAATCCATTCAGCCTCAACGGCCGTCTACGCAATATCCCAGCTAGTTGCGATAGATCAATGCGGGCATCTGCGTTTGTGTCGTATGATTTTCTTTCCGGATCAAAAAACGGATCCGTGAAGGTCGAGGTCAGCAATGCCGTTCATTCCCAACACCAACCTGAAAAAACTCTATAACCGCTCCAGCCTGATAAATACGGACAACGGAGTGTGTTTCTCCATGAAGAACCGCCTCAGCCCGGTTTCACTCGAGCAGATTCATCACGTTGCTCTCAACGGCCAGTCCATTCCCGGTGACCAGGTAACGATAAGCTTCTCTTCCGGGGCGGAGTATCCGGCAGACCAAATCAATCCCGATAATCCTGTCAATTTTCCGCTGGCGTCACTGTTGACCTTTCACCTCTCCGTGGACCCACTGGAGGAGGGAAAGCACGACCTGGAACTGGTCCTCGAGTGTCAGCCCTTCGGCAGGCTGGAACTCGAAGTGAGCGACTCGCTGAAGGGATCTGCGCCTGTGCCAGGTGAAATCCCTCGCGATCGCATAAACGATTATTCGGAAGACATCATCCACAGCAGGCAGGAATTCATCCGCAGCCAAACAGGGTCCAGCCTCGAACATGTCTCGCAGTATTCTTTCGACCCCCGCCAGGCACAGGGCAATATTGAACACTTTACGGGCGCAACTCAGGTTCCACTGGGTTTTGCCGGTCCTCTGTTGATGCGGGGTGAGCATGCTCAAGGTGAATTTTATGTTCCCCTCGCAACCAGCGAAGGCACGCTCGTGGCCTCCTATAACCGGGGAATGAAAGTGCTGCACGAAAGTGGTGGAGTCAAATGCGCCGTGGTGGGCGACAACATGCAGCGAGCCCCGGTATTTATTTTCGAAGATGCTGCACAGGCACGGCGCTTTGCGGACTGGATCGTGGCTAATACGGACGAAATAAAGGCCGTCAGCGAGGCCAGCGACCCCTTCATCCGGCTCAAGCACATCGACTATTACCTGGCGAGTAAATTCGCCTATCTGCGTTTCAACTACACCACCGGAGACGCCGCCGGTCAGAACATGGTTGGCAAGGCGACCTTCGCAGCCTGCACCTGGATACTCCAGAACTGTGACAAAGTCGAGATCCAGCGATTCTTCCTGGATGGGAATATCGCCACCGACAAGAAGGCTTCCATGATGAACATGATGCGCACACGCGGTAAACGGGTCACGGCGGAAGCCGTCATCAAGCGCGATGTTCTACTCGAAATCATGCACGCAGACACGGAATCACTTTACTACCACTCGAAGGTAGCCAGCATCGGGACCATGCTGGCCGGCGCCAACAACAATGGCTGCCATTCCGCCAACGCCATCACCGCGGTCTTCATGGCTACCGGCCAGGACGTGGCCAATGTCTCCGAATCATCGATGGCCCTGCTCTATGGGGAACTGCTGGAAAACAAGGACCTGTACATGTCGATCACCCTGCCGTCACTGATCGTGGCCACCTGCGGCGGGGGCACCGGCCTGCCCACCCAGCGCGAATGCCTGGAGGCGCTGGACTGCTACGGAGTGGGTAAGGTCAATAAATTTGCCGAAATCGTCGCCGGCACCGTACTGGCGGGTGAAATTTCCCTGGCGGCCGCCATCTCTTCGCTCGACTGGGTTTCAAGCCACGAGCAAATGGGCCGTAACGATCCGGTAAAAGGCAAGCTGTAAGGGTTTGCAAGAGCAACCCTTGTTCGTGAAAAACGCCGTGCCAAGGGGAGAGATCGGCTGGCTGTTTCCAGGACACGCTCGAGCCATCCCTGGGCGCTAATCGGCTGTTCCCGACAGCCCGATTGTCCTGTAAACAGCCAGCCGATCTCTCCCTCAAGCACCTCAGGACATCTTGCGAATGAC
>JAIVWI010000011.1:0-30516 GCA_048636595.1 Oceanospirillum sp. | reverse complement strand
GCAGGAGCAATTGCCGAGGACGCGGAAGCTTTGCGGCCGATAATCTCAGAGCGATTCGGACCCAAGGGACCTCTTACAATTTGGGTCGGCCGCAAGCGACCTCTTACAGCACCCCCACCCGGACAGCGAGGATGTAAACAGAGGCGGCGAGGATCATCAGCCAGGTCAGGGCCGCGCCGTATTTCCGGTAATTATTGGTGCTTCCCGGTTGTCGTATCCCGTAAGCATGAAGCAGGCGGCCCGCCAGCAAAGAACCGCCCAGTGTATGCAACAGCCAGGATGGTGTTGCTGCAGACTCAGCGAGCATCAGCAGGATCAGCGCAAAAGGCACGTACTCTATGAAGTTGCCATGTGCCCGAATGGCGGATTCGAGATCGGAAACTTCCCCTGCGCCCAGGGAAACATGCTCGCGCAAGCGAACCTTTGAAACGCCCCAGGACAACGTGATCAGAAGAATGCCGAGCAGGGCGGCATAAAGCATCGTGACATGATACGGCATCGCAAATCTCCATAAGCTTGTGGGTCTGCGGAAAACTGTAACACAAGGTGAAGCCGTGCTTGACCGCTGCTGGACCACGGTTCAACATGAAATCTTTGAATTAGGCGGGTTCATGTTGAACGCTTTCTGTGAGAGCGTGCTTGCGCGCGATTTTCCAGAGCATTTCGGCCCCAAGGGGCCTCTTACATTCATTTAGCGGGTGAAACCATGATGAAGTGCCGGGACGTATTCATTCTGATCGTTGCGCTATCCTGTGGATTGAGCGCCATCAACGCGTTTGCTGAGCCCGGCCCACCGGTCGCCTTCGCCATCCATGCCGGTGCCGGCACCATCAGCAAAGAAGACTTTACGGCGTCCCTGGAACTGGAGATCCGCAGTACGCTCATGCAGGCGGTTCAGGCGGGGCACGAGGTTCTTTCCTCCGGGGGTTCCAGCCTGGATGCCGTCACCCTTGCCGTCACCATGCTGGAAAACTCACCTCATTTCAACGCAGGCCGGGGCGCTGTTTTTAACGCCGAGGGCAGGCATGAACTGGATGCCTCCATCATGGACGGTTCCAATCTGGAAGCGGGCGCGGTGGCAGGTGTGCAAAATATCCGTAACCCCATCCTGCTGGCGCGAAAAATCATGACGGATTCGCCACACGTTATGCTCATGGGTGAAGGCGCGGAAGTATTTGCACGGGCAAACGGCATTGAGTTTGCCGGCAATGACTATTTCTTTACTGAGCGCCGCTGGCAGCAATTACAGGATGCCAAAAGCAGGGGGAAGCAGGATGCGCACTTCCAGGCAGCCCCCCCGGACCACTGGCTGTCCACGGTAGGGGCTGTTGCGCTGGACGCCGACGGCAACCTGGCAGCCGCCACCTCCACCGGCGGCATGACCAACAAACGCTGGGGCCGGGTTGGAGATTCACCCATTATCGGCGCCGGCACTTACGCCGATAACCGCTCTTGTGCAGTCAGCGCGACGGGGCATGGAGAGTTCTTCATCCGCGCCACCATCGCCCGTGATATCTGCTCTCGTGTGCAATACCAGGGCCTGGACCTGGCCGCGGCTGCGGATGCCGTAATCAACGGGCAATTACGGGATATGGGCGGTGATGGCGGTATCATCGCGCTGGACCGGAAAGGCAATATCGCAATGAGCTTCAATACGCCCGGAATGTATCGTGCAAGCGTGGATGTTGAAGGAAAAGTGCTTGTAAGGATCTACAAGGATGAATAAAAAAAACCGGGCTGCCTGTTTTCTACCGGAAAGCGTAGGCGCACATGTAAGAGGTCGCTTGCGGCCGATATTTTTAGTCAAATAGTATCGGCCGCAAGCGACCTCTTACATTAAAATCAACCATTGAGCCGCTGCCACAACCGCATGCTGGCGTTTGCACGATTCAGCGTGTAGATGTGCAGACCCGGTGCGCCACCCTCCAGCAAGCGCTCACACAAAGAGGTGACGACATCCAGGCCGAATTCACGGATGGATGCGCCGTCATCGCCAAATCCTTCCAAACGCCGGCGAATCCATTGTGGGATTTCCGCTCCGCACATGTCAGAGAACCTGGAAAGCTGTTTGTAGTTGGTGATCGGCATGATGCCGGGGGTGATCGGGATTTCTATGCCCATGCGGCGGCAGTCATCCACGAAGTGGAAATAGCTGTCCGGATTATAGAAATACTGCGTGATGGCCCCGTTCGCCCCGGCCTCGACCTTGCGTTTGAAATGCGCAAATTCAGACTGCGGTGTTGCAGATTCAGGATGGAATTCCGGGTAACAGGCAACTTCGATGTGAAAGTGATCCCCAAACTCCCCGCGCACGAATGCAACCAGTTCGTTGGCGTACTGAAACGGCCCCGGGCCGGCCATTCCATCAGGCCGGTCACCGCGAAGCACGACCAGGCGATCAACTCCCTTGTCACGGTAGGATTCCAGGATTTCACGTAACATTTCCCGGCGCTGCGCCATGCAGGAAATGTGCGGGGCTACCGGTACGCCTGAATCCTTAATCAGGACTTCAACCGTTTCACGGGTCGCATCCAGGGTCGATCCACCTGCACCAAAAGTGACGGAAAAGTAGGCCGGATTCAGGTGGGATAACTTCTGCCAGGTGGATTCCAGAATCAGCCGCTGTTCCGCAGTACGGGGCGGGAAGAATTCGAAGGAAATGGCAGGCCCACCCAAAGATTCAGTACCTGTAATGCTCAGGCTTGTACGGCCCTGCGACATCCACGCTGATATACCGCGCCTGATCATCCCTGAGCTCGGTCAAATGTACCCCGATACGTTCCAGGTGCAGTCTCGCCACCTTTTCATCCAGACGCTTGGGCAAGACGTAAACCTGATTCTCGTATTCATCGCCCCGGATCCACAGCTCCATTTGTGCCAGCACCTGGTTGGTAAAGGAATTGGACATCACGAAACTGGGGTGGCCGGTCGCGCAACCCAGGTTTACCAGGCGGCCCTGGGCCAGCAGAATGATCCGGTGTCCGTCCGGAAAGATGATTTGGTCCACCTGGGGCTTGACGTTTTCCCACTCATATTGCTTCAGACTGGCCACATCGATCTCGTTGTCGAAGTGGCCGATGTTGCAGACGATGGCCTGGTGTTTCATCGCAGCCATGTGGTCGTGGGTGATGACGTGGTAGTTGCCGGTTGCCGAAACAAAAATGTCAGCTATTGGAGCAGCCTCTTCCATTGTAAGCACGCGGAAGCCCTCCATCGCCGCCTGCAAGGCGCAGATCGGATCAATTTCGGTGATCAGGACGGTGGCGCCCAGGCCCTTGAGGGATTGCGCACAACCCTTGCCCACATCGCCGTAGCCGGCAACAACGGCAACCTTGCCTGCAATCATCACGTCCGTGGCGCGCTTGATGCCGTCGACCAGGGATTCACGACAGCCGTACAGGTTATCGAATTTGGACTTGGTCACCGAGTCGTTGACATTGAATGCCGGGAAGGACAATTCACCGTCTTTCGCCATCTGGTACAGGCGCTTCACGCCGGTGGTGGTTTCTTCGGTCACACCCTGGATTTTCGACAGGGCTTTGGTATACCAGCCCGGGCGGGTATCCAGGCGCTTGCGGATCGCATTGAACAGGGCGATTTCCTCTTCACTCTGCGGATTATCCAGCACGGTCGCATCTTTCTCCGCCTTTGCCCCCAGGTACAAAAGCAGGGTGGCATCACCGCCGTCATCCAGGATCATGTTGGCGAAATCTTCATCACTGTCGCCGTGACCCTGGCCCCAGTCGAATATGCGATGGGTAAACTCCCAGTACTCGTCCAGGGTCTCGCCCTTGTAGGCAAACACCGGCGTGCCGCCAGCGGCAATGGCCGAGGCCGCATGGTCCTGGGTCGAATAGATATTGCAGGAAGCCCAGCGCACATCGGCGCCCAGTTCCTTCAGTGTCTCGATCAGCATGGCGGTCTGAATGGTCATGTGCAGGCTGCCCGCGATACGCGCGCCCTTGAGCGGCCGCTCATCGCGATATTCTTCACGCAAGGCCATCAGCCCGGGCATTTCGGTTTCTGCGATCGCAATTTCCTTGCGGCCGTACTCAGCCAGGCTGATATCCGCCACGTAATAATCATGTTTTTTCAGTTCTTCGATAACAGCGTTCAATGCTTGTCCTCCAATAGATGTCATTACGACTGTGTTGCTCAAATTGCGACTACAGATTTGATGTGCTCAACGTGATCGATAGCCTCCCAGCTCACGCCCAGGTCTTCCCGGCCCATGTGGCCATAGGCCGCCAGCGGCAGATAGATTGGCTTGATCAGGTCCAGCATCCGGATGATGCTGTAGGGCCGCAGGTCAAATTCCTGCCGGACCACCTGTTCGATCCGTTTGACCGGAATGTGTTCGGTACCAAAAGTTTCCACACTGATGGAAGTAGGCTCGGCCACCCCGATGGCATAGGACACCTGGATTTCCACCCGGTCAGCGAGTCCCGCCGCGACGATATTCTTTGCCACGTAGCGGCTGGCGTACGTTGCGGAACGGTCAACCTTGGATGGATCCTTGCCGGAAAATGCGCCGCCACCGTGGCGAGCCATGCCGCCATAGGTATCGACGATAATTTTACGGCCGGTGAGGCCCGCGTCACCAACCGGGCCGCCAATCTCGAAGCGGCCGGTGGGATTGATGAGATACTTGGTGTTGCCGTTCAGCCATTCCCCCGGCAGTACCGGCTTGATGATTTCCTCCATCACCAGTTCGCGAAGATCTGCCTGCGAGGTATCAGCGCTGTGCTGCGTGGAAAGCACCACTGCATCGATGCCGGCCGCTTTGCCATTTTCGTAACGGAAGGTAACCTGACTCTTGGCGTCGGGGCGCAGGTGCTGCCGGCCGTCATCCGTGGTTCTGCGCACCAGCGCCTGGCGTTTGACCAGTTCGTGTGCGTAGTAGATCGGGGCAGGCATCAACACTTCCGTCTCATTGGTCGCGTAGCCGAACATCATCCCCTGGTCGCCTGCGCCCTGTTCTTCAGGCCGTTCACGGCTGACCCCACGATCAATGTCGGGAGATTGCTTGCCAATGATGTTGACGATGGCGCAGGTATTCCCGTCAAAGCCAACTTCGGAAGAATCGTAGCCGATGTCCACGATAACTTTACGGATCAGTTCTTCCAGGTCTACCCAGGCGCTGGTGGTAATCTCGCCACCGACAATCGCCACACCGGTTTTGATAAAGGTCTCACAGGCCACACGTGCGGCCGGATCCTGCTCGATTATGGCGTCCAGGACCGCATCGGAGATCTGGTCCGCCACTTTGTCCGGGTGACCCTCGGATACCGATTCAGATGTAAACAGGTGAGTGCTCATTGGTTCAAATCCTCGCAATATATCTTTCAATCAGGATAAAGAGATATATGATACCCGCAGTGTCTGAAAAATGCACCCCTTGTCTTGGCCGGGCATTTTCACGGGACCAATTTGCGGGCCCGGGAAATACTCAGCGAAATGGCATCCTGCAGCCAATATATTGTGTGTCGGCGGGTTCTGTGCATAATAGGCCGTTGCCCTTTATTGGGCTGTTTTTTACGCTTTGCGGAGAAATGCCTGATGACAGAACCACTGGTCATGAACGAGGAGATGCTCATTTCGGGCATTATTTTCGCCATCACCTTTGTCGGCATCTTTACCGAAACCATACATGGATTCCACCGCGCGAAATTTGCCATGCTTGGGGCAATCGTGATGATTGTCGTGGGCCAGTACTATGAATTCTATGATTCTTCTCTGGCCTTTGCGGCCGTGGACTGGAACGTTGTTTTCCTGCTGGGCTGCATGATGGCTATCGTGTCGATCATGATCCCGACCGGCGGTTTTGAGGTTATGGCCATCTACATGGCAAGGATCAGCAAAGGCAGACAATTCTATTTGCTGTTCCTGTTGGGTTCGGCGGTCACCGGGCTCTCACTGCTGCTTGACAACGTCACCACGGTGGTGATTTTCGGGCCACTCATCATCCTGATTGCGCGCGCCATGAAGGTGACGCCTATCCCGTATTTGCTGGCCGCAGCCATCTTGTCCAACACTGGCGGCGTGGCGACGCTGGTCGGCGACCCGCCCAACCTGATGATCGGATCGGCCAAGGGTATCGATTTCAATACCTTTTTCATTCACATGGGCGGCATTGTTTTTGTGGCCTGGATCACCATCCTTTTCACATTGAAAATATTGTTCCGCAAAGATCTGGCGGTAAAGCCGGAAGGCGAGTACGACGAGCAAGCCGAATACAAAGACCGCAAACTGTGGAACCAGAGCGTCGCCGTGCTGGGCTTCATGGTGGTGTTGTTCGTCATCCACCACCAGATCGGCTGGGAACCCTGGATGGTTTCAGCCTCGGGGCTGACCTTGCTGGTATTTGTTGCGCGCAAGGTTGAAATGGATCACGCCATGGAGGACGTTGAAATCCCGCTGCTGATTTTCTTCATATCCCTGTTCATCCTGGTGGGTGGTGTCGAGCACAGCCACTTCCTGCAATTCGTCGGGCAGTTCATTATTCCCTATGTGCAGCAAGACCTGCTGGTGGCGACCCTGGTGCTGTTGTGGGTGGCGGCGGTACTTTCGGCGGCGATCGACAACATACCGTTCACGGCGGCGATGATTCCGATCCTGCTGGGCATTGAACAAAGCGGTATCCACGTCACGCCCCTGTGGTGGGCCCTGGCCGTGGGTGTGGGCATGGGCGGCAATGGCACACACATTGGTTCAACGGCCAACGTGTATATCGTGACCATCTCTGAACGCCTGGCCAAAAGAGAAAACGATCCCTCGCTGGCGATTACACCCTGGATCTGGTTCCGTTACGGAACGCCGGCAATGCTGGTCACACTGATCGTTTGCAGCGTGATCTTCTACACATTTTTTGACTTTTTCAATGTCCCGATCCCGGTAGTGGGCGGGCCGGCTCACTAGTAAATGAAAACTGAAACCCGCAGTCCCCGGGCCAAATTGATTCGTGAAGCCGCGGTACTGCAAATCAAACTGCTTGCTGACGGTTTCCGGGATGCCGTACTGATCCCGGTTTCCCTGTTCGCCGCCCTGATCGGACTATTGCGGGGTGGTGACGAACCAGACCGTGAATACCGCCGGGTGATCAAACTGGGCCGTCGCAGCGAGCGCTGGATCAATCTGTTTGGGTGTCAGCGGCCCCTGGGGAAATCCCACCCTGCCGGCTCAATGGATGACGTTTTGGGCCAGATGGAATCGGCGATGATGGAGCACTACAAAAAAGAACGGGCCGGGAAAAAGCAGGCCGGGACCAAAGTCGATAAATCTGACGAACAGGATTCAGATACTTTGTAAGAGGTCGCTTGCGGCCGACCGCTCAAGAGCATGTCGGCCGCAAGCGACCTCTTACAGAACCAGTTAGTACGAACCGGCAATATACTGCGAGAGTTGTTCCACTTCGGCTTCCTTATCCTCCAGCATATGCTTGACCATATCACCCAGGGAAACAATACCGGTCATGGAACCTTTGTCCAGGACGACCAGGTGCCGGCAACGGCATTCCGTCATGGTTTCCATGGCGATGTGGACCGACTCGCCGATGTCAACTGTTATCAGCGGGGATGACATGACATCAGCTACAGGTGTGGTTGATGACGAGAGGCCCATTAGTGCTATTTTTTTAAGGTAGTCCCGTTCGGTAAATATACCAAGCAATTGCTCATCATCCTGAATGACCAGCGCACCAATATTGGCCTCGGACATGGTTCTGATTGCGTCAATGACCGACGCGTTACCGTCGATTGTAAGGACCGTTCCTCCTTTGCGATCCAGGACATCGTTGATCGTGGACATAAGTTTCTCCAAATTCCAATCTCTTTTAATTCTATACCGAACAAGCGGAATTACAACAATTCAATCTTTCCGCCTGGATACGACGGTATATTCCGCATCGATCACCTGACCTTTCTTTGACGTGCCTGCAGGGGTGGTGTCAATCGGGGGAATGTGGCGCCGTAACCACCATAAACGCAGGCGGATGCCCAGCCAGAACAGCAGACCGGCGCCAACGGCCAGGGCCAGCACAATCAGGCCAAAGAAGAAGGCTGCAACCAGGGCCAGCACCGCCATTATCCCTGCCAGTGCACGGGATAAGGGGTTCATTGGGGGTGGGCTGATATAATATTGCATTAAATAATCATCTCTTGTTCATCTCGATAGATAAGTCCTCATAGTGGAAGAGTCAATGACACAACGCCTGTGCAAAGTGAGTGAGATCAGCACAAAAGGTAAGGAAATCTGCATCAGTACCGGGGATAAACCCTTTTTCGTGATGCTGTTCCGGGTCAATGATGAAATTCTGGCCTATCACAATACCTGCCCTCACCAGGGCCTCAGCCTCAGCTGGGCGCCTGACCGATTCATGGTCGGTGATGACGGGCTTCTGGTATGCGCCCACCATGGCGCGGCTTTCGATCTTTCCAGCGGAAAATGCCTGCAGGGGCCATGCGAGGGATCGAGCCTGCAGTCCATCGACATCTACACCAGGGACGATGAAGTCTGGCTGGGCGGAAACACTGATTGAAGCAGCACTAAAATAAAAGGTTGACCACCGTCAGCATCACGATGATGAAAAGCACGCTCATGCCACTGCCGGCCCGGATGAAATCTGCGACGCGGTAGCCGCCGGGACCCATGATCAGCGCATTCACCTGGTGTGTCGGCAGAATAAAAGCATTCGATGTGGACAGGGCGACGATCAGGGCGTACATGGTGGGGTTGGCGCCGGTGGCAAATGCGATACTCACTGCAATAGGGACCAGGATGGTCGTTGCGCCCACATTCGACATGACCAGGCTGAACACCGTGGCCATCACGGCCAGCGCTATCTGGATGGCGATCTCGGGAACATCACCCAGGATCACCATGATTTCCTGGGCGATCCAGGCTGCCGTCCCGGTTCGTTCCATCGCTCCGCCCAGCGGTATCAGGCTGGCCAGCAGGAATACCGTCTTCCAACTGACTGCGTTGTAAGCCTCATCCATGCTCAGCACGCCGGTCAGGATCATTCCCATCGCACCCACCAGCAAGGAAATTGACAGACGATAGTCAGTAAAGACGATCATGCTGATGGAGATAGCAAAGAATATCAAAGCATGGGCTACTTTTTGCGGGCGCTGCTCTTCCTTGGGAATTTCCGTCGCGACGATGAAATCCCGTTCCCTGCTAACCTCCGAGAGATCCCGCCAGGTGCTGTGGGAAACCAGGCAGTCACCGGTTTCCAGTTCCATTTCCCTGATACCATCGGTGAGAATTTCGCCACGGCGATTGATCGCCAGCACACTGATACCGTAGCGCTTGCGCAAACGAGCGTCTCCAACCGTCTGCCCCACGAACCTTGAACCGGGCGGAATGACAACCTCGGAAATACCGGCCCGGCTGGCATTGAACAGTCCTCCGAAGGTTCTCAGACGCGGCTGGACGCGGCACTGGTTATCCAGGGCGAATCGCCCGACAACGTCGCGTGTACCCATCACACCCAGGATGGTTCCCACCCAGATCATTTCATCCGACGGCGGAGCCAGACGAGGTTCTTCGGTGTTCCGGATAGCCAGCAGGATTGGCGCACCCTCCATCTTTTCCGCTTCGCTGATTTTCATTCCAACCAGCGGGCTGTCCACGGTCACCAGCAATTCGAATACATCTCCCTTGATGCCGTAGACATCGGCAAAATAGGTTTTTGTCTTCCCGGGTGTGCCGGTGGACTTTTCTTTCTGCTCGGGAAGCAGGTATTTACCCCCAATCAGAAAATAGAGGATGCCGACCGTCAACAGGGCCATGCCCACGGGCAGCACGTCAAAGAGTTGAAACGTTTTCAGGGTTTCAACGCCCGGCGGCAGTGACTTGTTGGCATTTTCAATCAGGTCGTTGAGCAGAATCAGCGGAGAGGAGCCCACCATCGTCAAAGTACCGCCCAGGATGGCGCAGAAACCCATCGGCATTAACAGGCGGGACAAGGGAATCTTTGTCCGGCTCGAAATTCGCGACATCACCGGCATGAACAGCGCAGTGGCCCCCACGTTCTGCATCATGCCGGAAATCACACCCACCGTGCCTGACACCAGGGGAACAATCCTGCTGGCGGTATTGCCGCCCACCTTGAGTATGTATGCGGCCACCACGGTCATGACGCCGGTCCGGTCCAGCCCGGCGCCCAGGATCATCACGGCGATAATCGACAGCACAGCGTTGGATGCAAATCCATTGAACAGCTCGGTTGGCGGCACGAGGCCGAGCAAGCCGATCACCACCATGACCAGGATCGCAGCAATATCGACACGGAGTAATTCCGAGACAAACAGCCCGATGGTGGCCGTCAGTACAAGCAGCACCAGCATCATGTCGCTGGTAAGTGTTAAGCCGAATTCCATTTAGTGCTCAGTTTTAATGGTCCTGATCAATATCTTCACGGCTATCCTAACGCGAGCGCGGCGCCGAAACCATTGGGCAGTCAAATCCTCTTGAAAAGCAGGTCCCTGACCTGATGCCCGAGACGTTCACCACGTCTTTCGTACTTGGTCTCCGGCCGCCACTCTGGCTGATCGCAATAATCTCCGGATGGGGACAGATTTACAAAACCGTCGGACGACCTCATGACTTCCAGCATGTGCTCCGCATAAGGCTCCCAGTCTGTCGCCAGGTGTAACAGGGCGCCCGGGCACATCCTGGAAGCCAGTAATTCGATCAATGAGGGCTGGATGAGCCGTCTTTTGTGATGCCGTTTCTTTGGCCAGGGGTCGGGAAAGTAAATCCTCACGCCATCCAGCGATTCTTCCGGGACCCGCCGGCGCAAAAACTCCACGGCGTCATCATTGGCAATGCGGATATTCGTGATTCCATGCTGTTTCATTTTCAGCAACAGGTGTCCGACGCCTGGTTGGTGTACCTCCACGCCAAGATAATTTTCCTCAGGATGAGCCTGCGCCATTTGCCAGGTCGCATCGCCATTGCCAAAACCAATTTCCATGATGACAGGGGCGTCGCTGCCAAAAAGGGCCTTGAAATCGAGCAGTGATTCGCCCTTCTCAATACCAAAGCGCGGCCAAAATTCATCCAGTGCCCGCTTCTGCCCCTCGGTCAGGCGCCCGCCTCGCAATACAAAGCTGCGCACAGGCCGCCTGCCTTCTTTATTTTTCTCAGTAACATTTTTCATTCTTGAAGAACTGTTTGTTCGCCTGGGCCTTTACACGGACTTGACCATCAATTGTATCAAGCTGCGCGTTTGGAATGTTGCTCCGCACGCCAACCCTGCCATGATCATCCTTCACCTGTCACTCTTCATCCGTCTAACGGACAAAAGACACCAATTAACGAGAAAATGCTTGAAAAGCGGTAAAGAAATGTCCACTCTGCATAGCATGGGTAAAGAAGACAATGTGACTACTTCAGGCTACCTCGAACGGCAGGTATTGATTGCCATGCCGGGAATGGTGGATGGTAATTTTGCAGGCAGTGTCACACTGCTGTGTCAGCACAGTGATGACGGAGCCATCGGCATCACGATCAACCGCCTGTCGGATTTTTCACTGGGCGAAATTCTTTCCCAATTGCACATCGATTGCAGCGATGACTCCATTCGGCAAATGCAGGTGCTGGAGGGTGGCCCGGTGGCCCCGGACCGGGGTTTTGTGATCCATTCCCCCCAGGATGGCTACGAATCGAGCATGAAGGTTGGACCGGACATCATGGTTACCACCTCGCGCGACGTACTGACCGCCGTCGCCGAGGGAAAGGGGCCGGAAAAATACATTGTCGCGTTGGGCTATGCCGGTTGGGGCGGCGGACAACTGGAAGGTGAACTGCGGGAGAATGCCTGGCTGACTGTGCTGGCGGACAGCGAAATCGTGTTCGACATGCCACTGCCCAAACGCTTTGACGAGGCGCTGGAACGCCTTGGTATCAAAATCGACCGGTTGCACGCGGAAGGTGGTCATGCCTGAAACCGTGATTCCGCGCGGTTATATCCTGGGTTTTGATTTTGGTTTCCGGCGCATTGGCGTAGCGGTGGGACAATTCACCACCATGACGGCCACCACCCTTGAAACTGTCGGCCATGGAAAAACACCCGACTGGGCTGTCATAGACCGCCTGGTGCGTGAGTGGAAACCGGCAAGGCTGCTGGTAGGCCTGCCGCTGGGTAAAAATGGCGATGAAACCGACATGTCCCGCGCCGCAAGAAAGTTTGGCGCCAGGCTTCATGATCGTTATTCACTGGATGTCAGCTTCGCGGATGAACGCCTCAGTTCGCGCGCGGCAGAAAGCCGTTTTGCTGAACTGAGGGCGCAGGGAAGCCTGAAAAAGAAACATGCCCGGCAACTCGATGCCATGGCGGCACAGATCATCCTGGAAAACTGGATACAATCCACAGCCGGAATGCCGCCCCTGACGCGGAAAGAATAAGCCCGCCATGCCGCACATCCAGGGCTTTCCCCCGATATGCCGGTCTGATGCCCATACACTGATTCTCGGCAGCATGCCCAGCCGTGAATCCCTTGCCAGGCAAAAGTACTACGCACACCCTCGCAACAGCTTCTGGCCCATAGTGACCAGGCTCCTGGGCATTACCACAACGGATTACGCAGGCCGGGCCTTGCAGGTTACTGCAGGAGGTATCGCGATCTGGGACGTCCTGCAGGCCTGCACCCGCCACAGCAGCCTGGACTCGGATATCGATGATCGCAGTATTGTCACCAATGATTTCAGTACGTTTTTCGAGCAACACCCCGGCATCACCCGCGTGTTCTTCAATGGCGCCAAGGCTGAATCGGTCTACATGAAGCATGTGCTTCCCGGCCTGGCGGTCGGGCAGGCAGAAATCACCCTGCTACGCCTGCCTTCAACCAGCCCGGCCAATGCAGCCATGACGGTAGAGGCGAAGCTCGAGAAGTGGCGCGCTATTGTCGCTGCCTGATTGTTGCTACCCGATTGTTGCTACACCAGAAAATCAGGCTCTGGCAATCTGGCTGCGGGCTTGCTCAGGCGTTTCACCCAGGGCATTGGCGAGTTCCTCAACCAAAAAATTCAGGGCCTGGTTGAGGTGTGCCCGGTCTGAGGCGCGCAAAGTCCCCTCTGACTCCAGCCTGCTCAGCCCTTTGTAGACATTGGCGTAGTCAAACGGCTCACCACGATCCATCGCTACCTGGTTGGCATTGGCCCGGACTTTCCACTGGCTGCTCATACTGCCTTCCCATTTCTCGAGGTGGTCGAGCAATTGTTTGGCTTCGCTGGCGTTAATTGGATTCCGGACAGTTTTCGCCAGATCCTGCTTGCGCATCATCAGCGTCAATCCATCGCGCTTGAAATACACTTGTGCAAACGTAGTTTCATCTTCTCCTGAAAAACTTCTCTTGCGAATGGACTGGACCTGACCGATTCCGTGGTGGGGGTGGTGAACTGTATCTCCTTGAATAATGGTAATAAGCTTTCTCCAGAAATGATTTGTTGCGGTGAATTTATTGCGAGTAATCAATATGTTACACTATTTTCACGTGCCAGTCAAACGCTGTGCTCCGATGCAGCCCCAGGAGGCTGCTGATAGCGGAACATTGCAGCTGATTACCTGCAATGTTCCTTGCTGAGATGGTAATGTGAGCATTCCGGAATCTTGCTCAATGAATCCAGGGCGCCTGAATGATAATACATTGCGAAACCTCCAAATGAAGCGAATCTGTGTGTACTGTGGCTCCAGCCCCGGCAAATTACCTGAATACCGGGATGCAGCCCGAACCCTTGGACATGAACTGGCAGCACGTGGAATCGGGCTGGTCTACGGCGGCGCCAGCATCGGCGTAATGGGCACTGTTGCTGACGCAGTGCTGGAAAAAGGCGGTGAAGCTTTTGGCGTGATTCCTTATGTACTGGCTACCAGGGAAGTCGCGCACCGGGGGCTGAACGAGTTGTTCGTGGTGAATTCAATGCACGAACGCAAGGCCAAAATGGCCGAGTTGTCGGATGGATTTATTGCACTACCCGGGGGATGGGGCACCATCGAAGAAATCTTTGAAATGCTGACCTGGGCACAACTGGGATTGCACGAGAAGCCTTGTGGTCTGTTGAATATTTCCGCCTATTACGACCACCTGTTTACCTTCCTGGAGCACGCCATCGACCAGCGATTCGTGCAACAGGAATTCCGCCCGATGATTATGATGGACCAATCGGCCAGCGCCCTGCTGGACCGTTTCCGGGATTATCGCGCCCCACAGGTAAAAAAATGGATCGGCCCGGCGGAAACCTGATCCGGACTATTCAACCCCGAAGCCGGTCTCAAAACGCCAGGTCCGGGTAATGTGGAGAATATCTACCTGTTCAGAAATATTGTCGGGAAGAGGCGAATAGGGAGCACACATTCGCACGATTCTGACAGCGGCCTGGTCGACTTCCGCGATACCGGAACTGCGCATGATGTCAATGCTTTCGACCGTGCCGTTTTTGCGTATCCCCACGGTCAAGACCAGGTCGCCATGAAGCTTTTTCTGGCGCAATTCGCTGGGATAATTCATATTGCCGACGCGCTCAACCTTCGCCACCCAGGCACGCATGTAGCTGGCAAATTCGTATGCCTGCGTGTTGGCGGAAATGAATTTACGTCGCGGCAGTTTTGATTTCCACTGCAGTTCTCTGCTCAATTCGGGCTGAAGACTGGCCATCTCCATGCTCTGTCGCATCAAGCGGGCAGCACTGGGCTGTTCGGTATCCGGTTGTTCGATACGGGTTTGCTCCAGCACCTCTGCGGTTTCGGCCTCCAGCGCAACGATTTCGCGTGTTTCCTGTTCGGGAACCGGCATGGCCGGAGTACTCTGCAAAGCATCCTGGCCCAGCTCCGGCGTTGGCGCCTCACCGCTCACCGGTTGCGAGGGCCGTGATTTCTCGGTCACTTCACCCCCACCCTGCTGTGATGCCTGTGCCAGGAAATCGGCCTCTTCCGGCGCTTTTTCCGATCGCCACTTCACCAGCACGACTTCCAGCGTATCGGCCAGCCGGGTCGAAGGTTTCAGCGTGACCCCGAAACTGACACCCAGCAGAAGCAATGCGTGCAAAGCTGTGGCCAGCACGAGGAACAACATGAAACGATCCTCAAGCCACGAGCGTTTATGCCAGTTCATGATCATCCCTGCCTGGCCTGCTCCAGTGCGTCGAACAGGCCGGCGGCAATATTCAGGCCGAATTCGTTGTCGAGCTCGCGGATACAGGTCGGGCTGGTGACATTGATTTCCGTCAACCAGTCTCCGATCACGTCCAGCCCGGCAAATAAGATGCCGCGACGCTTCAGTTCCGGGGCAACCTGGCTGACAATCCAGTAATCCCGATCTGTCAGCGCAATGCCTTTTCCGGTCCCGCCTTTTGCCAGGTTGCCCCTGAAGTCGCCTTCACCCGGAATTCTGGCCAGTGCGTACGGAACGGGTTCCCCGTTGACCACCAGGATTCGCTTGTCTCCCTGGGTGATCTCCGGTATGTAGCGCTGAACCATTATCAGCTCACGTTCCTTGTCCGTTATGGTCTCGAGAATCACGTTGAGGTTAGGGTCATCCGGCCGGACCTGGAAAATGGACTCCCCACCCATTCCATCCAACGGCTTGACCACCGACAGTCCATGCTGATCGACAAAACTCCTGATTTCGTCACTGGACCGGGTAATCAGCGCCGGTACGCAACATTGGGGAAACTGCGTAATAAAACACTTCTCATTGGCATCGCGCAAAGCCTGGGGCCGGTTGACTACGCTTACGCCCGCAATCCCGGCAAGATCCAGGATATAGGTCATATAGATATAATCCATGTTGAAGGGCGGATCCTTCCTCATCAAAAGAATATCCAGCACCGCCAGTTCACGGTGCATGCTTTCCCCCAGGGTGAACCAGTCGTCGGTGTTATCCCTGACGCTGAGGTTCCGCATATGACCCATGGCCACCCCGTCTTTGATCGACAAGTCAGCGGTTTCCATATACAGCAGTTCATGCCCGCGTCTCTGCGCTTCAAGCAACATGGCGAAGGTTGAGTCCTTATAACTCTTGATGCCGGAGATCGGGTCCATGACAACACCCGTCCTGATGTTGCTACCCGAATTACGCCTGGAATCGACCATTATCCTTCCTTGATATATACAGTCTGAAAAAACCTATTATCGGCCCCTGGCCCATATAATGCACCAGTATCCTACCCCATAAAAAAAGAACTCTTTGCAAATTGGAATCTTAGCTTATTTGCATAAGCTGTTGTAAGTGCTGGAATCTATGCTTGAAAGTGGTAGACTAACAGGTCTCAGCCCAATTAATAGGGCTGGATTGTGTTCGACCGGGCGCACAGAATGCGCATGGAACGGGTTAATTTTCTAGGGATGGAGTCATGTCTGAAGAACACGCAACAAACAACTCAGGGGCAATGAACGGCGGTGCCGCCAAGTCCAGTCTGCGCATACTGGTAGTCGATGACAGCGCGACCATCAGGCGCTCAGCTGAAAGCATGCTCACCACCGCAGGCTACGATGTCGTGACTGCGGAAAATGGTTTTGAAGCACTTTCCAAGGTGGCGCAACACAACCCCGATCTGATTTTTGTGGACATCATGATGCCGCGCCTGGACGGATATCAAACCTGCGCCATCATCAAGAACAACTCTCAGTACCGGTCCACGCCGGTTGTCATGCTGACCAGTAAAGACGGCTTGTTTGACCAGGCTCGTGGCCGCGTTGTCGGATCGGACCTTTACCTCACGAAGCCATTTACCAAAGAGGAACTGCTCGCAGCGGTGCAGCAGCACGCAGCCGCTTAATTCAGGCCCAGGCCAGATCCAGGCCACGCAACATCCGTTTCCATATACAGGGAAAGTGAAGGAACAGATGAAATTGAAAGGGAACATAGCCGCGTTCGCGAAGCTGCTCGAGTACGAGAAGCGCAGCGAAACCTTTTCACCCGGCGCCAGTCACGATAGTGGCCCCGCCCAGGAGTGGAGCGGTGTCACTTTTGCACTGGGTGAATCCCAATTGGCGTGCAAGATCGACCAAATTCACGAGATTCTCCCAATCCCCGCATCGACTCCCGTGCCCGGAGCCAAGCCGTGGATTATTGGACTGGCGAATGTCAGGGGCTCCCTGCTGACGGTTGTCGACCTGGTCTGGTTCCTGACCGGCGTTCGGTCTCCGTTGACCCAACGCAGCCGCTTACTGGCGACCAATCTCAACAAAGCGCCCATCGGCCTGATGATTGACGAAGTATTCGGCCAGAGGCATTTCCTGGACAGCGATGCTGAAAGCGCACAGCTGGATGAGGATTCCCCCTTGCGTAAAATCGTAAACAAGCAACACTGTTTCGGTGCGGAAACCTGGCAGGAACTGGATCTCGATAAATTATTCAACACGGCGGAGTTTCTCAATGGCGCGGCGGGCTGACTCACATGGCGGAAAAGGCCGGTCACCGCAGAAGGGTTTCATTCTCAAGCGTGAAAAAAGGCAGCAGACAATGACCACATCGAAATTCAGGCTCTTGATATGGAAACCAGGCGTGCTCCATGCACTGGTGGGTCTGCTGGTCATTTTGCTGGTTTTCGTTGCGGTCACTTTCTATCTCATTACGAAAGACAGCGAAAATGAACAAGAGTGGGTCCGGCTTTCGACCGATCTGCAAGTGCAGTCACAACAACTTGCCAAATCGGCGTCCGAGGCAGTGGAAGGAAGCCGCAGTGCCTTTGCGGAACTAAACGACTCCAGAAGCATGATTTCAGGCGCGATAGACTCGCTCATAAATGGAAATTCACGGAAATCCCTGCCTTCGTTGCCTGCCTCCTTGTCGGCTCCACTGGGTGATCTCAACAAAACCTGGAGCCGCGTGAGTAAAAATGCGGCAAATATTCTCGAGCGTAAAGTCCTGGTGCAGGAGCTTGCAGCGGCAAGCAGTGAATTCATGCAGGCTATTCCCCAGATTCAGACACTCACTGACAGCGCGGTCCGGGATCTCACCAGGGGAGGTGCGCCAACCCAACAGGTGTTTGTCGCGGGCCGCCAGCTCGTGCTGTCCGACCGGATGCTGAGACATCTCAAGGAGATGCTTCGCGGGGGCAGCGGATCGATCGAGGCGGCTGACAACTTCAAGAACGATATCGCTTCCTTCGAACAAGTGCTGAATGCCCTTTTGCAGGGCAGTAAAAGCGTTGGCGTGACCCAGGTGAGTGATACCAGCGCGCTGAATGCACTGGGCCAGGTCCAACAAATTTTCGCACAAGTCAGGCCCAGCACCGATATCATCCTGAATTCTTCCGTCGATATCCTCGCCGTACGCGGCGCTGCGGATGAAATCTTTCTGGACAGCCAGGACCTGTTCAGGCTGTCTCGGGATATTTCGGACGGTATTCTCAACCGGGCCGATTCCAGTGCCTGGCCGTCCCTGTGGTCGGGATCGCTGGCCCTGGTCGTCATCCTGGCAATCGTCACACTGCTGGTACGCTCATTCCTGACTGCTGAGCGAAGCCGGGCCGTAACCGCAGGAATGCAGAACCAGAAGAACCAGCAGGCAATCATGCGCCTGCTCGACGAAATGAGCTCACTGGCTGACGGTGACCTCACGGTGCAGGCCACGGTAACGGATGACATGACCGGCGCCATCGCCGACTCCATCAATTTCGCCGTGGAGCAGCTTCGGGAACTGGTAACGGGCATTAATATTACAGCCCAGACCGTGGCCGAATCAGCACAGGGAACCATGGATATAACGAGCGAACTGGCCGCGGCTTCCAGTCTGCAGGCCGAACAGGTGCGTGAAGTCACCGATACCATCAAGGATATGTCTGAATCTTTCGACACCATGGCTGAACGGTCACGTGAATCCAGCGAAGTCGCTCAAAGGTCGGTCGCCATCGCCAATAACGGATCACACATGGTGCAGCAAACCATCCAGGGCATGGACACCATTCGCGATCAGATTCAGGAGACATCAAAACGGATCAAACGCCTCGGGGAATCCTCACAGGAAATCGGTGACATCGTCGAACTGATCAACGGTATTGCCGAACAAACCAACATCCTGGCATTGAATGCCGCCATCCAGTCAGCCTCCGCAGGCGGCGCCGGACGCGGATTCGCAGTCGTTGCCGATGAAGTCCAAAGGCTGGCTGAACGCGCCACCAATGCTACACGAAGGATTGAAATATTGGTGAAGAACATCCAGGCCGATACGTCCGAAGCTGTCGTTTCCATGGAATCCACGACATCGGAGGTGGTCAGTGGCGCCAGGAAAGCAGAGGATGCAGGTGAAGCGCTGATACAGATTGAATCCGTTTCCAAGAATCTTTCCCAGTTGATTGAGCAAATTTCAAGCGAAGCCCAGGCTCAGTCACACACGGCAACGAAGGTCGCTGAACAGATGACCGGAATCCGGGATATTTCGATCAAGACTTCAGAGGGCACCAACGAGACCGCTCAATCGATGGGCCTGCTGGCTGACCTGGTAAGCAAACTCAGTGAATCGGTAGCCGATTTCAAATTACCGAAGCAGGACGCATAGATCGCGAGGGTACAGGGACATGGCGGCACACAGAGAGACAAGGAAATGATATTCGAAGGATCAAAATCCAGTTCAGCGATCAGCTGGGTGCGCGAGGACCTTGATGCCTGCCTTGCAACCATTCGTGACAATCTCGAAATCTATGCAGAGGATTCCTCGCAACGCGACCCCTTGCGAGCCGTCCAGGATGAACTCGAACGTCTTAACCTGACCTTCCTGACCATGGAGCAATCGGGCGCTTGTATCCTGACCGATGAAATGATCGCAGTGGGCGGTCACATGCTGCATAACGGTGAGGCCAACCTGGATGAGTCGCTGGCTGCACTGACTGATGCCGTCATCGTGTTGCCGTCGTATCTTGATCGCCTGCAAGCTGGCCATGAGGATCTGCCGATCCTGCTGCTACCCACACTCAACGAGTTGCGGGCGACCTATGACGAATCTCTTCTGTCGGAGGGTACGCTGTTTGCACCCGACCTTGATGTCATTATCCCCGAACTGAGCGGAAGCGAAGCAGACCACGTTGCAAGCAGTGAATTTGAGTCGTGGGCCCGCCGGGTGCGCAGCCAGTACCAGGGGGCTTTGCTGGGCTGGTTGCAGGAACAGTCAAAAGACCGCCTGCTGTTCCCGATGCAGGATGTATGCGAAAAGCTTTACATCCGGCTTGGCCGCAATGAACTGCGGCGTCTTTGGTGGATTGCCCGCCTGTGCATCGAAGGTTTGGGTGATGGCTCGATTGACAATGACCTGCCCTTGCGCCGGCTGTTCGCCAGGCTGGATCTCACGCTCAAGGCAATGGCGGAAAACGGAGAGAAAGGGCCTGCCAGCGACACCATTACCGCATTGTCACGAGCCCTGTTGTTCCACGCAGCTCAAGCCCGGCCCGGCAGCAAAGCAACGGACAATTTGCGCGAACGATTCAGGCTGGATGAACTGATTCCGGACCGTGAGGCCCTGATGCGGGCGCGTGGTGCAGTCACCGGCCGTGACGCCGAGCTGTTCCAGTCCATTGGCGAAGCGATACGCGAGGAACTGGCACAGATCAAAGATACGCTGGATATGGAACTACGCACAGGCCGCGTAGATTCAGAGCAGCGTGCAAACAGCGTGGCATCACTGCAACAATTGAGCGCCACACTCCAAATGTTGAATCTGCCCGTACCGGCCAAGGCGATCGAAGGCCTGTTGATTTCGCTGGAGGAAACCAAGGGCGAAACCAACATGGACCTTGATTCGCCACTGCTGGCGCTGGCGCAGAAACTGTTGGTGGTCGAATCCATTCTGGACACCCATATCCAGTTGCTCGGTGAACCGGTCGACGAAAGTCAAAGCACGGGATTCATTGAGCTTGCCGCCCACGAGCAAAGACAGATCATCAACTGCATGCTGGACGAATGCATTCACAGCCTGCACGAGACCCAGGACGCCGTCAGGGCGCGCCTTGACGGGGATGCCGAGGCAGATTTCGCAAGCTCGCTGCAACTCATCTCCGGCGCACTGAAACTCGCATCACAGCTTGAGGTCGCAGAGCTGACGGAAAAAATGAAACGGGCACTGTACGCCGAACTGACCACTCCGCCCGATGGTGAAGCCGGCCGTGAAAGCAATTTGGAGCCACTCACCGACGCGGTCGCAGCGCTGGAGCTTTACCTTGCCGGCTGCCGTGATGAACAGGCCGACAGCCTGCGTTATCTAGAGGTGATGCACGCAAGACTCGAAGGACTGCCGGAAGCCGGCGCCGATGGTGGCGCGATGCCTGAGACGGCCATTATCCTGCCCGGAGTCACACCACAAGAGCCAGCCGCTGCTACTCCTGTTACTCCTGCTATTCCTGATAAGACGCCCCACAAAGCACCAATGCCCAGTGTGCCGGATATCGACCCCGCCATGCTCGGGATCTTTCTCGAAGAGTTCGAATCCGTTGTTGTCCAGCTCAGGCAGCAACTGGATACCTGGCTGGAGAACAGCCAGGACACCAAGGCCGCAGCGGAGCTAAGGCGGGGATTCCATACCCTCAAAGGCAGCGGCCGCATGATCGGTGCGATGGAAATCGGCGATTTCTCATGGCGCTTTGAGGAATTGCTCAACAACCTGATAGAAAACAAGATTCAACACAATACATCCATTGACCATGCCGTCAGGCTGGCCGTGGGCGCACTCGGTGAGCTGAAGGCCAGGCTGCTGACCGAACAAAGCGATTTGAACGCAGAAGGCATCAGGGGTCTGGGAGATTTTGCCCGGCAGCTGGCGAGTGGCAATGAGCCGCATGTGAGCATGCTGGAGGGTGTCATTCCCGAGAGCCTCCTGGCGCTGGTCCTGGATATTCCTTCCACAACGATCAGCTCTGCTGGCGAATCAGAGACTCCGGAACCGGAGATGCCCGCAGAAATTGTGGCGGAAGAATCCAGTGAACAGACCACGGTCAGCGAAGATCAATTGTCGGAACCAGCCGTAGACCCGGCCCTGCTCGAAATTATAGTTGGAGAGGTGCGTCAGTATCTCGCCGGGCTGGAATCATTCGTCGCCGGGCTGGCGTCGGGATCAGACCAGGAAGCCAGCATTGACCTGATCCGGTCTATCCACACGCTTGCCGGAACGTTTGCCATGACGCCGCTCGGCCAGGAAGCGGAACTCGCTCGCGGACTGGAAAGCTACCTGGAAAAACGCCGGAAAAGCGATTCGCCTGTCACTACCGGCGCCTCCGCCACGATGCAAAACTGCCTGCACCGCTTCCACCAGCGCCTGGCCATTCTGCAGGGCAGAGATGAGGCTACTTACCCGCTGGAAGACAGCCAGTTACTTGCGGATATCACCGGGCTTGTGGAGCATGAAGAGGCGCTTGCAGAGGCCTTCAGAATGGCGGCAGAGGGCATGGAAGAGCCCGTCGTTGAACCCGAAGAGATCCTGGAAGAGCCCGTCGTTGAACCCGAAGAGATTCTGGAAGAGCCCGTCGCTGAACCCGAAGAGATCCTGGAAGAGCCGGTCCAGGCTGCAGATACCGTGCTGGTCGAAGAAGGCAGCATTCTCGCAATCTTCCTGGAAGAAGCAACGGAAGTACTGGAACGCTGCGACACATTGCTTAACACCTGGCGTGACAAACTGTCAGACCAAAAACTGGTGCAGAACCTGCAACGGGAAATCCACACTTTCAAGGGTGGCGCAAGGATGGCCGGGCTCGAAGCACTGGGCAACCTGAGTCACTCCATGGAAACCCTGCTCGAGCGAATTGCCGCTAACCGCATGCAGGCCACGGTAGCGGCCGTGCAGGCACTTGAAGAGGGTTGCGACCGCCTGAACATCTGGGTCGAGCAACTGCAATCGGGACGCATGCCCGAGGCCGGCAGCGCACTGAAACGTTTTGAAAAGCAGGTTGCCACGCTCTCCGTGCCGCCACTGAGCAAGGCAGTAACAGAAGATCAGCCTGAAAAAGAGCAAGCTGAACAGGATGAACCGCAGAGCGAACAGATCACTTTTGCAGCACCCCCGGAAAAGATAGAACCGGAGAAGGCTGCTGCCGAACCGGCGCCAGCCGGGCAAAGCGCCCGGGAGCGCAAACCCAGGGCAGCGACCATCACGCACAAGCCCATCACGCACAAGCCGGAAAAAATCGACGTCCTGCAAGAACCGGAGCGCGAATTCCTGGAAATCCAGGACCGGCCCGCGGCCGCTGTGGATCACGGCGACGATGGCGCGAGCCAGGCCCATATTCGCGTGGCGGCCGAACTGATGGACTCGCTGGTCAACTATGCCGGGGAAATCAGTATTTACCGTTCACGGCTGGAGCAACAACTGGGTTCAGTGCGCTCCAACCTGAAGGAAGTGGACGCTACAGTTGCACGCCTGAAGGAGCAACTGCGCAAGTTGGAAATCGAAAGCGAGGCACAGATGATGTCGCGCTACGAGCATGCTTCGACCAAGGGTTCCACGGAATTCGATCCGCTGGAACTGGACCGCTTCTCGAACATGCAACAGTTGTCCCGTTCATTGACTGAATCGGTCAGTGACTTGCTCAGCCTGCAGGATATGCTGGGTGATTCTGTCAGCCAGGCCGAAAGCCTGCTGACACAACAGTCCCGCGTCAGCGCCGACCTGCAGGAAGGCCTGATGAAGACACGCATGACTCCGTTTGGCAGCGCTGCGCCGCGCCTGCGACGGGTGGTGCGTTCGGCTGCGGCGGAAACCGGCAAGAAGGCCCGCCTGCGCTTGCGCATGGCCGGATCCAGTGACCAGCTGGATCGCAATGTACTCGAACGGATCACCGCACCCCTGGAACACATGTTGCGTAACGCGGTCGCCCACGGAATCGAGACGCCCAAAGTACGACGCAAACACAAAAAACCCGAAGAAGGTCAGATTACGGTAACGGTGGAAGCAGAAGCCACCGAGTTCGTCGTCCGGGTCCAGGATGACGGTGAGGGAATCAATCTCGATGCCGTCCGGAAACGTGCAATCCAGCGTGGCATGATCGACAAGAAAGACCAGGTCGACCCCCGCAGATTGATTGAATTCATTCGTGAGAGTGGATTTTCAACTTCTGAAAAAGTGACCGGCCTCTCCGGCCGCGGCGTGGGAATGGATGTCGTCAACAGCGAGATCAAACAAATTGGCGGCTCGATGGAGATCGATACGGAGCCTGGCGTTGGCACACGCTTCACGATCCGCATACCATTCAGTCTCGCCGTCATGCAAACCATCGCCCTGACCGTCGATGAGCGGCAATTCCAGATTCCCTTGAACAGCGTGGCTGGCGTAGCCCGCATGACACCATCGGAATATGCTGCTCTGGTCCGCAATGAATCACCGATGTATGAATTTGCAGGCGAGCAGTTCCCCTTACTGGAACTGGAACCCCTGCTGGATGTACCCCCATTACCCCTGGACAGTGAAAACGTTTCCCTGCTGATGATTCGAAGCGGTGAGCGCAAGGCAGCATTCCGGGTGAGCGGACTGCAGGGGCACCAGGAAATAGTGGTCAAACCGGTCGGCCCGCAGATCAGCAGTATCCCGGGTATACTGGGCGGCACGATCGCCGCCGATGGCCAGGTTGTCATCATTCTCGACATGGGTCCACTGATCCGTCGCGGGCTGGAACAAGCCATCGATCCGGTCAAGACCGTCGTTACCCCCAGGAAAAAGACAAGCCAGCCACTGGTAATGGTGGTAGATGACTCCATCACGATGCGTAAGGTGACATCCAGAGTACTGGAGAATCATTCCATAGAAGTGATGACAGCCATAGATGGCCTGGACGCCATCGAAAAACTGCATGAACGGGTTCCCGACCTGATGTTGCTGGATATCGAAATGCCGCGCATGGATGGTTATGAACTGGCCCAGCACATCCGTTCCGATGCCCGTCTGCGCCATGTACCCATCGTGATGATCACTTCGCGCTCCGGTCAAAAACACCGCAAAAAAGCGCGGGATGCTGGCGCCAATGCCTATCTGACCAAGCCTTACCAGGAAGCCGACCTGGTCGCACAGGTCGGAGAAATGCTGGACATGGAACTGGTCATGCGGAGGTCTGATTGACATGGTAAAAAAATCTAAAAAAAGGAAAGTGACCAGGCAGGTCATGAAGAAAAAAAAGAAAGTGGTGCAAAAGGCGGATAGCGCCTCCGATGTCCGATCAGGAAGAAATAGAATATCAGGCAAAAAGACGGCCAGGAAAGTGCTCAGAAATACGGGCAAAAGTCCAGTCATACATTGCATGCTCGCACCAACAGAGGAGGACAAGCTGCTGCTGCCGACCAGCGTACTTGCCGAAGTCGTGGATTATCAGCAACCTTCCCCCATGGTTGAGGCGCCACCATGGCTGATCGGCCAGATCGAATGGGAAAAAAGACAGGTGCCGGTTTTCAGCTTTTATGCTTTGATCAATGGCGGCGATCCGGGAGAAATATCATCCCGGTCGAGGATCATGATCATCAAGTCACTGTCCAAGTCAGGCCGCGTACCCTACCTGGGCGTTCTGCTAAGCGACTTACCCCGCATGACCAATGTAGAAGAAACCGACCTGGAACAAACGGGGGATAAAAGCAAAGCACTGGGTGTGTTCAGCCGGATCAAGCTGGAAGACCAGCACGCCATCGTCCCGGATCTCGATCGCCTGACTCACCTGATCACCCACGCCACTTACGGCGCCCTCCCCATTACCCAACTCGACGACTAGTACTCCGTCAAGTTAGTATTGATGAATTCACCAATATTAACTTGACGGAGTACTGGCAACACGGAGCTGAACGATGAAATTCCTGTTGAAATCGATCGTTGTACTCGGAATACTCCTGCTGATCGCCGGAGTCATGGCCTGGCAGGCACCGGCCGAATGGCTTGTGGAACGAGCCGCGCTGCCACGCCACGACATCCAGTATTCCCGTTTATCAGGCACTGCGTGGAACGGTGTGGCGCATGATGCCAAGTGGCGTGATCTTTTGCTGGGTGAAGTTCGTTGGGATTTCAATAAGCTGAGCCAGCTTTCACCCCCTTTCACCACCTGGCGGCTTAAAGGCAATGGCCTGGACTACCAGCTATCCTTGCTGGCCGATTTGGAGCGTGATTCCCTCCAGCGCCTGCGCTTTGTCCAGGGAGAAATTCCTGCCGGCTGGGTGGACCTGAGCGAGTGGGTGCCGCTGCTTTTCCTTGGTGGGAGCCTGGCCGTAAACCTTGATTACCTGGAACTCAAGTGGGGACCACGCGGGCTGGCGGTGGGATCCATTCAATGGAACGACGCGGCTTTTACCGGGCTGTTCGACGAAAAACTGGGTAACATCATCATCAATATCGAATGGACCGATGGCGCTACACGGGTGTACTTCCATTCGGAACAGGTCAGAAACATCATGCTTGAAGGCGAAGCCAGCCTGACGGCAGGCCGCTACGACGTATTGTTGATTGTGCACACAACTGAAAAGAAACGCTACGTGATTGAGAAACTTGCCGACCTGGGTGAGATTCATGCAGACGGAAGCCTGCACATTGAGCTGTCCGGAAAAATGCGACGATGAACCCATTTCTGCGGGCCGCGCTTTCAGCGGCAGAAGCCGCCGCGGAAGACATCATGCGTTACTACCGCGGGGATTTTGAGATAGAACTCAAACCCGACCAGACACCGGTTACCGTGGCGGATCGCAGGGCGGAGGAGATCATCAGTGGAATCCTGCTCGATGCGTTTCCGGATCATGGTTTCTATGGTGAAGAGAGCGGCAAGAAGCAGGCGGACGCAGACTACCTGTGGCTGGTCGATCCCATTGACGGCACCAAGAGTTTCGTCGGTGGATACGGCATGTTCTCCACGCAAATCGCCCTGATGCACCGGGGCGAACTGGTCCTGGGGGTCTCATCTGCCCCGGCCCATGGTGAACTGGCATGGGCCATGCAAGGAACCGGAGCAGAGTTGGACGGAGTACCGGTACATGTCCGCGACATTTCCACCCTGGCGGATGCCTCTGTCTCCACCGGCAACCTGCGATCCCTGGCCCGTTCCGGCAAGTGGGCAAACCTGGGCAAAATCACTGCGCAAGTTAACCGCATACGCGGCTACGGCGATTATTATCACTACCACCGCCTGGCGGCCGGTCAACTGGATGCGGTCATCGAGTCCGACGTAAACATCCTGGATATCGCTGCGCTCTACGTGATCGTCACGGAGGCCGGAGGTCTGTTCACAGACCTGCAAGGCCAGCCGGTAGGCCTGGACACGACTTCGGTGCTGGCCGCTGCCCCGGGGCTGCACCCCCTGCTGCTGGAAATGCTGAATGACTGACCCGAGACTCCCAAAAATCCTGGACAGCCGCTGGCGCGCACCCGGTGAAACGTTCAAGATCCAGGAACTGGACCTGGAGTTCTCCAATGGAGAGCGCCGGACCTACCAGCGGATGAGTCCCCGCGGTCTGGGCGCCGTTATCATCGTGCCCATGAAAGACGAACACACCGTGCTGCTGGCGCGGGAGTATGCCGCCGGGCTTCACCAGTACGAAATCGGCCTTCCCAAGGGCCGCCTGGAGAAAGGGGAATCCGTACTGGCGGGTGCACAGCGGGAAATGAAAGAAGAGATCGGTTTCGGTGCGAAGCGCCTGGAAATTCTGACCACCCTGAGCCTGGCGCCCGGCTACATGACGCACATCACGCACATCGTTCTGGCCCGTGACCTGTACCCGGAAAAACTGGAGGGCGACGAACCGGAGGAACTGGAAGTCATTCCCTGGCCCATCGCAGACTTGCGTACTCTGACCGCTCGCGAAGACTGCACCGAGGGCCGAACCATCGCCGCGCTGTATATCGCCCGTGACTTTATGGACGCAGAGAATTCATGATAAGCACTACTGAACTGGAAGCCATCGCAGCCGACATCCGGGAGATCAGCCACCGTGCCGGCAAGGCCATCCTTGATGTCTACGAACAGGATTTTTCGGTCACGCACAAAAAAGACGATTCGCCCCTGACCCAGGCAGACCTGGCCAGCCACACCATCATCTGCGACGCCCTCACCGCACTGACACCCGATATTCCGCTGCTGTCGGAAGAATCGACCGAAATTGATTTTGCGACCCGCTCCGGGTGGAGCCAGTACTGGCTGATCGATCCGTTGGACGGCACCCGGGAATTCGTCAACCGCAACGGTGAATTCACAGTCAACATTGCACTGATCAGCAACCACGTTCCTGTCTTTGGTGTCGTGTACGTACCCGTCACTGGCGTGACCTATACCGGCATCGAGAAATACGGCGCAAGCCGTCAGGATCCCGGCCAGGCGCCGGTGCGTATTCACGTCCGCCAACCCTGTGCCGACCCGGTGGTGGTGGTCGGAAGCCGTTCCCACGCCAACCCGGAACTTCTGCGCCACCTGGCCGCCATCGGAGACTACGAGTTGGTCAGTATGGGCAGTTCGCTGAAATTCTGCCTGCTGGCCGAGGGAAAAGCCGATTTTTACCCCAGGCTGGGACCGACTTCCGAATGGGATACGGCCGCCGCCCACGCTGTAGTCAACGCTGCCGGTGGACAGATCATTACCCTGGATGGCGAACCCCTCCAGTACAACCGCAAAGAATCCCTGCTCAACCCGGAATTCCTCGTCATCGCCGACCAAAGCCGAGACTGGCTTACGCCTTTTGCCAATTATCAAAGTTGATTGATTTTTTCCGCAGGACATACGCTAGCGCAAAGCCACTGGTGTTGTGCCAAATAGCCCAAAGCCCGGCGACGGTCAGCATGCCCGCATCAGCGTTGAACTGGCTTCCGATGATCGCCACGGCCAGGGCAGCGTTCTGCATGCCGGTTTCAAATGCCAGTGCCTTTTTGTCCGGAACTGGAAGCCGCGCGACTGCACCGGCAAAATAGCCCAGCAACAGGCCGGAGGTATTGTGCAGGACAACGATGACCAGCAGCATGTTTACTCCCACCAGCAGATGTCTGTCCTTATACAAGGCAAGCACAATGAACAGGATCAGGGCGATCATGGAAAACCGGCCCAGCGGGAGCCGGATTCGTTTTGACAGCCGCGGCAGCCAGGTTCGTGTCAACAATCCCAGGGACAGCGGAATCGCAAGCACCAGGAGCAGGTTAATCCATATCATCGAGGGGTCGATCTCAATTTCCCTGAGCCAGGCGGCGGTATTGGGGTTGCTGGCAACCATCCAGGTAAAGTTCGCAGGTGTCATAAGCAACGCAACCACGTTGCCAACAGCAGTGATGCTGACTGCCAGGGCCGTATTGCCACGACTGTAGTGCGTTACAAAATTGGAAATGCCTCCACTGGGACAGGAAGCGACCAGCAGCATGCCAGTTTCAATATTTGCCGGCAGATCGAGCAGCAACGTGGCGACAAAAGTGCCAACGGGCAACAATAGAAATTGCGCTACGAGTCCCGCCGCTACTGGTAGCGGGTTTTTCGCGACCCGGATGAAGTCGTCCGGCCTCAATTCCAACGCGATGGTGAAGATCACTGTGAACAGGATCACGTTCAACAGGACTTGGGAGCTACTCATTCATTCCTGCCTGAATTCGTGTCAGCTGAATTATTGTATTACAGAGTGTTGAGCAAGGAATTGGCGTCCTGCAAATCTGCGGTTTCAAAACCCTCCGTGAACCGGCCGAGTGTATTTTCGAGCAACGGCCTGGCTTCAGAATCGCGGCCGGTGTCAGCCAGTAGCCTTGCAAGGCTTGTTGCGGCGCGCAGTTCAAGTGAAAGTGCCGATTGGCTTGCAGCAACTTTCAGTGATGCTCGAAAGCAGTCCTCGGCCGCGCTGTCTTTGCTTTCCAGCCGGAGCAGTTCGCCTTTGATCCGGTAAGTTTCCGCTTCCCAAACTCGCTCACCGCCATTCGCTATGTCCAGCGCTTCATCCGCTATTGCAAGGCCATCAGCTGTTGTCCCATTAGCGAGGTGTGCTTCTGCGAGCGTCGTAAGACTTAAGGAAGAATATAGATTTGCTCTTCGTTCTCGCGCTGAGGCGATATCTCTGGTTAACCCTGTCACGGCTTGTTCTACATCCCCTGCTTGTATCAACAGCCAGTTCCGGGCTGCTACCGGACGCATATATGTGTAAGCAATCCCGTACTTATCGGCACAGGCACTTAAATAGTCAGCAAATGATCGCGCCGCTATGCCGTCACGCTGGAATTGCTCGACCGATAAAGCAAAGTCAAATCCATTCGCAAGAACCAATGCTGCACCGACCGCCTCAGATCTCCGTAGACATCGAACGGCACGTATTCGCGCCTCGTCAGGGAATCCCAGCATCCAGGCAGACAAGCTTGAAAAGCCCAGCGCCAAAACGGAGGGGTCGTGCCCGAAAACCTTCGAAGGAATTCGCATGTCCGCGTCATCCAGCAGGTCTACACACCGCTTGAAGTGCTTTTGTGCTGCCTCATGCTCACCGCTGATCTGCGCGAGAACGCCGGATACAAGTGGCTCATGTGATAAAAGTACCGGATCGGATATGTGAGTTGCTATGCTTTTCGCTATTTCGGTAGCTTGTTTTACGGCAGCCAGGTTGGCTTGCAACATGCTTGC
>JAIVWI010000010.1:19973-33085 GCA_048636595.1 Oceanospirillum sp. | reverse complement strand
GGAGATGCTTGGGCACTTCCCCCGCGAGCGCTTCGTACTCAACCACATCGCCACGCCGAACATCGCCTCGGGCGAGATGCAGCCGTGCGGCGTGAAGCGGGACACGTCGTAGCGCTCCCAGTCTTTCCATCGAAAGGGCGTCGGCGGAACGAACGCGTAGCCGTAGACGGGATGGCCCTCGAGTGCGAGGCGCTTGTCGTGCGCGTAGACCCATAGCCCCTCGTCGGCGATCTTTTCGCACGTCGGCTCCTCGCTTCTCGGGTCGTCCGCCTCGCTGCAACAAGGTTACCGCGCATAATCTGTGCACCCGATTGAAAGGCCAGGACCAGCAACTGACTGGGCTTGTCACCGAACCTGTTGCAGAGTTCCAGCACCCGTGCGATATGAGGATCCTGCTGGACTGTGGTGTAGCCCGCAGTGGAGATCAGCGCCCGCATCATGCGCAGGCGCACTTTGAGTTCCCGCTCTTCCTTTTCCTGCCCTTCGGCTAAGCGTTCTATCTGCTCGAGTGCCCGATTCAGGTATGTCATGGACTCCAGGGCTGCTGAGCGCCGTTGCGCCAGATCGGCAGCCAGGATCAGCCAGGTAATTGCGTTGACAGGATCGCCTCCGAGTTCAGAGTGCAGCGCCATCTCTGCTGCCACTCTCTCATGTTGACCAGCAAATCCACTAGTCAGTCGTATTGCGATATTCCGATGAAGATGTTGGCGTCTGCCCGGAGCCAAAGCATCATACATAGTGCTTCTGAACACATCATGGATGAATTCATAGCGCTGGCCATGGCTGCCATCGGGCCAATTGGCGGTGCCGGCAACAGTCAGGAACTGACCACGTTTTGCCAGTCGTCCGCAGACGGCCTCCACCGTATCTACATCCAAATCCAGCGCTCCGGCGACTGCCTGAGCATCAAAAGCTGTGCCGACCACACTTGCTGCATCCAGCAGGACTATCTCATCTTCACTCGCCGCTGCCTTCTGCATTTCGACGATATCCTTCAGGCTCTTTGGGCACTCGGCACAGACCGTCTCGAACGGGACAGTGAGTTCCCACTGGTCCTGTACTTGATCCAGCAGGCCGTTGGCGACCAGGTAGTCGACCAGGGTGATAAAAAACAGTGGGTTACCATCGGTCTGCTCAATAACCAGATCCGTCAACGAGATGATTGAGTTGAGTTTGTCAAATCGCGAGGTGAGATACTCAGCCACCGCGGTGCGGCCGAGCAACTCCAATGCCAGTTCCACGGCTAAATTCTGCTGTAACAGCGATTGTTTAAGGTGTGGGACGGGGTTGTCGCTTAATGCGGCGTCGACCGGTCGATAGCTGGCAATTACAAAAAGCCGCGCATTCTCTTCGCGTCGTGCCAATGCATCCAGCAAGTCAATCGTCCCCGCGTGGCTCCAGTGCAAATCTTCGAGCCAGAGTATAAGCGGGACTTCAGCGGCCAGTGCCTCCACAAATACGCAAAATTCGCGCAGCATTCGCGCGGGCGTTGCTCCGATTAGTTGCTGCTCGAAACTGTATTCCGGTTCCAGCATCCAGGGAAACTGCACGAACCACGTCGGGGCGTAGTGCTTGAGGGATTGCTGAACCAATTCACCCCGTGGCCCTCGTGCGAGACGATCGATTGCTTCGAGAACCGGCAAATACGGCTCGCTTTCGCCGTGTTGGTCAATGCACTGCCCCCAGCCGACAGATACCGGGCTGTCTGAAGGGTTGTCTACAGGGAGGCTGCCCACGAGATCGTCGAGAAAGGTCCGCACGAGACTGGTTTTGCCGATGCCCGGTTCTCCGGTCACAAAGATGAACTGTCGCTTTCCAGTTTTAGCCAGCGTAAGTTTCTCATTCAATTGAGCCAACTCTTGCTGTCTGCCGAACAACTGTGGCCGAAGGGGCCGCGTGTGGGCCGGGGGCAAGACCGTCGCTTGGGCTGGTTCTGCAGCTACTTCGATAAACCGAAAGCCGCGACGGTGAACCGTCTCGATAAATTTCGGCTTGCGGGCATCATCGCCGAGAGCTTTACGTAACTCACGAATGGCCTGGTTCAGGCTCGCTTCTGTAACTATCGTATCAGGCCAAACCGCGTCGATGAGTTCCTGCTTAGTCAGCAACTCACCCGGTCTTTCGACCATATAACGAATGAGCTTCCAGGTTTTAGGCCTCAAATCGACCGGACGCTCTCCATTCCACAAACGCCCTTCCTTCAGGTCAAGGCGAATCGGTGGCAGGTCGATCTGGTGAGCTTCTCCGGACATTACTGCCGATATTAGTGGATAAATTCATAAAAGTGTCAGAATAACTTTAAGACTTTTGATCTGGCACAATAAATAATCAACGGTATATTTTTTCCCATCATGGTTGGTATCGCCACTTTTCTCTCTATTCGAGCTGGCGACTTAATCAGAGGCGCCCTGGGTGATGCTATGACTGGCCGCAAGATGAATCGTCGGGAGGTGCTGCTGGTACTGGCCACGATCGGCTTCGCCGGCGCTGGTTTTCGGTATTGGCCGGAAGACGGTTTCCGGAACCCTTGCCCTGACGAACCCTTGCCACAGGCGCTGCTTGATCATCCGCTGCTGCAGTCAGCCTGGGACGGAATCGATCCCACCCGGTATTGGGACTGTCACGTGCATCTTATCGGAAGTGGTGATGGTGGTTCGGGGGCCTGGATGAACCCGCAAATGCAAAGCCTTGCGCACCCGGTTCAATGGCTGCAACGCGCTTTTTATCTCAATGGGAGTTGTACTCTCGACGACGGGCGGTCTGACCAGCATTATATTGAACGCCTGGTTTGGCTCCATGACCAATTGCCCGCCGGCGTCAAGCTGATGTTACTGGCATTTGACTACAACCATGACGAGGAAGGTGAGCGCCGCCTGGAAACCAGCGCCTTCTACACGCCCGATACTTATGCCGCGTCCATCGTGCGGCAATATCCCGGCCGCTTCGAATGGGTTGCTTCAATCCACCCCTATCGCCGCGACGCCGTTGTTGCCTTGCGAGAGGCGGTACGCAAGGGCGCCCGTGCAGTCAAATGGCTGCCGCCAGCCCAGGGCATGGATCCGGCATCAAAGCTTTGCGATCCTTTCTACCAGGCTGCTGCCGAACTCGATATCCCTTTGCTGGTGCATGCGGGCGCTGAGCTTGCCGTGCACGGCGGCAACACGGAGGACTACGGGAATCCTCTACGCCTGCGCCGCCCGCTGGAACATGGTGTGCGCGTGATCGTCGCACACTGTGCCTCGCTGGGAAACAGCCTTGATTTGGACGTCGGTCCCAATGGACCCAGTGTTTCTTCCTTTGAACTCTTTGCGCGGATGATGCGCGAACGCCGCTACGAAGGTCTGCTATTCGGCGACCTCTCGGCTATCACACAGATCAACCGTGCCGGACCAGCGCTGGAGACCGTGATCAAGCATGATGAATGGCAGCCACGCCTGCTTAACGGCTCCGATTATCCCTTGCCGGGTATACTCCCCTTATTCTCTCTACAGCAGATGGAGCGCCATGGCTATATCACGGAACCGGAAGCAGAAGTGCTCTCCGCTGTCCGCTACCATAACCCACTGCTGTTCGATTTCTTATTAAAACGTACACTACGGCTTGATCAAAAGGCGTTCAGCACTGCTCCGTTCCAGACGCGGGAGTTCTTTTTATCAGGCTCGGGGAAAGGTAAAAGGTCAGTATGAAACTTAGCAGAAGACGGTTTTTTCAGCTATTTGCGCTACTTGCATTGCTTGTAGCCGGCTTGGCGATCTACGCCTATTTTATAGGCACGCGTACCCTCCTGCAGCATGCAGAAGCATTTGCATTCCGGCGCATGACAGTGACGCAACTGTCCGAGTCGAGTGTTTTCCAGTTTTTCTACGTGAGTAATCGGCGCCCGGATGTCCCGGATGGGACTATAGACGAGCGTTTCACTTCAGAGCGGGAGACCTCGCTTAAGTTCGGCTATTTCAATACCAGAATTGAACCCACGCTCGGCCTGGGCATGATTATCGATCCCAGTAAGTGGTTCCTCAATGAAGAAATCCGCATATTAGATGTGCAGGCACAGGAAAAGGCGGCGTTCCTGGAACAGCTTCGTCGGCAGGTACAGGCCTCCCCGTATCGATCCCTGTTGTTGGTTGTGCATGGGTTTCGGGAGGCCTTCCCGTCGGCTTTGCGTAAGACAGCATTCCTGGCACACGTACTGGACATCAACACACCGGTGCTGGTGTTCGACTGGCCGGGCGATCAGGGATCGTCGCTGAGGGGTTATCGGCGCGCGCGTGGGGTTGCGGAAGAATCCGGCGCTGAACTCGCTCGCACCCTGGAGCTTATCATCGATGAAGTGCAGCCGGACCGGCTCTGGTTGTTGGCGAACAGCATGGGCGCCCAGGTGGTCGCTGACGCTTTCAGCCTGTTGCACCAGGATGCCGACTTTTCCGATTCACAAACTGAAATAGAGAACGTGGTGCTGACCGCGCCGGACGTTGACCACGAAGCATTCAACAATCGCTTCAAGCAGGACATCCTGGACCTGGCGCAAAATGTCACAGTCTATGTTTCGTCCAACGATCGGGCGCTGTTAGTCAGCCGGTTCATCAACCGGGGATTACGCCTGGGGGAGAGCACCCTGGATCCCGGTAACCCGGGTCAGGTGCAACAGGCCGGACAATTTTCCGAATTGCTGGAGCCGGGCAGCAACCGGCTGGTACTGGTGGACGTCACGCCGGTGAACCGGACCCGCAACTTTCACAATTTCAGCCTGGAAACGCCGGAGTTCTTTGACGACCTGTTCTTGAGGTTCACTGGATCTGACATTCCGAAAAGCCGTGAACTCTATTACCTGGAGACCCCGAGTGGTGTGCGTTATTTCGTGCTGACACGGGGGCGCTGATCGATAAATGAAACGCGCGACCGGCAGATCGACCCGATTACCGGCTATCACCGGTATTATCCTGGCGCTCCTTATATCGGTGATTTACGTCAGGGCGTGTAGCAACGCTCCACCGCTGAAATCCTGGCACACAGCGATACTCACCGAAGAGTTTACCGAAGACATGGTGGACGAGCAGGTCCACAACTTTGAGGATTACCTGGAACTGGAGCAGAGGCTGTTCAGGCAACTGGACGAACAAGTCTATGCCAGGACCGAAACTGGCCCCGCCCATGTCCTGGAGCGCTACAGTTCCGGCAGCGCGGCAGACCCGAATCGCCGGCAAACCAATTGGAACCACAGCTTCGAATTGACCAGTAATCCAGCTGTGGGTGGCGTGTTGTTGCTTCACGGAATGTCCGATTCGCCTTACAGTCTGCGGGCACTGGGCGAGGCACTCAACAACCATGGTTACCAGGTCATAGGCCTGCGCTCGCCGGGTCATGGCACTGCGCCGTCAGGGCTTAAACGGGCCACCTGGCAGGACATGGCGGCTGCGGTGAAGTTAGCCACGAAACACCTGGAGTCCAGTCTGGGATCCAGGCCCATTCACATCATCGGCTACTCCACTGGCGCATCTCTGGCCCTGGACTACACGCTCAATGCTGTTGAAGAAGCGGGTGTCACCGTGCCTGCAAGCCTGGTGCTGATATCACCGGCCATAAGAATTCACTCGGCGGGGGCCCTGGCCGGATTCAAGAATTCCCTGTCGGTGCTGCCCGGACTGGATGGACTGGCCTACCTGTCAGTCATGGCAGAATTTGATCCTTACAAGTACAACTCCTTTGCGACTAACGCCGGTGCCCAGGTCCATCGCCTCACACGCGATGTGGACCGGCGCCTCCAGGCATTGGCGCAGCACCCGGAAGCCGCCGGCAAGCTGCCGCCGATTCTCGTGCTCAAATCCACGGTTGATTCAACGGTTACTACCGACGCGGTAGTCGACAACCTGCTTATGCGCCTGCCGGCCGGTCGCAATGAACTGGTGCTGTTCGATATCAACCGCAACGCAGCCATCAAGTCAACTTTGCTGGTGTCTGATCCAGGCCCGCTGACCGATCGCATGATGGCCGACCCGGACTTGCCGTTTGCCGTGACCTTTATCACCAACGAGAACCCGCACAGCACCAGGGTCGTGGTCCGGCACAAGGCGCCTTTCTCGCTGGCAGCGTCAGAAATTGAAAACCTCGATCTCTATTGGCCAGGAGACGTAGTCTCCCTGTCTCATATCGCGCTGCCCTTCCCGCCCGATGATCCGCTCTACGGCCAGCGTCCGCCACCGGACGATGACCTGGTTTTTCTCGGAAATCTGGCGTTCAAGGGTGAGCAGGGCTTGTTAAAGCTTCCCCCGGAGTGGCTGCTTCGTATGAGATACAATCCGTTTTACGACTATCTGCAAAAACGCGTGCTTCAATGGGCCGATGATACTGGAAAGCCAGAACTTTGATAGAAATTTGATATCTCTTTCAAGAATTCAAATTTAATTACCCCTACAGTTATTTAGTGAAAATCCGGTCATGCACTGCCCGGCTGTCATTCAGTATTGATTTGATCCAGGAAATTCATTGCTGCGAAAGATGTATTCAACCATCGGGAGACTCAAAATGTTCAAAGCAAGTAAATTCACGAAGGAATTTTCAAAACTTCTCGCTGCAACGTCGTTCGCTTTGTGTGCGCTCTGTTTCACTTTCCCGCTGACGGCATTTGCCGAAGAAGCCGAAGGAATATCATTTGACGGCCTTAAACCCGTCGATGACAGTGTGGTATACATGGCATACATTGATCCTGAGGCTGACTTCAGCGTATTCAAACGCGTGATGATCCTCGATCCTTTCGTCTCCTTCACCAGCAACTGGCAACGTGATCAGAATCGTAACCGCCGGCGCAATATCAGAGCCAGCGACATGGAGAGGATCAAGACTGATACCGCAAACCTTTTTCGGGATGTATTCACCGAGCAATTGGAAGCCGCTGGATATGAAATCGTAACCCAGGCGGACTATGACGTGCTGCTGCTGCGCCCGGCCATTATCGACTTGAATATATCAGCACCCGATATCAGGACCGCTGGCAGAAGCACTACATTTACTGCCACGGCCGGAGCGGCCTCGCTTTACATCGAACTGTTCGATTCAGTCAGCGGTACGATTATCGGTCGCGCGGCCGACAGAAAGGCAGCCCGCAACACAGCAAGCATGTCCTGGAGTAACCGCGTGACCAACCGGGCGGAAGCCAGCCGGATGTTCCGTGGCTGGGCTAACACCCTGATCGCTTTCCTCGATAAGCATTACACGAAAAAATAAGGAGCATTCAAATGCGAAAATTACTGTTCATCGCCAGTACACTGGCCCTATTGCTCGCCGGCTGTGCCTCGTCCGGACCGACGATCACCGTTAATTCCGCCCCCGGAACGGATTTATCGAACTTCCAGACTTTCAATTTCATGCAACCTCTCGGCACGGACCGTGACAACGGCGCGCGAACGCCTATGAGCACGATGTTGATGAACTCGGTGAGCCGGGAGATGGCCAGCAGAGGGCTGAAACAATCCGATTCGCCCGACATACTGGTTGATTTTTTCGTCACCACCGAGAACCGGATGGATGTGCGCACGACATCATCCGGGATGCACAGCGTACATCGTTCACACTGGAGCCGCGGCTGCTGCTCTACCTGGCCCACCTACCGCACGACGGTTCGACAATATACCCAGGGCACGTTGTTGATTGACCTGATCAATCCAGCCGCTAACGCCCTGATCGCCGAAGGCGCCGCACAGAGCCGCTTGCGCAGCAGTGAGATTACCCAACAGCAATCAGATGATGTCGTCGGCCAGATCATGACCGATATGATGCCCCGCTGACACCCCGGAGAAAACAATGAAGCAAGCCAGACAAGCCCGTAATCTCCGCCGAAACCTGAGGTTTTTCACCACAGTTTCAGCGATTGCCATGAGCCTCTCATTCGCGGCAGGTCCCGTTATCGGTTCTGGCCAGGAACTCGTTCTCACGGAGGCGGATTTCGAGGATGAAAGGGTTTACTCGCCTTACGCGGGCCGGAATTATCCCGACCAGGTCCTGTTCGGAGATACCCATTTCCACACCAACCTGTCTTTTGACGCAGGCCTGGTCGGTACCCGACTGGACGTAGATGATGGTTATCGTTTCGCCCGTGGGGAAATGGTGACCTCCAACACAGGTCAGCCGGTGCAGTTGATCCGACCGCTGGATTTCCTGGTCATCACAGACCACTCCGAGTTGATCGGCCTTGCTCCGATGATCCACGAATCGAATCCCGCTCTGCTGTCCGATCCATGGGGAGCCTGGGTGCATGAGCGTTTCAACGCGGGTCCGGAGGGGCGCATGGAAGCCTTTGGCAACATCATCGAGGCCGGTGTCAAGGGCATCAATCCATTCAGCTCCGACGAGGCATCGCGCAGCATCTGGATCGATTTCGTCGAGAAGGCGGAGACCTATAATGAACCGGGCCGCTTCACCGCCATGACGGGTTTCGAGTGGACTTCCACGCCGGCCGGTGACAACCTTCACCGTGTCGTGATCTTCCGCGATGGCGCTGACAAGACCGATCAGACTCTGCCGTTTAGTTCCTTCGACAGCTTCGATCCGCAAGACCTGTGGAAGTACCTGGCCGACTACGAGAAAAGTGTCGGCGGACAGGCCTTCGCCATACCTCACAACGGCAACCTCAGTAACGGGCTCATGTTTGGCGAAAGGACGTTTTCCGGCAAGAAAATGACCAAAGCTTATGCGGAAGCAAGGATGCGCTGGGAGCCTATTATGGAGATAACGCAGGTAAAAGGTGATGGCGAAACACATCCGTTTCTATCGCCCGATGACGAGTTTGCCGACTATGAGAATTGGGACAGGAGTAACCTGGACGGTTCGGCAGCCAAGACCACCGACATGCTTCAGTACGAGTATGCACGCTCCGCGCTGAAATTGGGCCTGGAACTCAGCGGTAAAATCGGCGCCAATCCATACAAATTCGGACTCCTCGGCGCTTCCGACTCCCACACCGGGCTTGCCACGACGCGGGAGGAGAATTACTTCGGCAAATATCAGAGCACCGAGCCCTCGCCGACACGGCATAACAACGAGGTGATTCCCGCCGAAGACCCGGCGCTGCGCATCCTGACTTCGCAGGAGGTGGCTTCCGGTCTGACAGCGGTGTGGGCCAGGGAAAATACGCGGGGTGAAGTTTACGACGCAATGAAGCGCAAAGAAGTTTACGCCACCACGGGTACGCGGATCGCCGTGCGCGTATTTGCAGGCTGGAACTTCGAACCCGACGATGTGAGCCGGCCTGATTTCATAGCCCAGGGTTACCAGCGTGGCGTGCCGATGGGCGGTGACCTGAGAAACGCGCCCCCCGGCCAGGCTCCAGTCTTCATGGTGCGCGCGTTGCGGGATCCGGACGGCGCCAACCTCGACCGTATCCAGATCATCAAGGGGTGGCTGGATAAAAATGGCGAGGCGCATGAAAAAATCTATGATGTAGCCGTCTCCGGCGACCGGCAAATCAACGCCGATGGACGGGCAAAAGATCCTGTCGGCAATACCGTGGATCTTGACACAGCCACCTATACCAACACGATCGGCAGTGCCTTGATGTCAGCACACTGGACAGACCCGGATTTCGATCCGGCGGAGCATGCTTTTTATTACGTGAGAGTGTTCGAAATCCCAACGCCACGCTGGACTACTTTTGACGCCGTATTTTTCAATATCAAGCGCCCTGACAACGTCCCGGCGACGCTCCAGGACCGGGCCTACACCTCACCGATTTGGTATACGCCAGCACAATAAGGAGCTTCAATACATGTTTAAGCTGACGATCGGATTGACCAAGGCGTTCCTTCTGGCATTGTGGGCAGCTTGTATCCTGAGCCTGCTCTCCATAATCCCGCAGCCATACGGTCAAGCTGTGCTGATGTTGGGTGCCGTGATATTGCTGCTTCACTTTGTCGAATACCTGCTGGTCAGGTCCAAAGTAGCCAAACGGCTGGGAGGAAAAACGGGTTTTATCGGAACCATGGTGTTTGGTTTCGGATACTGGCTGCCGGTGCTCAGGTCGACCTAACGCGGCCGGTAAAGTCACTCCGGCAGCGCAGGACTCATGAGCAACGGGTAAAGGTTTTGTTGGTTCAATTTTGTTACAGGAGAATACTTTCATGACATTTCGCTACTTGATCGGCCTGGTGGCCATACTGGCGTTGATATCTACAACAAGCTTTGCAGCTGAAACCGAACATTTTCATCCCAAGGGAAAGCCTCCGTCAGAGCACACGCTGAAAATTCTCGAAGAGGCACGCACTACATTGCCGTTTTCCGATACCAGGGACTTTGAGGAAGAGAAGAAGGGTTTCATCGCTGCGCCTGACTCCTGGAAGATCATGGCGAACGCCGGAAACGTCGCCTGGGACATGGAACGCTACAAGTTCTTCCTCGACGGCGAGCAGTTCCCCAGCGTTCATCCTTCGCTACAGCGCCAGTCGACCCTGAATATGAACTTCGGGCTATACAAGGTGATGGAAGGCGTTTACCAGGTGCGTGGCTTCGATCTGGCTAACATCACATACATTAAAGGTGACAGCGGCTGGATCGTGTTTGATCCGCTGACTTCGGAAGAGACGGCGCGGGCAGCCCAGAAACTTGTAGACAAGCACCTCGGAAAGCTGCCGATCAAGGCGGTTGTATACTCGCATTCCCACGGTGACCACTGGGGTGGCGTGGGCGGTATCGTTGACGAAGCCGACGTGCGCTCAGGCAAAATCCAGATCATTGCGCCGCGCGACTTCATGTCCCATGCCATCTCCGAGAGTGTCTATGCCGGTAATGCCATGAATCGGCGTCTGTTTTACCAGTACGGCATCCTCCTTCCCGCCAGCCCTTTCGGCCACGCGGGCCAGGGCCTGGCTCAAAATATCTCCATTGGCAACGTGACGCTGATTGCACCAACTATCGTTATTGAAGACGACATTGAAGAGCTGACCATCGACGGTGTGAAGATGGTGTTCCAGAATACGCCCAATACTGAGGCACCGTCTGAGATGAACACCTGGTTCCCGGACAAGAAATTGCTGTGGATGGGCGAAAACGTCCAGGGGACCTTTCATAACATCTACACCCTGCGCGGCGCCCCCGTACGCGATGCGCTGGGATGGTCCAAGTATATCAACCGGGCGCTGCAACTCTTCGGCAAGCAAGCCGAAGTGATGTTCGCCTCACACCACTGGCCACGCTGGGGCAACGAGCGGGTGCAGGAAGTCCTGCGCGCTCAACGTGACCTCTATGCCAATATCAATAACCAGGTGCTGCACCTGGCCAACCAGGGCGTCACGATCAACCAGATCCAGAACGTGTACGAAACGCCGAGGAGCATCTCAGACCAATGGACCAATCGCGGCTACCACGGCTCGCCGGAGCACAATAGCCGGGGAGTGATCAACCGCTTCCTGGGCTACTGGGATGCCAACCCGGCCACATTGATCCCGCTGTCACCCGCCGATTCGGCGCCGCTTTATGTGGAAATGATGGGGGGCGCAGACAACATCATGGCGAAAAGTACGGTCCTGCATGATCAGGGTGAGTACTTCAAGGCCCAGGAGATCATGAACAAGCTGGTTCAGGCCGAGCCTCAGAACCAGGAAGCCAAGGATCTGCTGGCGGATATCTTTGAGCAGATTGGGTACCAACAGGAGAATCCCGGTCTGCGCAACAGTTACCTGTCGGGCGCCCTGGAACTGCGTTCCGGGATCCCAGAGGGTGCGCAGATCGACTCGACCAGCCCCGATGTCATTCGGGCCATGAGTACTGAATTATTCCTGGATTTCCTCGGTATCCGCATGGACAGCCGAAAAGCCGATGGCATGGCGTTCACCATTAACCTGATCACACCCGACAATGGTGAAAAGTTCCTTATCGAACTCAGCAACAACACGCTGACCAATGTCGAGGGCTACCTGGCGGATGACCCAGACCTTTCCATCATCATCAACCGTACTGATCTGGAAGCGGTGATGGGCGGTACAACACCACTTATGGAAATGATCGAAAACGGTACGGCGAAGGTTGAAGGCGACGTGGGGGTTCTTGCTCAACTTGCCTCCACCATGGTCGTGTTCGACCCGAGGTTCGAGATCATGCCCGGTACGCGTGGTCCTGAGACGCCCGAGGACCTGAATGACTTCGAGGTCGGCCACATCGAAATCCATGGTGAGTAAGGCTGATTTATTCTGCAACCTGATTAGGAAAACAAACATGAACATTCGAATCAACAAACTGATCATCCCGGTGGCCGTAACGCTGACCTCGCTGCTCTTCTCGGGCGTGGCTTCAGCACAGCGCTCCGGGCAATCCATGAGCGTCCAGACCGGTGTGGTCGTGGCCGCCCAGGCTGTCAATCTGCAATCGGCCGCGGGCCGCGGAGCCGCCATTGGCGGTGTCGTCGGTCTGGCAACCACGTCCAGAAACCGGAGCACATCCAGAAGAATCCGCAATACGGCGATCGGCGCCGGCACCGGTGCGTTAATCGCACGGAGTGCCCAGGGCAGCCTGGACGGCATGCAGTACACCATCGAAGTTGGCCCGGGCTCACAGATCATAGTCGTCACCGATCAGACCCAGGTCCGCGTCGGCGACTGCGTTAATGTTGAGCAGGCAGGCAGCGGCACGGCGAATGTCCGGCGGGTTTCCGAAGCCCTGTGTGAATCTGTTTTTGCCGGTGACCAGGTAAATGATGAGTTGCGGGCCTATATGACGCAGGAGGCTGACATGTGCCTGCAGGCCAAGGAACGCTTGATGGAGGCAGAAACCGATGAGGCTTTCGAAACTGCGATGCGCCGCGTGAAGTTCCTGTGTGATAGCTGAAATGACACACCTTCCCACAAAACGCACCTTTCTCGTCCGGCTCAGTGATGAGGCCGATCCGGAGCAAGGCCGGTATTGCGGCCGGGTGGAACATCTGCAGAGTGGTCAGACCATGCGGTTTCAATCCGAAGGGAACCTCAAGGAATTTTTTTCCACCATCCTGCTGGAGCAGATCAGGCACGAGCAATCAGCACAAATCAGCGAAGATCCCTGAAACCCAATGGCTAGGCTCAAGTCGCTGGCCCAGGTCGTCCTGGATTGGTTGATTGCAGGCAGGTAAGCTCGTATGAGAACCGGTGTTTCGA
>JAIVWI010000010.1:0-19963 GCA_048636595.1 Oceanospirillum sp. | reverse complement strand
ACAAGCAAGAAACCGTACGATCTGGAAAGTGGCATCGAGCCATACCTGCCGGACTCGGTGATTCCGATTTGGAATTTCCTGCAGGACTACCCAGCGCTGCTGGTTTTGCTGTTGGTCACTCTCGGCTACCTCGTGGGAAAAGCTCTCCAGTGGGTGGTAAGCACTGTTCTGGAGCGAGTTGCGAAACGGACAAGCTCCACCCTGGACGATCAACTGGTCCAGTGCCTGACCGCGCCGGTGGTGAAAACCACGGTCATTATTGCGCTTATTGCCGCTGAGAAGTCCTTTGGCTTCAGTGATGCGGTCGACTGGTTCCTGGTCAGGATGCTGTTCACGCTATTATTGTTTTTCTGGGGCAGGGCCTGGTTCAGGGCAACCACTATAGCGATCGTCTCGATGTCACGCGAAGTGGTTCGTTTCAAACTCATTCAGCCGCGTATTCGTCCGTTGTTCGAGATGGGCATCAAGTTCCTTCTGAGCGTCCTGATCTGGATGTTCATGGCATTGTGGAACATCGACGGTGCAGCGTGGCTGGCCTCAGCAGGTATCGTCGGCATCACCGTCGGCCTTGCCGCCAGGGATACCATCGCGAATTTTATTTCCGGGGTCTCGATAATTGCAGACGCCCCTTACAAAATCGGTGACTACATCATTCTGGATTCTGGTGAACGCGGTGTGGTTACCGATTTGGGCATGCGCTCGACCCGCTTGTTGACGCGGGATGACGTGGAGATTTCCATTCCCAACGCCGTGATTGGCAATGCCAAAATTACCAATGAGAGTGGTGGCCCGGTGATAGATCATCGAATCCGTGTGCCTGTCGGCGTTGCATACGGTACCCGACCGGCCACAGTGATCAAAGCACTAGAAAAGGTGGCCGGCGATTGTGAATTGATTTTGCCGCTTCCCGCACCAAGGGTGCGGATGCGGGCCTTTGGAGAAAGCTCACTTGATTTTGAACTTCTGGTTTGGATCAAGCATCCGGAGCAAAGAGGCCTGGTACGGCACAATCTCCTGGTTGAGATTGAAAGCTGTTTCCAGGAACAGGACATACAGATTCCTTTCCCACAACGCGATGTGCACTTGAAAACCCACTATGAAACAGGAGGGTAGAGTCCCTGGACTAGTGATGGCCTCGAAAAAACAGTTTATTCTTCTTGTTGCAGTTTTCTTGATCAGCCTGAACGCAGTAGTCGCGATGGCAATGCAGGAGCACGGACCCTCCGGGTTTGTACCGCCGATTGATGAATATGACTGGATCCAGCTGACTTCAGATGAGTGGCTCAAGGGCGAGTTGATCTCCCTGTATGACGATGAGCTGACTTTTGAAAGCGACAATCTCGGCAGGCTTTCCATTGATTGGGAAGATATCAGAATATTGCGCAGCCACGATTCTTTGAGTGTTATTGTTCATGGCCTCGACCCACTTTCTGGAAGGTTACGCGTGGATGAACAGCATATCCTGATCGATGACGAGGGCAATACCCGTAAGTACTCACGCGCAGAACTGGTCTCCATTACACCGGCGGCATATCGTGAACTGGATAACTGGTCAGCCGACGCAACACTCGGATTCAACATTCGGCAGGGCAATGCAGATACCATTGAGTACAATCTGCTGTTGGGCCTGGAACGCCGCACACCGGGTTCACGTATCGCACTGGATTACCTCGGTAATTTCAATGAGACTGAAGGGACGCAGATCGCCAACAATCATCGTCTGAATGTCAGTTGGGACCGTTTCAGAGGCAACCGCCTTTTCTGGCGACCCCTGCTCGGTCAGTACTTTCGCGATATATTTCAGAATATAGACCACCAGGGCACGCTGGAAACCGGTCTGGGTTATGAGCTGATCGATAACTCCAGAACGGAGTGGACCGTATCCGGCGGGCTAGGCGTCAACTATATTCGTTACCGCTCAGTTGAAGAGGGCCACGACCGCGGACAACGCTCACCCGCTTTTTCACTGGGCACGAATTTCGAGACCGAGCTTACCAGCTGGATAGACTACCTGTTTCTTGCCCACGTCACATTTTTGGATGAAGATTCGGGTTCTTACCAACATCACTTGCTGACTACCCTTTCAACTGAACTGACCGGTCGGCTGGACCTGAATGTTTCCTTTATCTGGGACCGGATTCAAAAACCCCAGGTAAGGGCGGATGGCTCGGTGCCGGAAAAAGACGACTATCGCCTGATGTTGGGCTTGGGTTTCGAGTTTTAATTGCCAATAGGAATCTTAAACATGAACATTCGAATCAACAAACTGTTCTTCCTGCTAAACGCATTGCTCATGGCATCAACCATGGCCCCGACTCTGGCTACCGCACAGGAGGCGGATCAAACCCACCCGTTTCTCAGCGATCGCTTTCAACTGGCCGTCGGGGCATTTGCCCGCCAACAGGATTTCAAAATTGCCGCAGACGGATCGGCCCCCGAAGAGGAAATCGACTTCGACGAAACCCTGGGTGTAGATGACGATGACACCAGTGTTTCTCTGACCTTCCGTTGGAATTTTGGTGAAAAATGGTCCCTGTGGGGCCAGTACTGGAAGGTGAACGCTGGAGGTGGTGCGGTGCTCACCGAAGACGTTGAGTTCGAGGACCTGCTCTTCCAGCAAGGCAGTACCGTCGCTGCCGGTGTCCACAACAAGGTTGCCCGTGTATTTTTTGGCCGCAAATTCAGCGAGGGACCCAGGCATGAACTCGGTCTCGGCATTGGATTCCACTGGCTTGAAATCGGTGCTTATATCGAAGGCGAGGCATTAATCAATGACATCCCATCCGGCTTCCAGCGTGGCGACGTGGATGCCTCGGCGCCGATGCCCAACATCGGTGGCTGGTACTACTACTCACCCTCAAAACGCTGGCTGTTCGAAGCACGGCTGGACTGGCTGGATGTCAGCGTGGGTGACTATTCAGGCGGCATCTGGAACAGCTCCGTGGGCGTCCAATTCCAGGCATTCAAGCACCTTGGCGTGAGCCTGAATTATCATTATTTCTCTCTCAATGCGGACGTCGACAGCGATGACTGGCGCGGGGGTGCTGAATTGAAATACCGGGGGCCATTCCTGGCCTTGACCACCAATTGGTAGCGCAAGATTACCCAGGATCTGGAATAGCACTTGACGGGGTTTACTCCAACCGTGTATAAACTGCACCAGTTCAGGGGCCTTGCCAGTAACTAAAATAATAATTAGAGAACAAGAACAAAAAACACATGAAATAAGCGGCTTCGGCCGCTTTTTTGTCGTTTTATACCCGGAATCCTTTGCCTCTTTCTTTCTTGAGCTGCCGATTGGCCGCATAATTCACCCTTATGCCAAATGACAGGAATTCCAGGCCATCCCTTTTCGCATACCAAAACTAAATCCGGGCAAACACCCTCTGGCTGAAATGTTCGTGCTGACGGTCCTGCTGGTCTCGGCCCTGATGTTCGTCGTCTATCAACTGGCAAGCTCGCCGGTTGAACCGGAATCAGAAGAACTGAAGGAGCAGGTGGCTTTTCTGGGCAAGGAACTTGCAGTGCTGTCCGGACGATACAAGCGCAACCAGGCACGACTCGCCGTCGTGGAGCGTGAAGCCGAAGTCTTCCGCGGGGCCAACCGTCTGCTCAGGTCAAAAGAAAGTGAGCGCCAGGCCGAGGTCAACCGGATGCAGTCAGAGCTCGATTTCTTTCGCCGGCTTGCAGGAACCAGCGGTACACAGACCGGACTGGCCGTCTACGCCGCGGAACTCATCACAACGGACTCGGACCGGGTATTCCAGTTTATATTGACCCTGACGCAGAATATCCGCAGGGCGTCCGTCATCAGTGGACTAGCACATATTAAGCTCGAGGGTACACTCAATGACCAGCCCATCACGCTCAACTGGCCGGAACTGACCGACGGCTCAACGCCCGAGCCTTCGTTCCGGTTCAAATATTTCCAGCAGATGGAAGGCTACCTGGCCATGCCGGAACAGTTCAGCCCAACGCGATTGCGGGTGATGCTCGAAGTGGAAGGCCAGCGCGAGCCGGTAGTCCATGCGTTTAACTGGGCCGAATTGGTCGCCGATCCGTGGGAAAACCGGGAGCCAGCGCAGGAGTAGGGTTTATTTTTCCAAGCCGCAAAATTGAGCCACAGGATTGATTTGTGGGCAAAATGCCACCATAGTATGGAACCTGTGAGGCAATGATCAACCTGGATTGAATGGATAAATTAACCAACATCGAAGTAAGCGGAAGTACCGCTATGCCCGGCATCGTTTTCACCAGTGCAGCTGCCCGCAAAGTGCAGGAACTGATTATGGAAGAGGCCAATCCGAACCTGAAGCTGCGGGTTTACATAAGTGGTGGGGGCTGCTCGGGATTCCAGTACGGCTTTTCATTTGACGAAGAACGGTCAGACGATGATATCGCGGTAGATAACGATGGCGTCACGCTGTTGATCGATCCCCTGAGTTTCCAGTACCTGATGGGGGCCGAAGTCGATTATTCGGAAAGCCTGCAGGGCGCGCAGTTCGTTATCCGTAACCCCAACGCTTCCACCACCTGTGGTTGCGGTTCCTCTTTTTCTGTCTAGTGTGACCCAGTTTGACCTCAGCATTGACCGCATAACGCGATCACGCCGTAACCGTTTCACATCCGTTCGCCTTGACCGCCTGGTTGAGTACCGTGATAAGCCGGAATGGGTGGCAGCCGCACAGAACTCCGACGCGGCGAGATTCGTTCCCTTGTGGCACAGCCGCAGCCTGCTGGCCGTATCCGATGAAGGCCAAATGGCCGTCTACCTCAAACCTGGTGAACTCGACAATCTGGACGCAATCCAGCCCCCTACCCTGCTCGGCACCGACGGCAAGCGTTATTTTTTTGCGGTTTCCATCAACGACAGCCAGCGTGAGGAAGTCCTGACCAACCACCCGGAAGCGCGATTTATCGATCTGCGCCGCGCAACCATGGACATGGACGCCAAACATGCCGGCGTGCTGGCCTACGCGAAGGCGCTGCATTACTGGCAGCACCGGCATATTTTTTGTGGTGTCTGCGGCAGCCCGAACCGGCTGCAGTCTTCCGGTCACAAACTGGTATGCAGTAATGAGGAGTGCGCCAGGCAATCTTTCCCCCGCATCGATCCGGCCATCATCGTGTTGATCACCCACGAAAATGCCTGCCTGCTGGGGCGCAATGCCAACTGGCCGCCGAAACATTTCTCCACCCTTGCGGGTTTTGTTGAACCGGGTGAGAGCCTGGAAGACGCCGTCGTCAGGGAGGTCTATGAAGAAGCGCAGGTCCGGCTGAATAAAATACGCTACGTTTCCTCCCAGCCATGGCCATTTCCCGCCTCATCGATGTGCGGCTTTTATGCCGAGGCGGAAAGCCGTGATTGCGCTGTAAGCGATGAACTGGAGGAAGTGCGGTGGTACACGGTAGACGAACTTGACGCCGCCGTCATGGAAGATTCCGTCCGCTTGTCTCCACCCGTCTCTATTGCCTTCCGCCTGCTCGCTGACTGGTACCACAAACAGTGTGGCAAAGACCTGGAGCAACTGGTCAGGAAAGCCCGCCGTCTCAGACACCACTGATTTTTCTTTCGGACTCGAACGTGTCCTGAATACAGGTAGCTGATACCTCCACCGGCCACGTTAATATGCGGACTCACCCCGCCTTTGATAGAATCGTCAGCATGTGACTCACATCGCTGGCATAGCCAGCGACAGCGAAGGAAATCATCGAATGACGATTATTGCCATTCTGCTCGCGATTGCACTGTGCCATTTTATCCGGGAACTCGGCAAATGCCGCAAGAACCAATGGTTAAAATCCTGGGTCAATTTCAGTAATGACGCATTTTCCAGGTTACCGGGCTGGCAGGGAATACTGGGTTTCCTGCTCATCACAGGCGCCCCGTTGTTGCTGCTTCTGCTCATTAACCAGGTACTGTATTCCACGCTGGGAACCACCGGTACTTTCCTGCTGGCTGTGGCTGTCCTGATTTACACCTTTGGACCAGAAGATCTGGATACCGAAGTCGCGGGCATCATCGAAGCGGAAGACGAGGAAACCAGGGAAAAACGGCTTGAAAAACTCCTTGGTACAAACATACCTGAAGACCCGGATGTTTGCAGGGCACTGGTCGTGGAGTCCGTATTCCGGGAGGCGCTGCGGCGCTGGTTTGGCGTTATATTCTGGTTCGCGGTGCTGGGTATCATTGGTGCTTTTCTCTATCGCATGGTTGACTGGCTGGTGAACGAGGATTACCCGCTGGCGGAAGGCCAGAAAAATCTTTTCATCCGGCTGCAACAAATCATGGACTGGCCGGCCGCACAACTGACGACCCTGTCCCTGGCGATTGCAACCGATTTCGACTCAGTCTATGTGGCGTGGAAGCAGTATCACGATGAACAGGGCCACGGCCTGTTCGATGGCGACAACGGATTTCTCCTTGCCAGCGCCCGCAGCATTGTGCTGACCGGTCACGCTGCCCGGGACGGTTATGCCGATCAACTCGAGGGGCCGCTTATCGGTTTGCAGCAGGCTATGGATCTGGCCTGGCGTGTACTGGGGGTGTGTATGACCGCACTGGCGTTGCTGCTGCTGATCGGCGTTATCACCTGAATATTTACAGGTACTGCCCGGCACACGATTTTCCCGCGATGCGATATGGCATTGTGTTTTTGTTTCTCCTGGCGTTTTCCATGCAGTCTCTCGCCGGAATCAGCCTTCCACAGGCAGATGGTTCCAGCCTGGAACTGAATGCGCCGGCTGAACGCCTGCTCACGCTTTCGCCGCACCTGGCTGAACTGGTGTTTGCCGCCGGCGCAGGAGAAAACCTGGTTGCAACGGTCGAATACAGTGAATATCCCGAAACTGCGGCAAGTGTGCCTCGCATCGGTAATGCGTTCCGGATCGATGTGGAACGCGTGCTGGCGCTCTCACCCGACCTGGTGATTGCCTGGGATTCGGGCAACCCCCGCCAGGCCATAAGCCAGATCGTTTCACTGGGAATTCCTGTCTGGTCGGTAGAAATACGCGAGCCCGGTGAAATCGCCGAGGTCATAAGAGCCATCGGTGATGCCAGCGGACAAACCCAAACCGCCAGCATCGCCGCAGCGAATTTTCAGCTCAGGCTGAATAAGCTTTCCAGTCGGCATGCGTCCCATCAGACGCTGGATTACTTTTACCAGGTCGATGAAAACCCCCTGTATACAATCAATGGCGAACACCTGATCAGCAAGGGGCTCAGCCTGTGCGGCGGTCATAACATTTTCCATGACCTGCCCGGCCTCGCATTCCAGGTCACGCATGAGTCTGTCATAGTAGCCGACCCGGCGGCCATGTTCGCCCCCGTCCAGGACAATGAGCCAAATCCACTCGCTGCCTGGCTGGAGTGGCCGGGCATGCAGGCCGTGAGCGGGCATGCGCTGTTCACACTGCCTGCTGACAAAATCAGCCGGGCAACACCCAGGCTATTGGATGCGCTGGAAATAGCCTGTAGTCTGTTGGACGATTTGCGAGAAGAGACAAATAGATGATTAGTACTCCATCAAGGTGGTATTACCATGATTGATTCACCCGTCGGCGTAATGGCCATGCTCATCGCCGTGGTCAGTTTCTGGTTCTGGCTGGAAAAGAAAAGTAATTGGAAAATCTTTAACTTCCTGCCCCCGCTGATCTGGATTTACGGCACGCCGGTGATCCTGTCCAATACCGGCCTGATCCCGTTTGAAAACCCCGCTTATGATTTCCTGCGCTCCTATGGCCTGCCCATCTTCATCTGCCTCATGTTGATCAAGGTGGATGTAGTGGGCGCAGTGCGCATCATGGGTAAAGGTGTGTTCGTGATGTTGATCGGCAGTGTCGGTGTTGTGCTGGGTGGTTTCCTTGCCTATTCCCTGGGCCAGGCGATTACTACCCCCGAAGGCTTTCCGCTGAAGTTCCCCCTGCCCGTAGACAGTTGGAAGACCTTCGGAACCCTGGCTGGAAGCTGGATCGGCGGCACGGGCAACATGACGGCCGCCCATGCGGCGCTGGAAGGCAATGCCGAACAAATGACCATGGCTGCTGCCGCCGACCAGATGGTCTACCTGATCTGGCTGCCCCTGTTGCTGGGCTCAAAAGCGTTTGCCGACCGGTTTAACCGCTGGATGCGGGTTTCGCCGGACCGCATCGCGATGATGGACAAGGCAGCCGCGGATTATGATCACAGTGAAGCGGCGCCGGGCATGATTGACCTGCTGTACCTGGCCCTGATCGCCGTGGGTTTCACCTGGATTTCCCTGGAACTGTCAGAAGTGCTGCCACCGGTGGCCATCGGCGGCGCTACCGTGATCAGCGCCAGCACCTGGCTGATCCTGCTGGTCACGACCCTGGCCCTGATTGCCTCGACCACACCGGCCCGCAAGCTGCCCGCCGCCCAACCCATCGCGATGGCCATTATTTACGTTTATGTGGCGCGCATCGGCGCCACCATGGACCTGAGCAACGTCAGCCTGGAGACCATGGGCGCTTTCGTCGCCATGGCTTATGTCTGGATCGCCATCCACGGCGCTTTTATCCTGTTCGGCGCCTGGATTTTCCGGGTGGATGTACACACGCTGGCGATTGCCTCGGCCGCGAATATCGGTGGCGCCGCCTCTGCGCCCATAGTCGCGGCGCACCATCGCGAATCGCTGGTCCCGGCCTCCATCCTGATGGCGATGATCGGTTACGCCCTGGGTAATTACCTGGCGATTCTCACCGGCCGACTGGGGCAATTGCTCGGTTAACCCGCCAAGGGCTAGCCTTATTCGAAACCTGACCTCGGTCGGAAAAGAGGCCCGTTCAATTGGACGGGCCTCTTTTTGAAATTTGCCAGCTTATCCGCTGGTAGTCAGGCCACGGCGTTCCAGCAGGGGTTGGATTTCGGGGTCCCGGCCACGGAAATTGTTGTACAGTTTCATGGCATCTTCAGCGCCGCCACGGGACAGCAGGGTTTGACGGAAGTGATCACCATTCTCACGTGTCATACCGCCGTTTTCCTTGAACCACTCGACCGTATCGGCGTCCATCACTTCGCTCCAGATATAGGCGTAGTAACCGGCTGAATAACCGCCGATGATGTGCGAGAAGTAGGTGCTCCGGTAGCGCGGTGGAATGGTGTCCATGGCCACACCGGCTTCGATCAGCGCGTTGGCTTCGAACTCGATCAAACCATCGGCAGCGGGCAGTTCTTCAGGCGTCTTCTGGTGCCAGGCCTGATCCAGCAGCGAAGCGGCCAGGTATTCCGTGGTCACAAAGCCCTGGTTGAACTTGGCCGTAGCCAGCACCTTGTCCAGCAGTTCTACCGGCATTGCTTCGCCGGTCTTGTAGTGCACCGCGTAATTCTCCAGCACTTCCGGCCAATCCGCCCACATCTCGTTGACCTGTGAGGGGAACTCAACGAAGTCACGCGGCACTGAAGTGCCGGCAAAGGTTGGGTATTTAACGTTGGACAACATGCCGTGCAGGGCGTGTCCAAACTCGTGGAACATGGTGGTAACCTCGTTCCAGGTGAGTAACGTGGGCTCACCTTCAGGAGGCTTCGGCACATTCAAATGATTGGCTACCACGGGATTGGTACCCATCAGGCTGGATTGTGAAACGTAAGCGTTCATCCACGCACCGCCGCGCTTGGACTCGCGTGCGTAGTAATCCTGGATGAACAGCGCCAGCGTGGTGCCGTCGGCATCGAATACTTCCCAAACCTTCACGTCCGGGTGATAAACCGGCAAGTCCGTGCGTTCCTTGAAAGTCAGGCCATAGACCTTCTCAGCCGCATAAAACACGCCGTTTACCAACACGTTGTTCATTTCGAGGTAGGGCTTGAGCTGGGATTCGTCAAAATCGTAGCGGTCCTTGCGGACCTTTTCCGTGTAGAAGTCCCAATCCCAGGAAGCCAGCTCAAAGTCACCGTCCTCGGCAACGATCATCGCCTGCAGGTCGGCAGCTTCGCGTTTTGCGTTGGCTACCGCCGGCGGGGCCAGGGTAGCCAGGCGCTCATTGACCGCAGCGGTCGTGCGGGCGGTCTGGTCTTCCAGGCTGTAGGCCGCGTGGTTGTCATAGCCCAGTAATTGGGCCCTCTCAGCGCGGATTTTTACAATTCGCGTCAGGGCTTCACGGTTGTCAAATTCACCGCCGCTCAAGCCCCGGGACAGTGAAGTCTTGTGAATTCGTTCGCGCAGTGCACGGTTTTCCAGCGAAGACAAGGCCGGCTGGCCGCTGGTATTGAGCAGGGGAATTACATACTTGCCTTCCAGGTCACGGGCCTTGGCGGCTTCGGCAGCCGCGGCGATCTGGCTCTCGCTGAACCCGGTCAATTCCTCCGCGGAATCTACCACGATGGCATTGGCGTTGACCTCCTTCAACACGTTCTGGCTGAACTGGGTCTGCAGGCTGGCCAGTTCGGCATTCATCGCCTTCAGGGTTTCCTTCTCTTCGTCAGACAACAAAGCGCCGGCCCGGACGAAGTTTTTGTAGGTTTCGTCGATCAGGCGGTAGGACTCAGGGTCCAGTTCCATGCCGTCACGCTGCTCGTACAGCGCATTGACCCGCTCGAACAGCAGGCTATTCATCAAAATGGCGTCCTTATGAGCCGAGAGTTTTGGCGCCATCTCGCTGCGCAGTTCTTCGATGGTGTCGTTGGTGTCGGCAGAGGCCATCGAGAAAAACACGCTCGCCACCCGGTTCAGCAATTGTCCGGATCTTTCCATGGCAACCAGCGTATTGTCGAAGGTAGGTGCTTCGGGGTCGTTGGTGATGACATTGATTTCGGCCATCTGCTCTTCCATGCCCAGCTCGAAGGCCGGGGCATAGTGGCTGTCTTCTATCTGGTCAAAAGGCGGCAGCCGGAAATACAGCGTGCTCTGGGTAAAGAATGGGTTTTCACTGGTGCTTGTCACAACTGCGACCTCTTCGTTGTTGGTTTCTGCAACGGTCCCGGTGGTCGCAAGCTCGGAATCTGATTTGGAACACGCGGTGACAGTCAATGCCAGCACCGCGGCCAGGGTTAGTGTAGAACGGATTTTCATGGTGGAAATACCTCAATTACTTGATCTGCAGCCGCGGAGAATACCTTATAAACCGCTTCAATCCCTGCCTAAACTGCTGGTTTCATGATCGAGAGCAATGAAACTGAACTGCATTGAAAAAAGGCGCCGCACAAGAAGTGCGGCGCCCAGTCGCCGTCAACTTCCGGTTCTCACCGGCAGCGACAACGAGGAGACCTCTTACTCCTGAAACTCTGCGCTCGCGAACCTTAACCTAAGCTTAAAATCGATTTCAGCTTTGATTAAGGTTTCCCTGATTATCCTGAACCTGGACCCATCTGTGTGAGGTCGCAGTTACCACGACAAGAACAGCCGTGGGCTTCCCCGGGGATGGAACCTGACGAAGCAATTTTTACGTCGCAACGCGAGGAGAAAGAGATGAAAGCCAAACGCCTGGCCGCATTGCATGCGGCTTTATTCACTGCCGTAATGCTCACCTTCGGCTTATTGCTCTTTCCGATGACTGGCCACTCCAAGGTCAAGGAAACCAATCTCATCGAGAAAGCAAATCTGATCACCACTGAAGACTTTATTGAATACGCATCGATAAACGACGTCAATATCCATGAACTGTACTTCAGCGCCATATTGTATGAAGGAACAGAGTCCTGCCTGATGTGCCACGAGGATCAAGGCGCGAACGTGCTGGACACGGGCCACTTCAAGTGGGAAGGCAAAGTAGAAAATATCGTTGGCCTCGAAGGCGCAACGCACGGCAAGAACGATCTGCTCAATAACTTCTGTATCGCAGTCGCGACCAATGAGGCACGCTGCACCCAGTGCCATACCGGCTATGGATACCGCGACGCGGGCTACAACTTCAACGATCCAAACAACATCGATTGCCTGGTGTGCCACGATCAGTCCGGCACCTACAAGAAAGGCAAAACAACGGCCGGAATGCCTGATCCCAGCGTTGACCTGAACGCGGTCGCTCGCAGCATCTCACTCGGAAGCGAACCGACGCGCAAAGCATGCATTGGTTGTCATGCATATGCAGGTGGAGGCGACAACGTCAAGCATGGGGATATTTCAACCGACATGATCGCCACCACGCGGGAATTTGATGTCCATATGGGTGTCAATGGCGCAAACCTTTCCTGCGTTGATTGCCACGCCACCAACCATGATCCGAAAACTGGTGATGTCAACCACGGAATCGCCGGGATGTCGCTGCACTCGGTCAATGAAGGCGAGATAAGACAGTGCACGGACTGCCACGGCGGTAAAAACACCATTCACGCAGACTCCTCCGTCGAAACGATATTTGTTGACGGGAGGCACGACCGGCTCGCCTGCCAGGTCTGCCACATCCCGGCAATTGCACGTGCCGTGTCCACGACTACTGAGTGGTACTGGTCCGATGCCGGCCAGGATATCGATCCGATCCCAATCGATCCGGAAACCGGCCGGCCCACCTATGACAAGAAGAAAGGTTCTTTTGTATGGTCAAACAACGTCCGTCCCACGCTTCGCTATTCAAACGGAAAGTGGAATCGAATGGTCGTCGGCATCAGCGACAAGTATGACGAAGAGCCGATTCAAATGGCCGAACCTGTAGGTGACTACAATGACCCGGACGCAATGATCTATCCCTTCAAGCTCATGATCGGCAACCAGCCGGTTGACCCGAATACGAAAACTGTTTTGGTTCCGCACCTGTTCGGAACGGCCGGCGGGCCGAATCCCTATTGGGGTAATTGGGACTGGACCGCCGCACTCCAGGACGGCGCAGCCCGAACCGGGCAAAACTTCAGCGGTACGCACATCTTCGCAGCGACCGAGATGCTGCTTTCGGTGAACCATGAAGTTGCACCGGCAGAGCAAGCACTGGGCATGGGAGGAATAAACGGCGGTTGCATGGACTGCCATAAAACCGAGTTCATCGACTGGCCGGCGCTCGGCTGGACAGACGACCCACTGAGTGGGGGAGATCGTGACCCCGCCATACCGGTTTTGTCGACTGGTCAAAAAGTCCGGCTGAAAAAATGACCCGCTGAGAGGAGGTAAACGTAAGCATCAGGCTCCGCACAAGACTTCCGGAGTCGAGGCGGCCCGGGCAATCGATGCCCGGGCCGCCTTTTTTCGTATTCTCTTCTCTCCTCACCCCATCTTCTCCCGAAGGCCCGGTTCACCAAAGGGCGCTGACAATCCCCCGGAAAAGAGGTCGCCCACCCGTCCGGCATTGCAGAAGATAAAAGGGTCTGCGACCTCTCACAGGCCATTCATCCATTTGATTTAGGTCAGTGTCAAATTCAGGAGATTACAGCAAAATACTTTTTGTAATTAAGACCTTATCATTCACCAGGAAGAACTCGACCCGTGAGAATACTGGTCATCGAAGATAACGCCGAACTCACCAGGCAGATTAAAAGCACGCTGGAGCATGCACTGTATGTCGTTGACGTGGCCTTCGACGGCGAAGAAGGGCTGTTCCTGGGTGAGACAGAACCTTACGATGCCGTAATCCTGGACCTGGGATTACCCAAGCTGGATGGTTTGACTGTCTTACAGCGCTGGCGGGCGTCCGGGAACAAGGTGCCGGTCCTGATACTGACCTCCCGGCATACCTGGCGGGAGAAAGTGACCGGCCTGCGCGCTGGCGCGGATGATTACCTGGCCAAGCCTTTTGAGTTCGAGGAAATGCAGGCACGGTTGGAAGCTCTGATCCGGCGTGCAAACGGACATGCCAGCACCGTTGTTACATGTGGGTGTTGTGGCGTCGTGATGGACACCAGCAGTGCCCGCGTCACCATGAATGGCAAGCTGGTTGAGCTGACGGCGCTCGAGTACCGGACCCTGGAATACCTGATGCAGCATCAGGACGAAGTGGTTTCCAAGACCGAATTGACCGAACACATCTACGATCAGGATTTTGATCGCGACTCGAATGTCATAGAAGTTCTGATCAACAGGTTGCGGGGGAAACTGACAACCTGCCTGATCAAGACGCGGAGAGGCCTGGGATATCAGCTCATGACCCCGGAAGCCGATGCGTAATTCACTGACGGGCCGGATCATTCTATTATCGATTTTCTGGATTATTCTCGCCCTGCTGGCTACGGCGTTTTTGCTGGGCCGCCTGTACAGGGATCACATCGAAGAACATTATGACGCTCACGTGTTTACCCACGTGGAGGAACTGGTGGCCGCGATCGAGACCAGCCCTGAAGGCGAGCGGAGACTGCATAGCCAGCCGACTGACCCCCGATTCCATCTTCTGAACTCAGGTTGGTACTGGGAAGTTTTAAGTGCCGGCGAACCGCTGGGGAAATCGCCCTCGCTGGGAGAGAGCCAACTGGATTTGACTGGCCTGAGCATGGTTGAAAACCATGACGTGCAAACGGTATTCGGGCCAAACCGGCAGAAATTGCGCGCCCAGGTCATACACACGACTTATCCACACGATGTTGGCTCATTGACATTTGTTGCAACAGCACCCGTGATGCAGATCACGGATGATGTCCATGACTTTGTTTTTCACATCTTTATCGCCTTCCTGGTCCTGGGTATCGGCTTATCGATAGCTGTCGTGGTCCAGGTGCGGGTTGCGCTGAAACCATTAAAAGCCATTAGATCGGCGATCAGTGATGTACAAACTGGAAAAACACGGCGGCTGCCACAGGATTTCCCGAGTGATGTACAGCCACTGGTCAACGAGCTGAATTTTTTACTGGACCACAATGAATTGCTGCTGAAAAGGGCAAGGAACCAGTTGGGGGACCTGGCGCATGCGGTTAAGAATCCGCTCACGGTCATCCGCAACGAAGCGCGCAGCATGGAGAGCAAACAGGGGCAACTGATCCTGGATCAGTCCCAGGCCATGGCCGGCAGTATCGATCATTGCCTGTCAAGGGCGAGCGTATACGGCAAGAGGGATGCTATTGGTTACCGGACCAGTGTTGAGCCGGTTATCGACGACCTGATTTATGCAGTCAAGCATATTTATCAGGACCGCGGCATTGAATTCCAACTTTCCGGACTGAGCGAGCACTGGTTCCGCGGAGAGGTCCAGGACCTCGAGGAAATGGCAGGTAATCTCATCGACAATGCCTGCAAATGGGCTAAAAGCCAGGTTGTGGTTCAGTGCGTGACAGAGCAAGACCGCCTCGTATTGGCCGTCGAAGATGACGGCCCCGGAATTGCCGGGGAAGACATGAAAGATGTGATGCAAAGAGGGCGTAAACTGGACGAATCTTACCCGGGACATGGGCATGGGCTGGGTATCGTTAAAGACATCGCAGACCTTTACGGCGGTACCCTGAAATTGAGCAGGAGTCCGCTGGGCGGCTTGCGGGCCGAGCTGGATTTACCGGCGGACTCGGTGACAGGGATATCGTGAGCCGTTGCACAGCATCGCCGATTTGATTTATTCGAGCTGACTGAAGCGGCTCTGAACCAGAATCTGATATGCACACTTTGGCGCGGATGGTTTAGACTGATACACAATGTAGTCAGAAGGGAAGGACCATGACCCGGCTTGCGTTCGGTGTATTGCTCTGGAGTGTTGTTCACCTCTTTTCCGCAGTAGCGGTTGGCGGGAGAAAAACCCTGATCGACCGGATGGGTGAATATCCTTACAAGGGAGTATATGCCCTCCTGTTGATCCTTTCCCTTTACCTGGTCATCTCCGGCTGGGGGTCCACAGTCCCCGAACAGATTTTTTACACCGCACCCGATTGGGGTGGGTACGCGGCTGGCTTGCTGGTGTTTATCGGGTTTATCCTTTTCTTCGCGCCCTATCCGCCCAATAATTTCAAGCGAATTCTCCGTCACCCCCAGTTGATTGGCATGGTCTGCTGGGGAGTGGGCCATTTACTGGCCATCGGTTCACCACGATCCATCGTTCTGTTCGGCGGCCTCACCGCCTGGGCTCTTGTCGAAATCGTAGTGATCAACCGGCGGGACGGTGAATGGATCAAACCCGACAAAGTATCGCACGTGAAGGATATCAGCCTGGTGCTGTTCAGCAGCCTGGCTTTTGCAGTATTCCTGTTCACGCACCACTTGCTGTTTGGCGGCGATCCCCTGACCTAACGGAGAACTTCAATGATTGGATACGTCACCGTCGGCACCAACGACCTGGAACGGGCCGCTGCATTCTATGACCAGTTATTCGCCGTAATCGGCGCGGGCCGCTTCATGGAAGAAGACCGATTTGTTGCCTGGGCGGTTTCGCCGGAAACACCCGGATTTGCAGCCACCAAACCTTTTGATGAAAACCCCGCCACGGTCGGCAATGGCATGATGGTGGCGCTGGCTGTGGACTCGAAAGAAAAAGTCCAGGCCTTATACGAAAAAGCCCTCGAACTGGGCGGAACGGATGAAGGTCCCCCAGGCCTGCGCGGCGACTTCTTTTACGCCGGGTATTTCCGCGACCTGGACGGTAACAAGCTCAATGTTTTCTGCGCCGACCAGGGCGAATTGTAAGAGGTCGCTTGCGGCCGACCGCAGGGCTTTCTGTAAGAGGTTGGTGCGGTCGAAAGCTCTGGAATCGTCGGCCGCAAGCGACCTCTTACAACTAACCCAACAACACCTTGCTGAACAGCCCTTCGTTCATGGTCCAGGTAGCCAGGTTCAGCACCCAGGAGAAAATCAGCCAGGCCAGGTAAGGCATCATCAGGTAGGCCGCGGATTTGGACAACAGGCGGAAAGCCCGGATGCACAGAATCACAACGGCAATCAACAGGCCCAGTTCAAGCCAGGCCCAACCCAGCCTGTTCAGATCAAAGAACAGCCATGACCAGGCCACGTTCAGAACCAATTGAATCATCCACCAGGTCAATGCGCCGAGGCGGCTGTAGTGTCCGGTGAGCCAGATTTGCCATGCAGCCAGCGCCATCGTCAGGTACAGAACCGACCAGACCGGTACAAAAAACCACGGCGGAGGCGTCCAGGACGGCTTGTTCATCGAGTAGTACCACTCGCCCGCTTCAAAACTTCCTGCGATGGCCGCCGCGAGGACAACCGTCGCAAGGAAAACAGCCATGGATGCATACCTGGCAATCATCAAATACCTTCCTTGTGAGGACAGGATTGCCAGTTTCCCGCGAATCAGGGGTGGAAACAAGTTTACGCTTGCGCAAAGACATAGATCATTGACTTGATCTATCAGTCTTATTATTAAAATCAATTTCAACTATAAAGGATCCAGGACTATGCTTGACAGCAAGCCCCTTGTTTTTCATTAATCTACATAGGTAGGAAATATCATGTCCCTTAAAGGCACCCAGACCGAACAGAACCTCAAAGACGCTTTCGCCGGTGAGTCCCAGGCCAATCGCCGTTACCTGTACTTCGCACAGCGTGCGGATGTGGAAGGTTATAACGACGTTTCCACTGTTTTCCGCTCCACCGCTGAAGGTGAAACCGGCCATGCGCACGGCCACCTGGAATACCTGGAAGAAACAGGCGATCCGGCAACAGGCCTGCCCATTGGCCCTACCGCGGACAACCTGCGCGCTGCCATTGCCGGTGAAACACACGAGTACACCGATATGTATCCGGGCATGGCGCGTACCGCGCGTGACGAAGGTTTGGACGAAATTGCTGACTGGTTCGAAACCCTGGCCAAGGCGGAGCGTTCCCACGCCAATCGTTTCCAGAAAGCACTGGACGAACTGGACTGATTTTTTTCAACCGTCATCCCGGACCGACCGCAGGTCGCGTCCGGGATCCAGTGGCTTGATGCATGCACTGCATTAACGAGGAACCACCATGCGAGAAGGCAGTCTCGAGGCACCAACACGCCACCCCCTGGACTGGAAGAATCCCGATTTCTACAACGAGGAAAAACTCCTCGAAGAAATGGAACGGATTTTCGAGATATGCCACGGCTGCCGTCGTTGCGTTTCCCTGTGTGACGCCTACCCCACCCTGTTCGACCTGGTGGATGAGTCAGAAACTTTCGAAATTGACGGGGTAGCAAAGGAAGATTACTGGAAGGTCGTCGACCAGTGCTTCATGTGTGACCTGTGTTACCAGACCAAGTGCCCCTACGTGCCGCCACACGAATGGAACCTGGACTTTCCGCACGTGATGCTGCGCGCCAAGGCCGTTCAGTTTAAAAAAGGTGAACGCAAGCTCAGCCACAAGCTGCTCAGCAATACAAAAATCCAGGGCAAAATCGCCACCATCCCCGTGGTCAGTGATCTGATCAACGCGAGCAATCGCAATAGCGGTGTGCGCAAAGTGCTGGAAAAAACACTGGACCTGGACCACCGGGCACACCTGCCCGAATTCCATTCCGATACCCTGCGCCGCCGCGACAAGGGCCGTCAGCCTGCGGCGGTGGAAGTGCAGATCGCCGGCCCGACCCGCGGCAAGGCCGCGCTCTTCACCACCTGCTACTGCAACGTGAATACACCGGATATCGGCCAGGACCTGATCCGCGTTTTTGAACACAACAACATCCCGGTGCGCCTGACCAATAAAGAGGAATGTTGCGGCATGCCCAAGCTGGAACAGGGCGACCTGGAAACCGTGGACAAGTACCGCAAAACCAATATTCCCGAACTGATCAGCCTGATCGATGAAGGCTGGGACATCGTCGCCGCCATTCCATCCTGCGTACTGATGTTCAAGCAGGAGCTGCCACTGATGTACCCCGATGACCCGGACGTACAGAAAGTGAAGCAGCATATTTTCGACCCCTTCGAATACCTGGTGCACCGCCACAAGGCCGGCCTGCTGAACACCGAATTCAAACAGTCACTGGGCACCGTTGCCTGGCATGTACCCTGCCATCAGCGGGTGCAGAAAATCGGCCCGAAAACCAAAGACGTACTGGCGCTGGTTCCCGGCACCGATATCCAGGTGATCGAGCGTTGCTCCGGCCACGACGGCACCTACGGCGTGCGCGCCGGCACCTATGAAAAATCACAGAAAATCGCCCGCCCTGTCATCAACCGGGTGAAGAAAATGGACGCCGACTACCTGGTTTCCGACTGCCCGATGGCCGCCACCCAGATCGCAGACGGCCTGGAACTAAAACACGGCGAAACAAGCCCACTGACCCTGCTGCGCAAAGCCTACGGCCTGTAAGAGCGTCCTTGGGCGCGACCGCCCTTTCGACCTCTTACTGTAAGAGCGTCCTTGGGCGCGACCGCCCTTTCGGCCGCAAGCGGCCTCTTACTGTAAGAGCGTCCTTGGGCGCGACCACCCTTTCGGCCGCAAGCGACCTCTTACTGTAAGAGCGTCCTTGGGCGCGACCACCTTTTCGGCCGCAAGCGGCCTCTTACAAGAGAGAGAGAAACAATGAACAAACTAACCCGGGAAGATCTGCTTTCCCTCGAACAATACGCCGAACAACGCACCGACTTCCGCAACCGCGTAATGGCACACAAAAAAAACCGCCGCGTCAACATCGGCCCCCATCTGACCCTCTACTTCGAAGACCGCCTGACCATCCAGTACCAGGTCCAGGAAATGCTGCGCATCGAGAAAATCTTCGAAGCCGACGCCATCCAGGAGGAACTGGATACCTACAACCCCCTGATTCCCGATGGCAGCAACCTCAAAGCCACCGCCATGTTCGAATTCGAAGACGTGGAGTTGCGGCAAAGGCGCTTGGCTGAACTGGTAGGCGTTGAAAATAACATCTGGCTGCAAGTCGACGGCTTTGAGAAGGTTTACGCCATCGCCAACGAAGACCTGGAACGGTCGACGGATGAAAAAACCTCCGCCGTGCATTTCCTGCGTTTCGAACTGGATCATGAAATGGTTACGGCTGCACATTCCGAAGCCCGTATTTCACTTGGCGTGGATCACGATTTTTATCGCTATGAAACCGTCCTGGAAGGCCAGACAAAGCGTTCACTGATCAATGACCTCTCATCCGCCTGAAAATACCGCTTGTCATCGACCCGCCATTAAGATGTTGCACTAAAGGTATGATCGGCGTAGAGTTGTCCGTGGAT
>JAIVWI010000009.1:0-33183 GCA_048636595.1 Oceanospirillum sp. | reverse complement strand
GCCACGTCAAGCCCAGAGCCTGAACCGGCCACGTCAATCCCAGAGCCTGAACCGGCCACGTCAATCCCAGAGCCTGAACCAGCTACTTCAGTTCCAGTATCAATGTAGGTTAACGATACTTCAGTGAGCATCAAGCTCGCGAAAGAGCCATTTAATTTTGACACTCCCGAAAACACGCTGTCGCCAATTATCCAGGATACCGCAACTTTATTGTTTTGAACGACCAATTGCAGTGAGCCCGCAGGATCAATGTTTCCCGCGTTCAGATTGCCCGCAAAAACAAATGCTGCGATTGAACAGGCAATGAGTCCTCGACGAATTCCGGTGCCGGACTTCTCGATTCCCGTGCCTGATTTTTCTATCCCTGTGCCGGACTTTTCAATACCAGTGCCCGATTTTTCTATCCCTGTGCCGTCCTTTTCTATCATCCAACGAGACATAGTCTATCTCCTTTCTTCCAGGTTAATGGTCGTTTGCGGATAACTTCAGTTACCTTCTGCAATCGACCAGGCTGCTAAACTTCAACCTGAGAAAGTGTTGAGTAGCTAAATTCCCCTTTTACTCCACCTCCTCTTCAGGTTCATGGTCACCCCACTGGTACCATCCGATACCAACAGTGAGTTGACCGGGTTGCTTTGTCGGTTCCTCGAATTCCTCGAGTAACGACTCCCCTTCTTTGATTTGTTGTTCCAGTAATTGTCGCGCTCGCATACGAAATTCTTTATAGGATTTGGGGTCTAAACGATATGTCCAACGCCCTTGTTGAGGCACTCTGCTTTCTTCGTCAGACTTCATGTTATGAATAACAGTGCTCAAAATCCTAGATGCCTCCAAGAAAGCAATGTCAGTTAAATCTACAACATCGCCCGATATTGGAGAATAAAAAACTGAAAGCATCTCTACTTTGTCTATATTTCCAGGAACAATTCTGATGTTTTCTGATTCGATCAGTTTGTCTAATACTGTTTTAACTGTGATATTTCGGCCAACAGTTCTCAGTACTAACCCATGGAATGACTTCCCGCGCCCCAAAATAGGTAGAATTGCAGGTTCCTGAGATTCAGAATTTTGAAAATAAGGATCCTTTGCCCAAGTTTCCAAGAGTGCTGCTTCTGGGTTAGTCTTTTGGGGATCGATATCTAGGTTAAATTTATTTTCGATTACATTTGAGACGACTCTTGTGTCTAGCCCAGTTACTAGAGCGAGAGCGCTTTTTGTCGGATTTGTTCCGTCACGAAGGAGTTTCTTTTGGGCCTCTTCAACATAGACTGACCTCAACATCTCGACAACCGCTGGGAATGAAATTGTGCCAATGACAAGGCGAACCATTCTGCGCAAAACTAATGGCAGAATTTTAGCTATGGACTTTGCTTCTTCTGGTAGAGCAAAATTTTCTTGCATAGCAACGCTCGGCATTTTCCAGTCTCCTGAAAATTACATTCCGTAGTCAGTTGAAGTCCTTCTCATGAAAATCTGCCCAGGTCCTTGGACAGACAGTTGTGCACAATATTCTCAGTGTATCAAAAGGATACTCTTTTTATCAATCACTTGCCATGTTTTATTAACTTTTCACTGGTAGTATTTCTCATTCAGAAAATCAGTGCCTGGTTTACAAGCAAAACAGACGGTTCCGGTAGTGGTGGCCACCATCCTTGTGGTCACCGGCTACAGAACTGTCAGTACCGGTTTCTGACGTGTTATGAACATCCTTGTTCGGTTAATGGATACCGCATTCCATTTCTTGCTTCCCAGCTTTTACCCCACCTCTGGTCGGGTATTTTTCCTTTAGATTTCAGAGACGTCCCTGTCTCTACAGCCATCCATGGCCTTGAAATCAATGCCAGGTCGGTTTCCTGACACCGGACTGGTAGTCCTGACCGGCCAACATTCCCTGTATCGGCCTACAGCCAATTTTTTCTTCGGTGCATATTCCAGATCCAGATCTTTCTACCAGGCTTTCAATATCATCAAATTCCAATTCAATGATAAAAGCCATACTGGTTTGCTCACCTGCTTGCCGCTCACTCCGCTCAAGAACTTGCTGCCCGTCATCCGTTGACAGCATCAAGGCCTTTTCTGAGAGATGGAGTGTGTAGCACATGAAGCTAATATAGCAAAGATAGCCTTAATTGTCTATAGCCAAATAAGTATTTAGACTTTTTTGTATTTAGACACTTGCGTCTATAGACAAACATGGCTATACTACAGTTCACAAAGTTGGAAAAGGCACGGATCGCCGGCTCCATAGCAGAAGGAACTGCATTACTTTGTGAAGCATGGATGCACTTTGCGGGTGGCGAGACGTCCGCAGGACGGCCAGGAACAACATGGATGATGTTCCTGGCCGTTTTTTATGGTCATCAAAAATCTGCTCTTCCAGGTACGCGGGGGTAAGGAATAACGTCACGAATATTCGCCATGCCGGTGATATAGCTGACCAGGCGCTCAAATCCAAGCCCGAACCCGGCATGCGGTACCGTGCCGTATTTTCTCAAATCCAGGTACCAGCTGTATTTCTCTTTGTCCAGGCCGAGTTCATCCATTCGTTTTTCCAGCACATCGAGTCTTTCCTCACGCTGCGCCCCACCAATTATTTCTCCGATTCCGGGCGCCAGGACATCGAGGGCCGCTACCGTTTTACCGTCATCGCTCAGGCGCATGTAAAAGGCCTTGATTTCGGTTGGGTAATTCATGACAATCACCGGCGCGTTGAAATGTTGTTCTGTCAGGTATCTCTCGTGTTCTGTTTGCAGATCCAGTCCCCATTCAGCAGGAAAATCAAACTTTTGGCCGGCATTCATCAGTATTTCAATAGCTTCTTCATAGTCCAGGCGAACAAACGGAGCATCGGTGAATTTCGTGAGTCTGTTGATGGCTTCCGGGTCGATCCGTTTCTCAAAAAATGTCATATCGTCAGGGCATTCTTCCAGGACGGCGGCAAAAATGTACTTGAGGAAGTCCTCGGCCAAATCCGCCAGGTCGTCAAGATCTGCGAAAGCAATTTCTGGTTCAACCATCCAAAATTCCGCCAGGTGACGTGAGGTGTTGGAGTTTTCAGCGCGAAAGGTCGGCCCAAAGGTATAAACCTTGCTCATGGACAGGCAGTAGCCTTCCACGTTCAGTTGGCCCGATACCGTGAGAAAGGTCTCACGCCCAAAAAAATCCTGGTCGAAATCTATGTCACCACCTTTATCAAGCGGTAGATTTCCAAGATCCAGTGTACTTACACGGAACATGTCGCCGGCGCCCTCGGCGTCCAATGCGGTGATGATAGGTGTGTTGATCCAGAAATATCCCCGTTCATGAAAGAAGCGGTGAATGGCCTGGGCGGCAACATGCCTTACGCGCGTTACCGCACTGAATGTGTTGGTGCGGGGCCTGAGGTGAGCCACATCACGGAGAAATTCAAAAGAATGCCGCTTGGGCTGGATAGGGTAGGTGTCCGGGTCGTCGACCCAGCCCACAACGTTTACCCCGGTCGCCTGTATTTCGTACTGTTGCCCCCTTCCGGCGGATTCAACCAGCGTTCCTTCGCACTCGACAGCACAGCCGGAAGTCAGTTTTTGTATTTCACTGCTGTAGTTTTCGAGATCCGCTGGCGCTACGACCTGGATTGCGTCGAAACATGAGCCATCGTGAACGTTGATGAATGAAAATCCGGCCTTGGAATCTCTGCGTGTACGCACCCAGCCCCTGACTGTAACTTGCTTGCCAATCCGTGTTTCACCGGACAGCGCCTTTTTTATACTGATGAATGACATAATTTTTTAGTTGATCTTTGCTCGGGAAACCCCAAATAATAATGCACCTTCCTCGGCACGGACACCCCTGTCGATGGATTGAATGGTTTATTGATTAATTTGAGCAACGAAAACAGGCTGAATATGGCAATTATGTTAACCAAATCCGCCGCTGAGCGGGTCCGGACTTTTCTCGATAAAGACGGCGGCGTCGGCCTGCGCCTTGGTGTCAGGAAAACGGGCTGTTCAGGCTGGGCCTACACGGTGCAATTGGCCGAAGACATCCAGGACGATGACATTATTTTTGAAAATGATGGCGTCAAAGTGGTGGTGTCCCAGGAAAGCCTGGGTTTTCTCGATGGTTCAAAAATTGATTTTGTGTCGGAAGGCCTTGGTATGACCTTCAAATTCAACAACCCGAATGTCACTGACGAGTGCGGCTGTGGGGAAAGTTTCACGATTGGGTAGGGATCTGCTGGATGTCCGCTCTCCAGTCGACCTAATGCAATTCAAATATGTGAAAACCAACTCTTTTTCAGGCTATACAGTTGGGGGTCAGACTGCTATAATCCGCCGCCTTCGCTGAAAGGCGAATTTCCTTGCTTCACTTCACTGAATGATGAAGGGAGCTTTGATGGTGTGGACTGTACCGCACCGACAAACCCATAAGGAGTCATAATGAGACACTTTGAAATATGTTTTATGGTCCACCCGGACCAGAGCGAGCAAGTTCCTGCCATGCTGGAACGTTATCGGGCCCTGATCGAGGGCAATAACGGTACCATTCATCGACTGGAAGACTGGGGCCGGCGTCAACTGGCCTTTCCTATTGTCAAGCTTCACAAGGCCCATTACATCCTGATGAACATCGAATGTGACAACGACACCTTGTCCGAGCTCGAGGGGATTTTCCGATTCAACGACGCCGTGTTGCGTCACCTGACCATTCGGCGCCAGTCTGCGATCATCGAACAATCACTGATGATGAAGGCGAAAGAAGAAAAAGACCGTTCAAGCCGCAGCTATGATGAGCGCAAGCGTGCTGCAGCGGATGACAGAGAAAGTAAGGCTCCCGTTAAAGCGAAAGGCGGTGAAGAATCACCTGCTGCCGAAGAAGTTGCCGAGGAAGTTGCCGAGGAAGTTGCCAAGGATATTGATCAAGTAGCCGAGGAAGTGATCGAGGAAGTGATCGAGGAAAAGTCCAGGGTGGTTAAAGAAGCACCCTTGCCGGTGGTAGCAGAGACAGGGCAGGCTTCCGATGAATCAAATAAACAGACGGCAGACGCGGATAGCGCTGACGCCTGACCAGGAACAGGAGAACCAACATGTCACGTCATTTCAGACGCAGAAAATTCTGTCGCTTCACAGCTGAAGGGATTACCGAAATTGACTATAAAGACCTCAATATGCTGAAGCAGTACATTGGTGAGTCAGGCAAAATTGTGCCCAGCAGGATTACCGGCACCAAGGCGCGTTACCAACGCCAGCTGTCCCGGGCCATCAAGCATGCGCGGTATCTGTCATTGCTGCCATATACCGACAACCATTGATCCGCTGATTAGTCAGGAGCAACAAAATGGAACTGATTCTGCTTGAAAAAGTACTGAAACTGGGTGACCTGGGCGACAAGGTAAACGTCAAACCGGGTTACGGCCGGAATTACCTGGTGCCGCTCGGCAAGGCCGTTCGCGCAACTCCGGAAAATATTAAAGAGTTTGAAGCTCGTCGCGCCGAGCTGGAAAAAGCGGCACTGGCAAAACTGGGTTCTGCGGAGGAACGCAGTACGGGCCTGGCTGATCTGGAGATCACTCTGTCTGCCAACGCCAGCGAGGAAGGTAAGCTGTACGGCTCGATTGGCCCTCGTGAAATCGCTGATGCAGTCACTGCCATGGGCTGTGAAATTTCCAAAGCTGAAGTGATTTTGGGTGAAGGCCCACTCCGCTTTACAGGTGAACACGAAGTTGTGCTGCATCTGCATGCAGATGTGGAAACCCGCATCAAGGTGATCATTAACCCGGAATAATCCGGTGAGGCGCAAGATGGCCTTGCGGTCATCAACCGGAGCCTCTATGCTTTCACTGCAACCCGGCGATTGCCGGGTTGCAGTTTTTTCATCTATTCCCGAATTGCTAAGATATGGCCGCACCCAAACTCGCTACCATCGAGAACTTGAAAGTTCCACCCCATTCCATTGAGGGTGAACAGGCGGTTTTAGGTGGCTTGCTATTGTCCCCGCGCGCCTGGGACCAGGTAGCCGATGTGGTTACCGAAGCCGATTTCTATCGTGAAGATCATCGTCTTATCTTCCGCGCCATCCATGAATTAAATGACCGTGGTAAACCCTGCGATGCAGTGACGGTTACGGAATGGTTCGAAGCGAATGGTAAGGCAGACCAGATAGATGGTGGCTCCTACATTAACCAATTGACCTCCAGCACACCCAGTGCGGCTAATGTCAAAGCCTACGCAGAAATCGTACGTGAGAAGTCAGTTCTTCGACAACTGATTGATGTCGGATCAGAAATCACCTCCGGTGTTTTTGCATCAGATGGCCGCGACAGCCAGGAACTGCTTGAAGCAGCAGAACGAAAAGTTTTTGCTATCGCAGAACAGGGCATGCGGGCCGGGTCGGATTTTGTATCCGTCCAGGAGACGATCAAAGAGGCGATTGAAAAAATTCAGGAATTGCATGAATTTGAGGGTGAGATTACGGGGACGCCCACTGGATTCAAGAGTCTCGATAAGCTGACCGCCGGGCTGCAGCCGTCTGACCTGATTATTGTCGCTGGCCGTCCGGCGATGGGCAAAACAACGCTGGCGATGAATATCGCAGAACATGCGGCGCTCAAACACGATGTGCCGGTTGCCATTTTCAGCATGGAAATGTCCTCCCTTCAGTTGGTGATGCGGCTGTTTTCATCACTTGGCCAGATCGACCAGACGCGACTGAGAACCGGAAACCTCGATGACCTGGACTGGCCCAAACTGACTTCGGCGATGAATCTGCTGCACAAAAGTCGCATTTTCATCGATGAAACACCCTCCTTGTCCCCGTCCGAGCTCAGGGCCCGGGCAAGAAGGCTGAAGCGTGAACATGACATTGGCCTGATTGTCGTGGACTACATCCAGTTGATGGCTGTTCCCGGCACCAAGGAGAACCGGGCGACTGAAATTGCTGAAATTTCCCGGTCGCTGAAGGCAATAGCCAAGGAGCTTCACGTGCCGGTGGTCGCCCTGTCCCAGTTGAACCGTGCCCTGGAACAGCGGCCCAACAAAAGGCCGATCATGGCGGACCTCAGGGAATCAGGCTCCATTGAGCAGGACGCCGATTTGATTGTTTTCATCTACCGCGATGAAGTCTATAACGAAGATACGCCGGAAAAAGGCAAGGCTGAGATCATCATCGGCAAGCATCGAAACGGCCCGACGGGTACGGTCGTTCTGACTTTCCAGGGTCAATGGCTGCGATTCGTCAATTACGCACCAGAACACGCTTATCCCACTGCTCACGGATAACTCATGCAATAGGCGGAATAGGGCTTGTTCAGTCTTCCTGGTCTGTTAATTCATATTTACGCAGGTAACCGCGAAGCTGGTGATAGGTCATACCAAGAAAATCCGCTGTTTTTTTCTGGTTGAAACGACATTTTTGCAGTGCTGATTTAAGCAGCGTCATTTCGAGTTGCTGTATGTATTCCTTGAAATCATAAGCTTCGCCTGGCATGGAAATCCCGGATTCCTGTGCATCGCTCTGTGCCCCCGGCCGCCAGGGTGAATCGAAGGGATCGAATGAAATCCAGGAAATTGGTTCGTCATCGCCGAGCGAGCGGTACACAGCTCTTTCAACCACATTCTTGAGTTCGCGCACGTTCCCGGGCCAATAATAATCCAGCAACAGACCGCGTGCAGATTCACTGAATCCCTGGAAGAGATCCAGTCCCAACTCACCGGACATCTTGACGGCAAAGTGTTCAGCGAGGGGCATGATGTCCTCCTGGCGTTCACGCAGGGGGGGCAGTGTAATAACATCAAAAGCAAGGCGATCCAGTAGGTCCGGACGGAATTTTCCTTGTTTGGCCAGGGCTGGCAGATCTTCGTTGGTGGCCCCGATGATGCGGACATCGGTTCGGATCGTGGCATTTCCGCCGACCCGTTCGAGTTCACCGTACTCGATTACGCGCAGTACTTTTTCCTGCACCCGGTCCGAGGTACTTGCCAACTCGTCCAGGAACAGGCTGCCCTCGTTGGCCAGTTCAAAGCGCCCGAGGTGCCGCCGGGTGGCGCCGGTGAAGGAGCCGGCTTCGTGACCAAACAATTCCGTTTCAAGCAGCGACTCGGCCAGTGCTGCACAATTGAGCTTGACGAAAGGGCGGTCCCAGCGTGGTGAAAGATAATGAATGCGAGCGGCGATAAGTTCCTTGCCAGTGCCGCGTTCGCCAACGACCAACACCGGCCGGTTTAACTGCGCGACCCGGGAAACATGCTCCAGGACTTCAAGAAAAACCGGGGATTCACCAATCAGTGCTTGTTCCTGTTGTCGTTCCATTTGTCCCGCTCACCATTTGATTAACGGCTATTGTAAGAAAAACGATCCCATTGCGATATGGGCTGGTGGTCACGGGCGTGATCTGATACAAGACTCCCTGAACCCGGGAATCAGAAATGGCCAAGACCAAAACTAGTTATCAATGTGAGAACTGCGGAGCCCTGCTGGGTAAATGGGCGGGTCAGTGCCCCGAATGCAGGGAATGGAACTGCATCATCGAAACCCGGCAGGAATCACGCTCCGGTGGACGATTCAGTGGTTATTCCGGCGAGTTGGTCAACGACATCAAAGACCTTGCCGCGGTAGAGCATTCCGGAGTCAGCCGCATGGCAACCGGGGTCGGAGAGCTTGACCGGGTGCTGGGGGGTGGGGTTGTCCCGGGATCCGTCATCCTGCTGGGCGGGGATCCGGGTATCGGTAAGTCAACCCTGTTGTTGCAGTTGACGGCCGCGCTCGCCGGTCGTTATTCCAGCCTGTACATCACCGGTGAAGAATCGCTGGAACAGTTGGGCATGCGCGGGCGGAGGCTCGATTTGTCCCTGGAAAAAATCCGTTGTCTGACCGAGACCTCGGTTGAACAGATTATTGCCCATGCATCGGCAGAAAAACCCCGGCTGATGATCGTCGATTCGATTCAGACCGTTTATTCAGAGGCCCTTGCATCAGCACCGGGTTCTGTTGCCCAAATCCGGGAATCTGCAGCCGGCCTGGTGCGTTGGGCAAAACAGAACCGGTGTTGTGTCATCCTGGTGGGCCATGTCACCAAGGAAGGCACCCTGGCGGGCCCCAGGGTGCTGGAACACATGGTGGACACGGTGCTGTATTTCGAAAGCGACGGTGGAAGCCGGTACCGGGTGATTCGGGCCATCAAGAATCGATTCGGTGCGGTCAATGAACTGGGAATGTTCGCCATGACCGGTAAGGGGCTGAGGGAAGTAAAGAACCCATCTGCTATTTTCCTTTCGGGACATTCAGACCCGGTGCCGGGCAGTGTCATCACGGTTGTTCGTGAAGGTACACGACCCATACTGCTCGAGGTCCAGGCCCTGGTTGATCAGAGCAGCCTTAACAATCCGCGCCGCGTGGCGCTGGGGCTGGATCACAATCGTCTTGCGATGATGCTTGCTGTTCTGCACCGCCAGGGAGGTATAGCCCTGGCTGACTACGATGTTTTCATAAACGTGGTTGGGGGTATGAGGATCACCGAAACGGGGGCAGACCTTCCCATGTTGCTGGCATTGTTTTCAAGCTTCCGCGACCAGCCGATGCAGCAAAAAATGATCTGTTTTGGTGAAGTGGGCTTGTCCGGTGAGATCCGCCCCGTCCATGATGGTGAACAGCGCCTGCGTGAAGCCGCCAGCCATGGATTTGATTACGCCCTGGTTCCGGCCGCCAACGCGCCGCGCAAGCCCATCAAAGGCTTGTCAGTCATCCCCGTGCGAAGCGTAACTGAAGCACTGGGTCATGTAACGAGCTGACCGTTCATAAACTCAGTCAGGCGCCTGGTCAGGCTTGACCATGACCTTGCTGATCACATTGTCCCTGATCTCGACGATGGTCATGATGTGCCGGCCGATCAGGATACTGGTCTTGCCGATGGGGATATCAGCCAGTTCTTCCAGCAGCAATCCATTGAGTGTGCTGGCTTCTTCTTCGGGCAGATTCCAACCTGTTTTGCGGTTGAGCGCCCGGATTGTGACGATGCCGTCCACCAGGTAGTTGCCGTCGTCAAGTTTGCGAATGTGGCGGGTTCTCGCCCGGCTGTCGGAAGTAAATTCGCCGACTATTTCTTCCAGGATGTCATCCAGTGTCACCATTCCCTGGATGTCTCCGTATTCATCAACAACCAGGCCCATTCGCCGTTCCCTGGCCTGAAATTCAAGTAACTGCTGAGTGAGCCGGGTGCCTTCCGGAATGAAGTAGGGTTTTCGCACCGAGCGTTTCAGGTTGTCGAAGGTTAGGGCGCCGTACGCCAGTTCGGCGATGACCGTTCGGATGTGCAACAAGCCTTCCACCTGATCGATACTTTCCCGGTAAACCGGCAGGCGTGTATAGACTGTCTGGGTCAGCTGGATCAGGATATCCTCCCAATCATCATTGAGGTCGAGGCCGACGATATCCTGGCGGGGAATCATCACGTCTTCCACCGTGGCCTGCTCCAGGTCGAGAATATTGACCAGCATGCGCTGATGGTCGTCCGGAATCATGCCGCCTTCCTGCAGCAGGGTTCTCAACTCCTCGCGGTTAAGCCGCTCGAGCACATCCGCGTTCGTGCGGACCTTGAATGGCTTCAATACCAGGTTAGCCAGCCCGTTAACCAGCCAGACCAGCGGGTAAAGAATTTTCAGCAGAATGGTCAAGACGTAGGAAGCCGGAAACGCAATGCGTTCCGGATGAATGGCGGCAACAGTCTTTGGCGCCACCTCAGCAAAGATCAGTACGACCACCGTCATCACCGCCGAGGCGATCCAGATACCGTTGGAACCGAATAGCCGTATGCCGATTACGGTGGCGATCGAGGCCGCAAGAATATTGACCAGGTTATTTCCCAGCAGAATCAATCCGATCAGGCGGTCCGGTTTTTGCAGCAATTTCTGCGCAATCCGTGCGCCACGGTGTCCCTGGTTGGCAAGGTGACGCAGGCGATATTTGTTCATTGCCATCAGCCCGGTTTCGGAACTGGAAAAAAAACCTGAAAGAATGATCAGGATGACCAGGGTGATGTACAAACTGCCTAGAGGAATTTCTTCCATGAATCAGGATGACCAGCTACGGCCCAGGAAAACTTCCAGCACAAGCTTGCTGCCGAAATAGCCCAGCAACAGCAATACGATTCCGGCGAGCGTCATTCTCACCGCCAGGCTGCCGCGCCAACCGTAACGCCAGCGCCCCCATAACAGGAGCCCGAACACCAGCCATGCCGAGATGGACAGCACCGTTTTGTGTAACAGATGCTGTGCAAAAATGTCGTTGATGAACAGGAGGCCGGAAATCAGGGAAACCGAGAGCAGCAAGAAGCCCGTGGTGATGAGTTTGAACAGCAGGCTTTCCAAAACCACCAGCGCGGGCAGGGTTCTGACCAGTGGTTTGAGGTGATGGTGTCTCAGGAAATGATCAATGATGGCTGCAAACAAGGCATAAACACCAGCAATGCTGAGCACGCCGAATGCCAGGACCGAGCTGATCACGTGGACCGCTATACCGGTTGACAGCTCGGTCAGCGGGATCGCATCCTGTGGTAATACCCACTCAAGCATTACCACGCCGGCTGCAATGGGCAAGGCTACCAGCCCTGCGTCATAAAGTGTATTGCGTGTGAACGCGGAAGTGATCAGCAATAGTATGATGACCAGTGCACAAAGAGATCCCAGGTGCGGCAGGCTGACATCGGGCGTTGTGGTTCCAAGCCAGTGATTGGCCTGCGCTATGGTATGAAACAACACTCCTGCCAGGGCAAAGATGAACGAGGTACGCCTCCAGCCTGCGTGTGGAGTCCTTATGGATTTGTAAAGCAAGACTGCCGCCACAACGTAGAAAAGTGCTGTCAGAATCAATGATAAATCGTGGGTCATTTCAGTCCGATGTACGGTGGGTTCTGCGGCTATAATAACCCAAAGGAGTACAAGGAACGTACGGTTGTCTGCATTAGTGATCAATCGTGCTCCGAACTTAATTTTCCGGAGTGATTCATGTTTGAAAATTTGACCGAGCGACTGTCACGCACGGTACAACAATTGCGCGGCAAAGGCCGCCTGACCGAGGATGGCGTCAGGGAAACCCTGCGTGAGATAAGGATAGCCTTGCTGGAAGCTGACGTCGCACTGCCGGTAGTCCAGTCTTTTATCGAGGGAGTGCGCGATAAGGCACTCGGCCAGGAATTTCTGAAGAGCCTCACACCCGGCCAGGCCATGGTGAGTCTGGTTCACGATGAACTGGTGCAGATCATGGGCGTGCAGAACGAGGCGCTTGATCTGAAGGCTCAGCCTCCGGTGCCGGTATTACTGGCAGGCCTGCAGGGGTCCGGTAAAACCACGACCACAGCGAAACTGGCCCGCCTGCTGATCGAGCAGGAAAAAAAGCGGGTGATGGTTGTTTCATGCGATGTATACCGCCCGGCCGCCATTGAGCAACTAAAAACCCTGGCTGAGCAGGTTGGTGCAATTTTCCAGCCATCAACGACAGATCAGAAGCCGGCAGACATTGCGAAAAACGCGATGAATGCCGCACGTCAGCAAATGTGCGACGTGTTGCTGGTGGATACGGCAGGCCGTTTACACGTCGATGAAGAAATGATGGCTGAAATCCGCCAGATCCATGCTGCGATATCCCCACACGAAACCCTCTTTGTGGTTGATGCAATGACTGGCCAGGATGCTGCAAACACGGCCGCAGCCTTTAACGAGGCGCTGGACCTGACCGGTATTGTATTGACCAAGACGGACGGTGATGCCCGTGGTGGCGCCGCCTTGTCTGTGCGGCAGATTACCGGCAAGCCGGTGAAATTTCTTGGTTCCGGCGAAAAAACTGACGCGCTACAGCCGTTTCATCCCGAACGTGTTGCTTCCCGTATCCTGGGTATGGGTGATGTTTTGTCGCTGGTTGAGGAAGTCCACCGCAAGGTAGACCAGGAAAAAGCCGAAAAACTGGTCAGAAAAATGCGCAGGGGCAGGGGTTTCGACCTGGAAGATTTTCGGTCACAGATGGAACAGATGCAGAACATGGGCGGACTCGGTAGCCTGGTGGATAAATTACCCGGGATGAGCAACCTGCCTGAGCAGGTAAAAGCCCAGGTTGATGACCGCCAAACCCGCCAGATGATTGCCATTATCAATTCCATGACGCCACAAGAGCGGCGTTTCCCCGACGTGATCCGGGGCTCCCGCAAAAAACGCATCGCATTGGGCTCTGGCACGCAAATTCAGGCAGTAAATCGCCTGTTGAAGCAACATGCCCAGATGCAGAAAATGATGAAAAAAATGGGCAAGGGCGGCATGGCGAGGATGATGAGAAAAATGGGTAAATTGCAGGGACAATTGCCGCCGGGTGGTTTCCCAGGGGGTGGGCCCGGGGGCAAGATGCCGTTTTAAAAAGAGCGGGAACAGGATGGTCAACACTTCAAGACGTAATTTCATAAGCGGCAGCCTGCTCGGAGTCGGGGTGGCGTCGCTGGGCCTTGTTGCCCTGTCAAAGTATGCCGTGGCAAAAGGAGAACCGGTCATGGGTAACGCCATGGGCCCGTTAGCTCCCGTTCCTGACGAGACCACGGGGCTCCCGCTTTTGATGTTGCCCGAGGGGTTCCGCTACAAGACATTTTCGTGGGCAGGTTCGGACTTGCATGACGGTCATCCGGTGCCGGGGAAGGCAGACGGGATGGGCGTGGTCCGGAATGTGGGCACCCGGGTGACACTGGTCAGAAATCATGAGCTTCGAGGTTCCAGTGGTCCAATTGGGGACCCGGATCATGCGTATGACATCACCGGAGGCGGTACTACGACATTGGTATTTGATACCTCGGATGAAACACTGAAAGATTCATGGGTCAGCCTTGGCGGTACGGTTAACAATTGTGCCGGCGGCGTGACGCCCTGGGGTACCTGGTTATCCTGTGAAGAAGGCCCCATTTCTCCCGAATTGTTTCATCTGCCAGTGCCACGCCGGCAGGCATTTTGGAAAATTGGCAAGGCCCGGCGCCCCCACGGTTACGTGTTTGAAGTGCCGGCGGAAGGAGTTGCCCGGCCCGAACCGATTGTTGCCATGGGGCAGTTTTATCACGAAGCAGTGGCCTTCGATGATCGCAGTGGCATCGCATACCTCACAGAGGACCAGAATCCGAAGGCCGGCATTTACCGCTTCATTCCCGACGTTCCAGGCAAGCTGCTGCGGGGTGGCCGGCTGCAAATGATGCGGGTCGATGGCGGGCGTGACATGCACGACAGCCTGGTTCCGGGCCAGGAGATGCCGGTCGAGTGGGTCGATATACCCAACCCCGAACAGGGTTTCACCAGCGACAGCAGGCAAGGTGACGGGGTAGTGAAACAAGGCCTGGCAGCCGGTGGCTCCGGTTTTATCTCGCTGGAGGGCTGTACCTGTATGGATGGTCACGTGTATTTCACCAGCAAGTATGGCGGTAAGGCCAGGTCCGGTTATGTCTACGAATACGATATAGACCGGGAGAAGCTTTGGCTGATTTACGAGTCTCCGGGACACAGGACGTTTTCGGGTCCGGACAACATTGTCATGAGCCCCCGCGGCAGCCTTATCCTGTGCGAGGATCGCATCAGCCAGAACACCGCGGCACAGAATTTGGCCGGGCTGACAGCAAAAGGTGAGCTTTTCCGCTTCTGTCAAATCAACCCCGGGCTGAAAGGAAAACACGGCGGCTATAATCTGGCCACGACTGTACTTCACAGTGAATGGGCTGGTGCTACTTTCTCCGGAGACGGGCAATGGCTCTTCGTCAACATCTATAATCCGGGAATTACAGTCGCGATCACAGGCCCCTGGCAGCAAGGATTAATTTAACGCGGCCTCCTGCAAGTATTTTCTTTCGTCTAAAAAAGCGGTAGAATGGGCGGTTCGCTATTTCGACCTTACCCGGCCTTAGTGCCCGGCTGAACACAGCGAAATAAGGACACATTGTTGTTCTGGTGAAATTTCAGCCGGGACAGATAGAATGGCTAGTAAGCTGTTGATAATACGTAATTATATTTTGAACATTGGTGGATTTTGAAAAATGGTAAAAATCAGATTGTCACGAGGTGGCACGAAAAAAGTTCCGTTTTATTCTATTGTGGTGACTGACAGCCGTAAGGCTCGCGAAGGCCGCAGGATCGAACGGGTCGGGTTTTTTAACCCCATGGCCCGAGGCCGGGAAGAGCGTTTGCGCCTGGATCTGGATCGCGTGGATTACTGGAGGGGTGTAGGCGCCCAGCTCAGCGACCGTGTAAAAAAGCTGGTTTCCGAGGCGCGCGCCCAGGTTGCCTGAACAGACAGGGTGTGGTGTGGTGAACCCGGAAGACGCTGAAAAGCGGGAAATTGTGCCAATCGGTCATATTTCCGGAGTTCATGGACTGGGTGGATGGTTAAAGATTTATTCACTGACCGATCCACGCGAAGCCATTTTTGAGTATCAGCCCTGGCTTGTGGGAGATCACCTGGAAGCGGTACATTTGGCGCAGGGAAAAAAGCAAGGCAAGTATTTGATTGCCATGCTTGAATCAGTAAGCGATCGCGACCAGGCGGAAGGCCTGGTAAACCGGCAAATTGCTATTTATCGTGACCAGCTTCCGGTATTGAGCGAAGAAGAATTTTACTGGTCAGACCTGGTGGGCCTGGCAGTACAACTGGAAGATGGTACGAGTCTCGGCACCATTCGTAACATGTTGGCCACGGGGGCCAATGACGTGATGGTGGTGCAGGGGACGTTGCAGAGCGAACGTGAACGCTTGATTCCGTTTGTGCTGGGGTCGTACGTCAAAAGCGTAAACCTGGATAATGGATTGGTCGTGGTCGACTGGGACCCGGATTTCTAGTGAAAATACAGGTTATTACGCTGTTTCCGGAAGAATTCACACCGTTGGTCGATCTGGGTGTGACAGGACGCGGGATTCGGGAAGGAAAAGTCCAACTCGAGTTACTGAATCCCCGGGATTTTGCCCGGAACAGGCATCGCACGGTAGATGATCGACCCTACGGCGGTGGGCCGGGAATGGTGATGGCAGTTGAGCCGTTACGCAGTACCATTCGAGCGGCACGGGATGCATCAGGTGGAAGGGCGCTGGTGAGCCTGCTCAGCCCGCAAGGGAGGCAGCTCGATCAAGCAGCAGTCAGGCATATGGCGCAGCGCGAACATCTGATCCTGGTTTGCGGTAGATACGAGGGTATCGACGAACGGCTGATCGAACTTGAAGTTGACGAGGAATGGTCTGTTGGTGATTACGTCCTCAGCGGTGGTGAACTGGCGGCAGCGGTGATCATCGACGCAGTTACACGGTTGGTGCCGGGTGTGCTTGGAGACGAGCAATCAGCACAGCAGGATTCATTTACGGACGGTTTGCTGGACTGCCAGCACTATACCCGCCCGGAGGAAGTTGACGGCCTGGAAGTGCCTCCGGTGTTACTATCCGGTGACCACGCGGCAATCAGGCGTTGGAGAAAAAAGCAGTCACTGGGTCGCACGTGGCTGAGAAGGCCGGACTTATTGAATGGGCTGGAACTGGATACGGAATCAAGAGCCCTGTTGGCGGAATTCAGGCACGAAGTTGCTGAACAAGACGGCCGGCAGTGAAAGAGTTTGCAATTCAAGATATGCATCTTGGAATTGGTAATTTAGGATTGGTAACTAAGGATCAGGAATATGACTAACATCATCGATGAAATCAATGCGGAACAGATGAACAATGAATTCCCCGAATTTGCACCGGGTGACACCATCATCGTCAACGTGAAAGTGAAAGAAGGCAACCGCGAACGGGTACAGGCCTTCGAAGGCGTGTGCATCGCCATCCGTAACCGTGGGCTGAACTCTGCCTTTACCGTTCGCAAAATCTCCCATGGTACCGGTGTAGAACGCGTCTTTCAGACCCACAGTCCGCTGATCGACTCCATCAAGATCAGGCGTCGTGGTGATGTCAGGCGCGCCAAGCTCTACTACCTGCGCGGCCTCGAAGGCAAAGCAGCCAGGATCAAAGAAAAGCTCAAATGAACAGGCATTAACCGAAAAAGCCCGCTGTACAGCGGGCTTTTTTTGGTATTTGGAATGGATGCAACAATTAGCCATTCCTTTGTTTATTCGGGTTATTGTTCAAAACAGCAGCGTTCTGGAATGCCGCCGTAGCGCTTGAAAAAGACTGAATCTGCAGCCGGCAGGCTGCCCGTTGCGTTTTCCATGTTGTTACTGAACCAGGTGGCTGAACCCGCGCCGATACATTTATATATGTCGGCGGTGAGGTTGTGGGTATCGAAACCGGCCCAGTCGTTTGGCAACATGTCGATCGGCAGTTCCGGGTCGCGCAACAGAATTCGGCGGTAGTCGTGGATCAGCAATGTGCGCAGCAGGAAGGCCCGTTCCGGGTCGGGTGCACCCTTGCCGGAGAGATGGCGAAGTACCGGCCGGTAACGGCTCAGGAAAGACTGATACTGTTCGCCCAGTTCGGCCAGGTTCCAACGCTCCATCACCTGGCGCTGTAGTGCATTGCCGTTGCCAGGCTCGTCGGCGCGCGCGGTCATGATGACCACTGAATCACGGACGTCCAGTTCACCGAGCAGTTCATTCAGCGATTTGCGATCTTGCGAGGGCATTGCGTAAACACCCGGTGACAGCAAGCCGAAGCCCTGCCACAGTAAACCCTTGCGCAGAAGCTCGCGTTTGTCCTCGTTTACGAATGACGGGATGATCAGGGTCCATACACCGTCCCATTCCGCCCGCCTGTTGGTATAGATGCGTCTTGCAGCGCGCTGATACTGATTGATGCCAGCCGGGGAGAGGCCGTAGTAGCTGCGGCGGCCTTCTTTACGTGAAACCAGCCAGTCATCCTTTACCAGGCGGAATACCGCCGTGCGCACCAGGCGTTCGCTTATGCCCAGCGGCGCGAGAGAGCGGATCAGGCTGCCAAGCCAAATTTCACCACCGTGTCGGGTGACGGCGTCACAAAACAGCGTGATCAATAAAGAAGTGCTGCTGATACTCCCTTGCGCCATGCGCCCGGACAGGAATTTTAGAATGGACTGTGAACTCGCCATGCGTTCAGAGCTGGTCGTAATCAACGATGACTTTGTCTGAAATCGGATGTGACTGGCAGGTGAGAATGTAACCCTTTTCCAACTCTTCCGGCCTCAGCGCCTGGTTCAGGTCCATGTCCACCTTGCCTTCTTTCAAAACGGCTTTGCAAGTGGCGCAGACACCGCCTTTGCAGGAAAACGGCAGGTCGATGCCGTTGTTCAGGCCGGCGTCAAGCAGGTTCTCGCCATCGGCATTGAGTTCGAAATTGTATTCACGCCCATTGGAAATCACCGTGACCTGGCTGACCTGCCCCTTGTGCTTCTGGGCCCGGGCGTGGTGCCGCTCAACGGCCTTGCGTGCGTTTTCCGCTGAAGAGGCGAACAGTTCGAAGTGGATGTGATCCTCTTTTATCCCTTCACTGCGCAGGCCGCGGGAAACTTCGGAGATCATGGCTTCCGGACCGCACAGGAAAAATTCGTCAAAGTCGCGGATTCTGATCAAGTGCTGATTCAACTCGCCGCCCTTGCGGTTGTTGATGTGTCCGCTGAGAATCTCCGCCTCCTGGGGCTCACGGCTGAAAATATTAATCCAGTGGAATCGCTGCATGTAGCGGTTCTTCAGAAAAGCCAGTTCATTGCGAAACATCATCGTCGCCGTGCGCTGGTTGCCGTAGAGCAGCGTGACCTTGCTCTGCGGTTCGCGCGCCAGCAGCGTTTTGATGATCGAAAGCACCGGGGTAATGCCGCTGCCGGAGCTGATGCACAGGTAGTTGCGGGCCTTGCCAGGGTCCAGTTCGGTAAAGAAATTGCCGCGAGGCGCCATCACCTCGATCGTGTCTCCGGCTTTCAGTTCCTGGTTGGCCCAGCTTGAAAAAACACCGTCTTCAACGTGTTTGATGCCAACCCTCAGCTCACCATCGTCCAGCCCGGAGCAGATCGAATAGGAGCGCTGGACGGTTTCTCCGTCTATGTCCGCCCGCAGGGTGAGATACTGACCCTGCCGGAAAGCGAAAGTATCGGCAAGGTCTTCCGGCACTTCGAAATTCAGCACCACGGCATGATTCGTTTCCTGGCGAAGATCGCTGATTTTCAATTGATGAAAATGGTGGCCCATTGATTTCTCTCTAGTTAATATTTTCCGGATTGTTTTTTTGAGATATTGTTCTAATCAGATCTTTTTACAGGCATTTAAAGTAATCGAACGGTTCGGCACACTCCAGGCAACGGTACAGCGCTTTGCAAGCGGTGGAGCCAAATTCACTGATGCATTCGGTGTGCTCGCTGCTGCACTGGGGGCAGACCACGGCTGTGCCTGGAGATACGACAGCGCAGCGTCCATCGACAGATTTTTGCGGTGGTGCAATGCCGTATTCACGCAGCTTTTCACGGCCTTCGGCTGTCATCCAGTCGGTAGTCCATGCCGGCGACAGGCTTTGTTTCACCTGGACATCCTGGTAGCCGGCGTCGGACAGAGTTTGCCTGATATCTGCTTTGATCGTGCTCATCGCAGGGCAGCCTGAGTAAGTCGTCGTGATCGTTACGGTCACCTGGCCACCATCCAGGGAAATATCCCGCAGGATGCCCAGGTCGCGGATGGATACAACCGGGATTTCGGGATCCGTAACCTGCCCGAGCAGAGCTTCAAGCCGCTCTGTTTCGCTGTCTCCCGCTTTGGCGGTGGCCGCGGCGTTTTGCACAGTATTCATTGCGGGGTTTACCACTCCAGGCCGGGATAAGCTCGCTGCATGAACTGCAACTCGGCCAGCAGATATCCAAGGTGTTCGGTATGCATGCCTTCGCGGCCGCCGCGTATGGACCATTGGCCATCCGGCGTATCCAGGGTGGCCTCCTTCAACACCGACTGCACGTAGAGCTCCCAGTCAGCTTTCAGTGCCGGCCGGTTTACTGCGATACCTGCGTTGATCAGGCTTTGTTCGGTCTTGTCCACTTCGAACAGCTCATGCGTGTAGCCCCAGAGGTCGTTGAATGCCCGCTGCAGACGATCATGGCTTTCCCCGGTACCGTCACCCAGGCGCTTTACCCATTCTTCGCTGCGTCTCAAGTGGTAGCGTGACTCCTTGATAGCCTTGGCGGCAATTGCAGCCAGGGTCTCGTCCGCAGATTTCATCAGTTCGGTATAGAAACCGACATCGTAAACATCGACCAGAAACTGGCGCGCCATGGTGTCGGCGAAGTCGCCGATGGGCAGTTCACAGATCAAAAGGTTGCGATACTCGCGGCAATCTCTCAGGTAGGCAATATCATCCTCACTGCGCCCGGCTCCTTCTGCCTCGCCGGCGTAGGAATAGAACATCATCGCACGGCCGATGAAATCCAGGGCCACGTTGGACAGCGCCAGGTCTTCTTCCAGGAATGGGGCATTGCTCGACCATTCCGACAGGCGGTGGCCCAGGGTCAGCGAATCGTCGCCCAGCGCGATGGCGTAGTTGACAATATCTTGGTTGCCGGCATCTTTTTTGTCTGAATTGAAATTCATCATGTTCCTGGTTTTACATATTTTTGACTTCGTCTGGAAGTTCGTAATGGGTAGCGTGCCGGTAGGGCTTGTCATCCATCGGATCGTAGAACTGCTCGACATCGCTCTCCTGGGAGGCGACGATGTCGCTGGAATTTACCACCCAGATGCTGACTCCTTCGCTACGGCGCAGGTAGACGTCGCGTGCGTACTCCATCGCCTGCTCATGGTCTTCCGCATGCAGGCTGCCGACATGGCGGTGGTCCAGGCCGCGTTTGGAGCGGATAAAGACCTCGAAAAGGGGTAAGGCATTGTGATTCATATTCGGATTCTCCGGTCAGGACGCTGCCGTTCAGGCTGCGCTGCGGGTGCTTCGTACCCGTTGTTTCTCTTTATAGTCATGCATGGCGTCGCGAACCCAGGCGCCGTCCTCCTGGGCCTTGATATGGTGTGCCAGACGTTGGCGGTTGCAGGCGCCGTCGCCGGAAACCACTCGCCAGAACTCATCCCAGTCGATTTTGCCGAAATCGTAGTGGCCACGATCTTCGTTCCAGCTGAGATCGGGGTCGGGCATTTTCAGGCCAATGAACTCGGCCTGCGGTACGGCCTGGTCGACGAACTTCTGGCGCAACTGGTCGTTGCTTTCACGTTTCAGTTTCCATTGCATGGACTTCGCGGTATGGGCTGATTCCGCATCGTGCGGGCCGAACATCATCAGGGACGGCCACCACCAGCGATTGAGGGCGTCCTGGGCCATGGCTTTTTGCTCCGTACTGCCCCGCGCCAGTACCAGCATGATCTGGTAGCCCTGGCGTTGGTGGAAACTTTCTTCCTTGCAGATACGAATCATCGCCCTGGAGTAGGGGCCATATGAGGTGCGCTGCAGTGAAACCTGGTTGACGATGGCGGCGCCGTCCACCAGCCAGCCGATGGCGCCCATGTCCGCCCAGGTTAATGCCGGGTAGTTGAAAATCGACGCGTATTTGGCTTTACCCAGGTGCAGGGCCTCAACCATGTCCTCCCTGGATGTTCCCAGGGTTTCCGCGGCGCTGTACAGATAAAGGCCGTGTCCGCCTTCATCCTGTATTTTGGCCAATAAAATGGCCTTGCGGCTCAGCGTGGGTGCACGCGTGATCCAGTTGCCCTCCGGCTGCATGCCGATCACTTCGGAGTGTGCATGCTGTGACATCTGCCGCAACACGGTTTTCCGATAGTCGTCCGGCATCCAGTCTTTTGGTTCGATGCGTTCTTCGTTTGCAACTTTGGCGTCGAATTCCTGCTGGCGCCGTTCAAGTTCCTGTTCGGTCATGTTGTTTCCGCTGTTATCGCTTATTTAAACTGATACAAAATAGATAATCTTAAGCTGTTAATCGTATCATTATTGAGACGTATAACGAAACTGCTTTTTTTTGTGAGAGCGTGCTTGCGCGCGAATGTAAGAGGTCGCTTGCGGCCGACTCGTTGTGAAAATATCGGCCGCAAGCGACCTCTTACAGCGAACACGCTTCTACATGGAGTTCTCAATGATGATTGCGATGCCCTGGCCGACGCCAATGCACATGGTGCACAGGGCGTAGCGGCCGCCGGTACGATGCAACTGGTAGAGAGCGGTGGTTACCAGGCGGGCGCCGCTCATGCCCAGGGGATGGCCCAGGGCGATGGCTCCGCCGTTCGGGTTGATGTGTTCGGCATCATCCGGCAGCCCGAGGTCGCGTAATACGGCCAGGCCCTGGGCGGCGAAGGCTTCGTTCAATTCGATCACATCCATCTGGTCCAGGCTCAGGCCGGCAATTTGCAGCACCTTGCGGGTGGCTGGTGCAGGGCCCATGCCCATGATGCGTGGTGGTACACCGGCGGTCGCCATGGCTACTACTCGTGCGCGTGGTGTGAGGCCGTGTTGCGCCATGGCGTCTTCAGATGCCAATAACAGTGCGCAGGCGCCGTCGTTGATACCAGAAGCATTGCCTGCAGTGATGCTGCCGTTTTCGCGGAATGGCGTACCCAGTTTCGCCAGCGCCTCCAGGCTGGTGCTGGCGCGGGGATGCTCGTCCCGGTTTATCACCAGGTCTTCTTTGCGTCTTTGTGGGACGGTGACCGCTGTGATTTCATCATTAAACACACCGTTGGCCTGCGCCCTGGCTGTACGCTGCTGGCTGAGCAACGCAAAAGCATCCTGGTCCGCGCGGCTGATATTGAATTCCTCAGCTACATTTTCGGCAGTCTCCGGCATCGAGTCGACCCCGTATTGTGACTTCATCAGGCGGTTGACAAAGCGCCAGCCAATGGTGGTGTCGTACATTTCCGCACGACGGCTGAAAGCGTTGTCCGCCTTGGCCATTACGAAGGGTGCGCGGCTCATGGATTCCACGCCGCCTGCAATGATGAGGTTTGCTTCACCGCAACGGATGGTTCGGGCAGCACTGCCGACAGCATCCATACCGGATCCACACAGGCGGTTGAGCGTGACACCCGGCACAGAGTCGGGCAGGCCGGCCAGCAGGCTGCTCATGCGGGCGACATTGCGGTTGTCTTCACCGGCCTGGTTGGCGCAACCGTAGTAAACGTCGTCCACAGCGCCCCAGTCCACTCCTGAATTTCGCTTGGTTAATTCGCGGATTGGGATGGCGCCGAGGTCATCAGTTCGGACGGAGGACAGGCCACCGCCATAACGCCCGATCGGGGTCCGGATGGCATCGCAGATATAGGCATTATTCATCGAATTATTCACCTTTGAAGACGGGGGAGCGTTTTTCCATGAACGCGGCCACGCCTTCCCGGTAGTCGTGACTCTGGCCGAGTTCGCGCATGGTGTTCTTTTCCAGTTCCAGTTGCTCTGTGAGCGTATTGCCGGATGATTCACGCAGCAGTTTCTTGATCATGCCCAGCCCGCGTGTGGGCTGAGTGGCAAGATGTGCGGCCAGTCTCTTTGCCTCAGTCTGCAAGTCCTCGTCATCAACGCAGCGCCAGATCATGCCCCAGTCTTCGGCCTGCTCGGCCGGCAGTTTGTCGCCCAGCAAAGCCAGGCCCTTCGCACGCACCAGGCCGACCGCCCGCGGCAAGTTCCAGGTCCCGCCGGAATCAGGAACCAGGCCGATCTTGCAGAATACCTGGATGAAGCTGGCAGAACGGGCAGCCAGGACTATATCGCAGGCCAGTGCGATACTGGCGCCGGCGCCGGCAGCGACGCCGTTAACCGCACAGATCACCGGTTTGGGCAGGCCCATGATGCTCTCGATCAGCGGGTTGTAATATTTTTCAACCGATTCACCGAGATCAGGCGCGCCACCTTCGGCGGATACTGCCCGGTCACCCAGGTCCTGCCCCGCGCAGAATCCGCGGCCATTTGCAGTGAGCAGAAGACAACGGATGGAAGAATCTTCCTGTACCTGCTTCATCGCTGTGCGTACTTCCTCGTGCATTTCGGTATTGAAACTGTTGAGCCGGTCGGGTCGGTTCAGGGTCAGCGTGGCGACGCCTGAATCAACGTTGAATTCTATGGTCTTGAATGCCATTATTCTGTTTTCCTCGGTTAGACTGGCTGGATTAGCGATCAGAAAGGATACAAAACGTTCGTAGTAATTAAAAGTTCTGTATCATCCTTATCTTCATGCAAGGAACCACAGGGAAAGGGAATTCAGGTTAAACACAGATGCCCATCTATAGTATCGAAGGACTCGTTCCGGTTGTTGACCCCGGTGCTTTTGTCCATGAAACCGCAGTCCTTATCGGTGACGTGATCATCTCTGACGGTTGTTACGTCGGCCCGAATGCCGTTTTGCGGGGGGATTTTGGGCGTATCGTCATGGAGGAGGGCTCTAACCTGCAGGATACCTGCGTGGCACATACATTTCCCGGCAAGGACTGCATTGTCGAAGTCGATGGCCATATCGGCCACGGCGTGGTGCTGCATGGCTGCCGTATCGGACGCAACGCCCTGGTCGGCATGAACGCGGTTGTCATGGACGACGCGGTGATTGGTGCGGAGTCGATCGTGGGAGCGATGGCGTTTGTGAGTTCGGGGTTCACCTGTCCGGAGCGCAGTTTGGTGGTGGGATCTCCCGCGCGAGTTATTCGCACTGTCAGGGAAGAGGAAGTCCAGTGGAAAAGTCTGGGCACAAAGGAGTACCAGCAACTGAGCAGCCGCTGCCGGCTCTCGCTTGAGAGAGCAGAGCCTCTGGTTAAACCGGAGCCCGATCGCCCCCGGATCAACATCAGTGACTTCAAACCCAAGAATCAGGCATAAAGGGCCCTTTTTTTATGGAGATACCATTGACCTCTGTTGAACATAAAATCGAAACGCTCAGGAATTGTGTTTTTCTCGGTGATTCACCGGATAGTGTGTTGCTTGCGTTGGCCAGTAATGCCGAAACTCTTCGTGTAGCTGGCGGTGAAACCGTAATCACCAAGGGAGATGCCGGCTCCACGATGTACTTCATCATTTCAGGCAAGGTACGGGTACACGACGGTGAAGTGATCATGGCCTATCTTGGAGAAGGCGAAATATTTGGAGAAATGGCGGTACTTGACCAGGATGTCCGCAGCGCGTCTGTGACAACCGAGAGCGATGTCATTCTGCTCAGCCTTGAACGCAACGTGCTGTTTGATGCAATCTCCACGAATCCCGAATCTTTCCAGTCGATCCTGCGTGCGGTACTGCAACGGGAGAGGCGTATTGTTGAGGACGTCAAAACCCGCACCGAGCAATTACTGGCTTACGAAAAAGAATTGGAAATCGGGCGCCGGATCCAGGCCGATTTTCTGCCGGAGACTGTGCCGGAAATCGAAAACTGGGAAATTGCTTCCTATTTCGAGGCAGCGCGGGAGGTTGCCGGTGACTTTTTTGACGTTTTCAAGCTCAAGACCGGGAATTTTGTGGGTATTGTAATTGGTGATGTGTGTGACAAAGGTGTTGGCGCTGCCTTGTTCATGACCCTGTTCAGGAGTTTGATTCGCGCATCATCGCTGTACGGGTTTATGCAAGAAGCCCCGGGCGAGTTGGATTCAGAGAGTGATTTGGCGCGCGCCCGCCGTGTGCTTGAGAACAGTATCATGACGACCAATCGTTACATTGCGACTACCCACCGAAAGTCGAGCATGTTCGCTTCGGTATTTTACGGTTTGTTCGATCCCCAAAACGGGGAGCTGATGTATATCAATGCCGGTCACGAAGCACCGATTATTTTCCGGCAAGACGGCAGCCACGAGTTGCTGGAGATCACCGGTGGAGTGCTGGGGCTGTTTCCCGGGGCCAATTTCAATGTGGCCACCGCGCGGTTGAATGAAGGTGACTTGCTGTTTACCTATACCGATGGTGTGAACGAAGCAATGAATGAAAACAAAGAACAGTTCACCGAAGAGCGCATATTGAAATACGCTGCCCCCGAAGGGAACAACCCGGAGATATTCCTCGGACTCATGCTTGATCACATCAAGGAATTTCGTGGTACAGCTGCCCAGTCCGATGATATTACGATGCTTGCGTTGAAATACCTGGCGGCAACTCAGCCGTGAAATCCGTTCAACAAGACAAGCTAATCATTAGTGTGTAGAATTTATATTAGGATTAGCTAACACAAGTCTGGAGATGAATTCGTGGGTACATTGAATATTATGGTTGGGCAAGAGCAGGGTAGTGTCCCTGTAACAGTTTTAAGGGTAGAAGGAGATATTGACGCCTCCACGCACAATATCCTGGAAGAGAAAGGTGCGGAAGTGATCGCAGCTGGAGCTTCGAATATCCTGTTGGACCTGAGTGGAGTGCATTATATGGGCAGTGCCGGGTTCCGGGCTATCCATGCAATCACCAACATGCTTGATAATTCGGAGTCGGTTGGCATCGCCAAGTCAAAGCACCTGAAGTTGTTCAACCCTTCAGACGAAGTATCGAGGGTCATAAAGACGCTTGGCTTTGATTCCTTCCTGGATATTTACAGAGACCGGGACGAAGCCGTAAATTCCTTTTAGGCCAGCCAAAGCCGGGTTTTCCTGATGAGCACGAAGCAGGGCTTTGACCTGTCAGTCGAGGCCAGTCTGGAAAATTTGCACGAAGTCCGGGATTATATCGACCGGGCAGGTGAAAGCTTCGGTGTAGACAGCAATGTGCTGGCAGACCTGCGCCTGGTGGTAGACGAGGCCGTAACCAACGTGATTCTGCACGGCTACGATGGCCGGTCAGGCCAGGTGGAACTTCACATGGAAAGAGATGGTGACGCTGTCATCATTCGCATTCGTGACCAGGCTGAGTCTTTCGACGCAAGCCACGTCAACGCCCCCCAACTGGACACTTCACTCGCTGACCGGCCCTTCGGCGGAATGGGGCTGTTCCTGATCAAAAAACTGACTGATGAAGCCGAATTTCTATCCCTGCCGGGCGGCGGTAATGAGCTGAAACTGGTGAAGAGAAAGGCTATCCTGTAGGCGTTGACTTGCTCGTCAAACATCCTTTTTCTTTAACAGCAGCATTTCTTCGTCCGTGCTGCCTTCCATGAAATTAACCAGGTTGGTGATCGAAATGTCGTTCTTGAGGAACAGCCTGCAGAACGCATTGATGCAGGATTTTGAATTTTCATCTGGAAACCTGGCATTGAATTCCTTGCGGAAAACCACGTATTCCGCAAAGGCAAACACCTTGCCGTAATTGAAATTGTTTGTTGCCGCAATGGCCCCGCGAATTCGGGGTACTTTGAGTAGTCTCTTGTATTCGCATGGTGCTGCCTCATAGACGATAGTCACCAGCTCCCTGGCGTGATCCATAACGCCGGTGTGTTGACCTGGAGCCGTGTCTGTCAACTCTCTGTTTTTTACTTCTTCCTTCATCTTTGTGATTGTGCGGTAGAAGGGCGATTGTTTCCATACCTGAATTGCAAAATTCGCCCGGTTTCTCTTGACAGGAAAGTGAAATTCTTTAAACTATGTAAGTAACTACTCACTTACAAAAATCATGCGCAAAACAGGCGAACAGAGGAAACTGGAAATTATCGAGGCCACCCTTGAGTTGGCTTCCAGTCAGGGTGTCGCGCGTGTAACGACCCAGGCCATTGCAGACAAGGTCGGCATCGCCCATGCAACTGTGTTCAGACACTTCAAGAGTCGTGACGAAATCTTTGCGACTGCACTGCAGCACGTCGTTCAGCGGATGATGGCCAATCTCGAGCCCTGGTTCGAGAGCAGTAAACCAGTGGATCAGCGCTTGCGGTGCCTGGTCGAGGCCCAGTTCCTGTTTTTCAGTGCTAACAAGGGCTTGCCAAGACTGCTGTTTTCCGACCGCCTGCACCTGGAATCCAGCGAGCTGAAACGCGTGATTCAGCAGGCCATGTCGCAATTTACAACCCGTATCGAAAAAATGCTTGTGGAGGGCGTGGAGGCAGGATTGTTCCGCAGCGACCTTGTAAGCAAAGATACGGCCAGGTACCTGATCGCGCTTTTCCAGGGATTGATGATGCGCTGGTCCGTGTATGACTTTGAATTTTCGATAGAGAAAGAAGGGCAGCAAGTGTGGCGCTTTTTCGACCCCGCCATACGCGCTAATTAATTGACCGGGCACTAACTATGGCAACTGCATCTCCTCATGAGTCTCCTTCTCAGTGTTGCCATAGACCTCTTGGAGGGGGCGTTTGCCCCCTCCTGTTTTAGGGGTATATTTCGCGTCAATCCTCCCGTCGTTCCACCAGCGTCAGGATGTCGTATACCGCCACCGGATCGTCATTCTGGTTGGTAACTTCCACGTCCCACACGACCACACCGGTGGCCTTGTCATCTTCGGGGCGTTTCTCCTTGTAGATCTTTTGCTTGGCGGTCAGGCGCACCTGGATGGTGTCGCCGATTCCGACCGGCTCGATGAAACGCAGGTTTTCCAGGCCGTAGTTGGCCAGTACCGGGCCGGGCGCCGGATCGACGAACATGCCGGCGGCGGCTGAAATCACGAAATAGCCATGTGCCACGCGCTTGCCAAACAGGGAATCCTTTGCGGCAATTTCATCAAAGTGTGCGTAGAAATGGTCTCCGGAAATGCAGCCGAAGTTGACGATGTCAGCCTCGGTGACCGTGCGCCGGTGGGTGATCAGCGTCTCGCCGATCTGCAGATCCTCGAAGTATTTACGGAACGGGTGAACCAGATCGATGATTGGCTTTGATCCGGCCGTGTACTGGCGGGTGATGGCCGTCAGGGTGGTGGGTGAGCCCTGTATGGCTGTGCGCTGCATGTAGTGCTTGATGGCGCGGCTGCCGCCCAGCTCTTCGCCGCCACCAGCGCGGCCGGGTCCACCGTGTACCAACGGCGCCAGTGGCGATCCGTGACCGGTGGATTCGGCTGCGCAGTCGCTGTTCAACACCAGGATTCGACCATGGTAAGCAGCTGTACCCAGCACGATGCGGGCCGCCTCCTCGTCATCGGCCGTGACCAGGGATCCGACCAGGCTGCCGCGGCCGAGCTTGGCCAGTTCGATGGCTTCCTCGGTATCGCCATAGGGCATCAGGGTACTGACCGGGCCGAAGGCCTCCACGCTATGCGGCACTTCGCTTGCAAACGGGTCGTCGCAGTAGAGCAGGGTAGCAGGGAAGAAGGCGCCTTTTTCCGGATCCGCCCCGACCACTTCGAAATCCCGGCTGCCCCCGTGCAGAATGTCACAGGATTGGGCCAGTTTTTCCACGCTTTGCCACACGTCCTCGCATTGATCTGTACCCACCAGGGAGCCCATGCGCACGCCCTCGACAGCTGGATCACCCATGACAGCCTTGTCCAGCCGGGCTTTCAGCGCTGCGGTCACGGCGTCAACTTGATTCCTCGGCACGATGGCGCGCCGGATGGCAGTGCACTTCTGGCCGGCCTTGACGGTCATTTCCTGCGCCACGCCCTTGATAAACAGGTCAAATTCCGGGGTGTCGGGCGTGACGTCTGCACCCAGGATCGAATAGTTCAGGGAGTCTGCTTCCATGTTGAAGGGGATGCTGTTTTCCAGGATATTGGGATGTGACTTGAGCATTCTGCCGGTGGTTGCAGAGCCGGTGAAGGTCACCACGTCCTGTTCGGTGAGATGTTCGAAAAGATCGCCCACGCCACCACAGATCAACTGGATCGAACCTTCGGGCATGATGCCTGAATCAATGATTTCCCTGACCATGGCTTCGGTGAGATAGGAAGACACGGTTGCCGGTTTCACCACCACGGGCACGCCGGCGATCAGGCTGGGCGCTATCTTTTCCAGCATGCCCCAGCAGGGGAAGTTGAAGGCGTTGATATGGACCGAGACACCTTCTTTTGGAACCAGTATATGGCGGCCCACGAAAGTGCCGTTTACCGACAGCCGTTCCACATTGCCCTCGACGCAGAAAGTTTCATTGGGCAGTTCGCGCCGCGCGATGCCGGAGTAACTGAACACAGTGCCGATTCCACCCTCGATATCGACCCAGCTGTCGCCACGGGTAGCGCCGGTCATTGCCGAGATTGCATAGAGTTTTTCTTTTTTTCCCAGCAGATGTTTGGCCAGGGCCTTGAGCATATTCGCCCTGTCGTGGATGGTCATGGCGCGAAGCGCCTTGCCGCCAGCATTCCGGCCGTGGCGGAGCACCTCAGCGAAATCAATGCCGCTACTGTCGACGATGCCGACCGGAGCGCCGCTTATGGCGTTGCGGACTTCTACTCCATCGCCCTGGCCCGGCGTCCAGGCGCCGTTTACATAACTCTCAATTTTCATCAAACTCTCCGTTTTTTGCCGGTTACGACACCGGGGTCAGGTTCTTTGAACCTGACCCCATTATGAGCAATCTGTATACTTGGGGCCAGTGTAAACAGGCCCCAGGATTATATGCGCCCTACGTCAGCAATTGTCCGGCTGAATGCCATCTCGGAAAACTTCAGAACCGTTTGCCGGCTTGCACCAGCTTCAAAGAATCTCGCCGTGATCAAAGCCAATGCCTATGGCCACGGAGCGGTGGAGGTTGCACGGGCGCTTCAGGATGAAGCCCCGGCGTTCGCTGTCGCATTTTTCGAAGAAGCGGTGCAGTTACGCGACGCGGGCATCACCAGGCCGATCCTGATCCTGCAGGGTATCCTGGGTGATGAAGATGTCGCCGAGGCAGTCGCCAGGGATTTCTGGTTGATGTTGAACAATCATCAACAAATTGACCGCGTACTGTCTTCAAAGGCTACCCGGCCGGTCAGGGCGTGGCTCAAGGTGGAAACGGGAATGCACCGCCTTGGACTGGAACCGGATGAAGTTGAAAGCGCCTGCGAAGCCCTGTATTCATCCGGCAATATTCAGCCGGATCTCGTCCTGTGTACTCAGCTGGCCTGCGCCGATGACCTTGCCAGCCCGGTGACGAAACAGCAGGTGAACAGACTCAGTTCCTTTGCCGCAAAACACAAGCTTCCCCTGAGCATCGCAAACTCAGCTGCGATCATGGCCTGGCCGGAGGCCCACGCCGACTGGAACCGGCCCGGGTACATGCTCTATGGCATCAGCCCGTTTGTTATGACCAAGGGAAGCAATGATGGACTGCTTCCGGCCATGACCCTGGCTTCAGAAATTATCGCCATCCGGGAAGTCGCACCCGGCGAAGGGGTAGGGTATGGTCTCGACTGGGTAGCCCACAGGCAGTCAAAAGTCGGCATCATCGCAATCGGATATGGTGACGGTTATCCGAGGCACGCACCCGGCGGCACCCCGGTGCTGGTCAACGGAGCGCGCGCACCGCTGGCGGGCCGGGTTTCCATGGACATGATTTCGGTCGACCTGACGGATCATCACGGAGCCGGGATCGGCGATTCAGTCGAACTCTGGGGGAAGAATCTGAGCGTCAACGAAGTGGCATCCAGCGCCGGTACGATTGGTTACGAATTGCTGGCCGGATTGACCGGGCGCTTGCCCCGGGTATACCAAAAATAGGGCCGTATCAAGGCTGCGCCCCGGCAGCTGAAAATGTTCTGTCTAACTGGCACGATCGTGCAAAATTCCTGATTTTCTAATATGGAACAAATGATTCGTAAATATACTATTTGCGGAATATATAATTCTTTAAATAGGAAATAACTATCCTTTAGAAACACATATTTTAGTGATTTTGGAGATAATATTTTAAGGTAATTCAGGTTTTAAATAGATAATTCAACCGGACAAATCATGGAAATTCAAAACACACCTCACCACAGCTGGGCCGAGCCCTACAAGATCAAAATGGTCGAACTTTTAAGGGTGACCACCCGCGAAGAACGTGAACAAGCCATCCGCGAAGCCGGCTACAACACTTTTCTGCTCCGCAGCAGGGATGTCTATATTGACCTGCTGACGGATTCCGGCACCTCGGCGATGAGTGACCGCCAGTGGGCCGGCCTGATGATGGGCGATGAAGCCTATGCGGGCAGCGATAACTTCTATCACCTGCAGGACGCTGTTCGCGAATACTACGGATACAAGTACCTGATACCGACGCACCAGGGCCGCGGCGCTGAGCACCTGATGTCCAGGATCATGATCAAGCCGGGTGATTTCGTACCGGGTAACATGTATTTCACCACCACGCGTTTGCACCAGGAACTGGCAGGCGGTAACTTTGTCGATGTCATCATCGACCAGGCGCACGACCCGGACAGCCGGCATCCGTTCAAGGGAAATGTCGACATGGAGAAGCTGGACCGCCTGGTGCAGAAAGTCGGTGCGGACCACGTGCCCTACATCAGCCTGGAAGGCAATGTGAACATGGCCGGTGGTCAGCCATTTTCCATGAAGAACTTACGCGAACTGCATGAATACTGTAGAAAACATAGCATCCCAATCATGCTGGATGCTACGCGCACCATCGAGAATGCCTGGTTCATCAGGGAGCGCGAAGAGGGTTATGGCGATAAGTCCTTGCGCGAAATCCTGCGCGAGATTTGCGACCTGACGGACGGTTGCACCATGTCGGCCAAGAAAGACCTGCTGGTCAATATCGGTGGTTTCTTCGCCTGCAACGACAAGGAACTGTTCATCAAGGCGCAGAACATGGTGGTGGTTTACGAGGGCCTGCATACCTACGGTGGACTGGCCGGGCGGGATATGGAAGCGATGGCGATAGGCATGCGTGAAGCCGTTATGGAAGAGCACCAGTCCGCCCGGATTGGCCAGGTTCGTTACCTGGGCAACAAGCTGCGTGATGCCGGTGTTCCCATCGTGAATCCCATCGGGTCACACGCCATTTTCCTCAATGCCAGGGAGTTCCTGCCCCACGTGGACCAGGACGACTACCCGGCGCAGACGCTGGCAGCCGAATTGTACCTGGAGGCCGGAATTCGCACCATGGAACGGGGAAACGTTTCTGCCGGCCGTGATCCCGAAACGGGCCAGAACCGCAGACCGGCGCTGGAACTGGTGCGGCTTACTTTACCGCGCCGGGTTTATACCCAGGCCCATCTGGACGTAGTAGCCGAATCAGTCATTGATCTCTACGCACGCCGCGAGTCGATTCACGGTCTGAAAATGACCTATGAACCCGAGTACCTCAGGTTTTTCCAGGCCCGGTTTGAGCCGCTGTAAAAGGTTTTGGGCCCCTCTATCGGCGTAAGCATTGGATTGTTCAACCATTCGAGTCCGCCGGGTGATTCTGACTCTCAGTTTGGCACAAGCCCTTTCGGAGTAAGGGGTCTTCTTCCAGGACCCTTTGCAACACGATGTTGCAAGAGGAGGCCCCAGGGAAGGGTTTATGCCGTGTCCTGGAAGAAGACCCCT
>JAIVWI010000008.1:0-33513 GCA_048636595.1 Oceanospirillum sp. | reverse complement strand
CGAGGCCGGCAACAGCGACCTCACCGCCGATGGCGTGGATGGCGACCCTGAATCACCGATGCATCAACTGTTGGGAAGTTGACGTGAAAGGACTCACTAATGCTGCGGGTGCAGGGATGCACAGGAGCGGGCCAGGTAGTGGGTTTTTCACTGCATGCAGGGGTTGCCACCCGGGCCCATGAACGGGACAAGCTGGAACGCTTGTGCCGATACATTAAAAGCTGACGCAAGAAACTGCTTCAGTACTTGTCAGTTTCATGGAAAAGGGCTTTTATGCTTCCTATAATAAGGAGCATGTGGTTTTTCTTCGCTGGTTACATAGGCTCATGTCGTAATCTGGATAGACAGACTGCTACTCAGGAATAATATGATTTCTCAAAAATAGAGGATGCTACCGTGAATAAATTCAACCTGGTCCTGACGGGTTTTCTTCTCGTTTCGCTCACCGCCTGCTCGCGGCCAGAACCGCCGCCCCCGCCCGAAGTGGCCCGCCCGGCCAAGATCTTCACGGTGGTCGGCCCGGACGAATTTATGATGCGTTCATTCCCTGGCGAAGTACAGGCCTCCGACGAGGCCAACCTGGCTTTTCGCGTGAGCGGCAAGCTTGTCGAGTTCCCCGCCAACCGCGGCATTCTGGTCAATCAGGGCGACCTGCTGGCGCGGCTCGATCCCTCTGATTACCAGGCCGCGGTCAACCAGACCCAGGCACAGTACGACCTGGCCGTGGCGCAGTTCGACCGCGCCGCTGAGTTGGTGGGGCGGCAACTGATCTCGCAGGCCGAATACGATCAGCGCCTGGCCATTAAGAGAGTCCGCAAATCGGACCTGACACGGGCCACGAACAATCTCGACTATACGCAGCTGTTCGCTCCGTTCGACGGCGTCGTCGCGCGCCGCCTGGCTGAAAATTTCGAAAGCGTTGCGGCCGGCCAGGTGGTGCTGATACTGCAGACCAAGCAGATGGTCGATGTCATCGTCGATCTCCCTGAATCCATCGTGGCCCGCGTCGAGCGAGTGCGCGCCGAACGCAAACCGAAACCGGTACAGGTACGCTTCGGATCGATCTCAGACCGCACCTACACCGCCCACTACAAGGAGCACGAGACCAGTGCCGATCCGGCCACACTGACCTTCAAGGTCACGTTTTCCCTGCCGGCGCCCGATGACCTGAACGTACTGCCCGGAATGAGCGCAACCGTGATCGCCGACCTGTCCGGGTTGTTCTCCGAAGAGACGGCCGGGGTGACACTGGTGCCGATCGAGGCGGTGTTCAGCGCCGAGGATGAACCGCTGGATGCCGATCGGCGGCAGGTGTGGATAGTTGATCCCGATTCGATGCGCACGTCGCGCCGGGACGTGAAGGTCGGGCCATTGACCGGCCAGAACATCGCCATCCTCGAAGGCCTCGATCCGGGCGAGCTGATCGTCGCGGCCGGTGTCAATGCGGTGCAGGAAGGCATGTGGGTTCGGCCAATGAAGCGAGAGAGGGGCCTGTGATGCTGCCTTCGCAATTCGCGATCGAAAAGAAGGTCATCAGCTGGATGTTTGTGCTGATCTTCGGCGTCGGCGGCATGATTGCATTCTTCTCACTCGGCCAACTCGAAGACCCGCCGTTTACCATCAAGGATGCCAAGATAGTGGTTGCCTACCCTGGAGCCTCCCCGCAGCAGGTCGAGGAAGAGGTCACTTTTCCGGTGGAACAGGCCCTGCAGCAACTGGCGGCACTGGACGAAGTCGTATCCACTTCCAGCGCCGGCTTGTCACAGATCACCGCCTCGATTCAGAAGACCTATGGCGGGGCCGAGCTCCAGCAGGTCTGGGACAGCGTACGCCGCAAGATCGATGACATGATCGTCAAGGGTGAACTGCCGCCCGGCACATCCCAGCCATTGATCAACGACGACTTCGGCGACGTGTTCGGCATGATGTTCGCGGTCACCGGGCCGGGTTACAGCTACGGCGAACTCGAGGACTACGTGGATTACCTGCGGCGCGAGCTGATCCTGGTGCCCGGCGTGGCCAAGATCGATATCAGCGGTACGCGTGAACGGCAGGTGTTCGTGGAAATCTCCCAGGCCAGAATGGCGACCCTGGGAATCTCCATGCAACGCATCTACGACCTTTTGCAAACCCAGAATGTGGTGTCCAACGCGGGCAGCATCCGGGCCGGCTCGGAGTCCGTGCGCATCAATCCCACGGGTGAGTTCGACGACGTTTCCCAACTGGAACAGTTGCTGATCAGCGAGCCGGGTGCTTCCGAGCTGATTTATCTCGGCGATATTGCCGACATCTCCATGGGTTTTGCCGAGGTTCCCTCCAAAATCATGCGTTATGCGGGCGACGAGGCGCTGGTGATCGGCGTCTCGTTCACTTCCGGTGTCAACGTGGTGGATATCGGTAGGGCAATCGAGTCGCGGTTGCTGGACCTGGAATTCGCCCGACCGGTGGGTGTTGAACTCTACGACCTTTACAACCAACCGAAAGAGGTCGAGAAGTCCGTCTCCGCATTCCTGAAGAACCTGATTGCCGCGGTACTGATCGTGATCGTGGTGCTGTTGATCTTCATGGGCATCAAGAGCGGCATCCTCATCGGCATTATCCTGTTCCTGACCTGCGCCGGTACCTTCATCCTGATGCTCAACAGCCAGATCGAACTGCAGCGCATTTCGCTGGGCGCGTTGATCATCGCGCTGGGCATGCTGGTGGACAACGCCATCGTGGTCACCGAGGGCGTGCTGATCGGCATGAAGCGGGGTATGAGCAAGCTGGAAGCCGCCAACGCCATCGTCGGTCAAACCATGTGGCCGCTGCTGGGCGCCACCGTGATCGCGGTGCTGGCGTTCGCCCCGATTGGACTTTCACCCGATGCCACCGGTGAATTCGCCGGCTCGCTGTTCTGGGTGTTGCTGTTTTCATTGACGCTCAGCTGGTTCACCGCCATCACCCTGACCCCGTTTTTCTGCGATCTGTTTTTCAAAGAAGAGATCAGAAAGGGCGATGATGACCAGCAGGAGGACCCCTACAAGGGGGCCATGTTCACTATCTACAAGACGCTGCTCGACCTGTGTATGCGCAACCGCATTGCAACGGTCATCATCCTCATCGCCATGCTGGCGGCCTCGATCTGGGGCTTCGGCAAGGTGCAGCAGTCGTTCTTCCCGCCCTCGACCACACCGATCTTCATGGTTGATTACTGGCTCCCGCAGGGCACGGACATCCGCGCCACGGACGAGAATATCGTCGAGATCCAGGAAGCACTGAAGGATGATGAACGCATCGAGTTCGTGCACGCGGTTATCGGTGGCGGCATGCCACGCTTCATGCTGACTTACACGCCTGAGTCCTCATACGCGAGTTACGCGCAACTCCTGTTCCGCATAAAGGATCCGGAGGACGTGGTACCGATGATGCAGGATGTGGACACTTTCCTGGCGGACAACTACCCGCAGGCATCGACCAAGTTCCGCCGGCTTGAGATCGGACCATCGCCGCCCGCCAAGATCGAGGCACGCTTTATCGGTCCCGACCCGGAGGTGCTGCGCGGGCTGGCGGTTCAGGCCAAGGAGATTTTCCGCGCAGATCCCAACGCGGTCGGTATCCGGGACGACTGGCGGGAACGCTCCAAGATGATACGCCCGCAGCTTAATGAGGCGGCAGCGAGGCGTTTGGGCATCACCAAGCGCGATCTCGACAATTCGTTGCTCGGCAGTTTCTCGGGCATCGATGTGGGCCTGTACCGCCAGGGCACCAACCTGATCCCGATCGTGGTGCGCCTGCCGGACGAGGAACGCCTCAGTATCGACTCCATCCATGACGTGCAACTCTGGAGTAACACCTTTGAACGCTACGTCATGATCGACGAGGTGGTCTCCGCGTTTCCCACCCTGTGGGAGGATGCGTTGATCCAGCGCAAGGACCGCAAACGCACGCTGGCGGTGCTGGCCGATCCCGACGTATTCGGCACCGAGACGGGCGCCGACCTGTTCAAGAGGTTGCGGCCCCAGATAGAGGCCCTCGAAATCCCGGATGGTTATGCGTTGGAGTGGGGCGGCGAGTACGAAAGCTCTAATGATGCAAAGACCGCTCTGTTTGCCTCGCTGCCACTGGGATTTCTGATGATGTTCCTGATCACCGTGCTGCTGTTCAATGCGGTGCGTGCGCCGTTGGTGATCTGGGCCACGGTGCCGATGGCTATCATCGGCGTGACTGTCGGCCTGCTGGTGATGAACAAGCCTTTCGGCTTCATGGCTCTGCTGGGTCTGTTGAGCCTGTCCGGCATGCTGCTCAAGAACGGCATCGTGCTGCTGGACCAGATCAATACCGAACTGAGAGAGGGAACGGAACCCTACAAGGCGGTATTCATGTCCGGCGTCAGCCGTGTACGGCCGGTTTCCATGGCTGCGATTACCACCATCCTGGGCATGGTGCCGCTGCTGGCCGATGCGTTTTTCGAAAGCATGGCCGCGGCCATCATGTTCGGGCTCGGGTTCGCGACGGTACTGACGCTGATCATCGTTCCGGTGCTTTACACGATGTTCCATGGAATCCGCTACCGGCCGCTGAATGAAATGGACTAATACACCGATGCTCCCACCACCTTCAATTCATGATCTTCAGTCCAAATGCGTAGCCGCCTTGGCTAAAACGGTTGTCGGAATGATCCTGATCACAGTAATGGCGATTCCAGCCTTTGCCGCTTCGAAGACCAACCGGGTTAGCATTCGATATGTACCTCCGAAGAACCCCGCGCACCAGGAGATTTACACGGATCTTAAGCAACGCGGTGCGCTCGAGAAGTTGCAGAAACTCCTCAGCCCGTTCCGACTTCCCAGAACATTGCGAATCTCGTTGACAGGGTGTGACGGAGAGGCCGATGCCTTTTACGAAGATGGCGACATAACGATTTGCTACGAATATATCAACGAGTTGTTTGAGAATATGCCGCAGGAGAAGACGCCGGGCGGCTTTGCGCCGATCGACACGGTTATCGGCCCGTTGTTCGAAGTCTCGCTGCACGAATTCGCACATGCCCTGTTCGATATGCTCGAGCTGCCGGTGTTCGGGCGCGAAGAAGACGCGGCCGATCAGGTGGCAGCCTATGCCTTACTTCAATTCGGCGAGTCCGAGTCGCGCCGGCTGATCGCAGGCACTGCGTACGCCTACAATATGGACGAGAAAAAGATTGACCAGTGTCGCTCGATGGAGGACTACGCCGACGAGCATGGCACGCCCGCACAGCGTTTCTTCAATGTATTGTGCATAGCGTATGGCGCCGATACGAAGCTGTTCGGCGACATCGTGAGCAAAGGCTTTTTGCCGAAGTCTCGAGCCGAATACTGCGAAGAAGAATACGAACAGGTTCAGGACGCAGTTGATTTATTGATCGTCCCTCATATCGACTTGGATCTTGCAGAAAAATTGATGGGTAAACCATGGCTGCCAGAGCCGGAGCAATAAAGCTTCAGTGAAGCGGCCGAGGTGAGCTGCCAGAATGTAGGATACTGCCCCTGGCCGAATTGATCGAAGGATTTTGAGCCAAATCAAGCCACTTTCTGTCCGGCATCCACGATTTGTGTCACTTCAAGGTCAGGATTCTTGATTTCCGCTACTTCCAGATCGTATTGTGCTTGTAGCCGCACCCACATTTCTGCAGACGTGCCTAATGCCATCCCAATCAGGCGGGCCATATCAGCGGTCATGCTTGCTTTTCCGTTCGCGATTCGATGAATCTGCGTCGGCGTTTTGCCAGTTGCTTTGGCCAGTGCGTAACTGGAAATATCCATCTCTTTCATAATCCGGCTCAACAGGTCGCCGGGATGTACTGGCTTTAATCGTTTGTCCTTCCTGCCCATTAAATTCTCCTTCGATCTCAGTGGTAATCGACTATCTCAACCTCGCTGGCGTTTCCATCTTCCCAAACAAAGCAAACTCGGAATTGCTGGTTGATCCGTATGCTGTGCTGTCCTTTGCGGTCACCTCTTAAATCCTCCAGCATGTTTGACGGCGGTATCATCAGGTCATCCAGGTTTACGGCTGCGTCCAATTGCTTGAGGCTTTCTCTACCGCGCTGTTGAATTTGTTGAGGCAATTTTTTAGAAAAACGACCTTCAAAAATTTTCTTTGCTTCGTTGCTTTTGAAGTTGTTGATTGCCATACGCACATATTACCGCATGTCGGTAATGTTGTCATGAGGTAATATCAAAAATAGATAATAGTCAAGTAGGACCTGAAAAAAATGGTGGGCCGTGTAGGACTCGAACCTACGACCAATGGATTAAAAGTCCAGTGCTCTACCACCTGAGCTAACGGCCCTCCGGGAAGGAGGCGGAATTGTAGGTGAAATTCCTTGTTGGCTCAAGGGTTTTGGGAAATTTTAACCGTATCTCGTGGGGTCTGGGACACCCGCAGTCCTGAATCCTTCCTTGCGGATGCGGCAGGAGTCACAGACACCGCAGGCGCGTCCCTTGCTGTCTGCCTGGTAACAGGAAACGGTCAGGCTGTAATCGACGCCAAGTTCAACGCCCTGGCGGATAATTTCGGCCTTGGTCAGGTCGATCAGCGGTGTGTGGATGTTGACTTTGCCGCCTTCCACGCCGGCCCGGGTTGCCAGCCGTGCCATCTGCTGGTAGGCCGCGATGAACTCGGGGCGGCAGTCCGGGTAGCCGGAATAATCCACCGCGTTGACGCCGATGAAGATATCGTCAGAACCCAGCACTTCGGCCCAGGCCAGGGCGAGCGAGAGCATGATGGTGTTGCGTGCGGGGACATAAGTGACCGGGATGCCCGGGGTTTCCTCTTCCGGCACGTCGATGTCGTCAGTCAGTGCCGAGCCTCCGATGGCGCGCAAATCCAGCGGCAGGATCTTGAGCTTTGCCCCATTTGCGTCTGCCACCCTGGCAGCCGCATCGAGTTCCGAGCGGTGGCGCTGCCCATAGTCCACGGCCAGCGCGTGACAATCGAAACCCTGGGATTTCGCCATGGCCAGCACCGTGGCGGAGTCCAGCCCGCCGGAAACCAGGACGACGGCTTTTTTTGATTCATTCATAGGGTCAGGCGCCTCTATTTTCCGGGCGTGTCGCCCCAAAGAATTTTATGCAGTTGCAGTTGGAAGCGGACCGGCAGGTGGTCTTCCAGTATCCATCCCGCCAGCTCTTCCGCATCCACCTGGCCCCATGCCGGTGAAAACAGAACCTCGCAATACTCATTCAGCTTCCTCTCATGTAGTTGCGCGCTGGCCCACTCGTAATCTTCGCGTGAGCAAATCACGAATTTTATCTGGTCGTGTCTGCTCAGTTCTTTGAGGTTGTTCCAGAGATTCTTTTCCGCTTCGCCCGAGCCGGGAGTCTTCAGGTCCATCACCCGACTCACGCGCTGGTCTGCCAGGCTGATGTCGATCGCGCCACTGGTTTCGAGTGAAACCTTGTAGCCCTCGTCACACAGTAGCTTCAACAGCTCTGTGCAGCGCTTCTGGGCCAGTGGTTCCCCACCGGTGACGCAGATATAAGGTGTTTCATATTTGCGGATTTCAGCGAGGATGTCATCGAAGTGCATCCACTGCCCACCGTAAAAAGCGTACTCGCTGTCACAGTACACGCAGCGCAGGGGGCAGCCTGTCAGCCTGACGAACACGGTGGGCAAGCCGGCCTGCAATGCCTCTCCCTGCAGAGAATGGAAAATCTCGGTGATTTTCAACATGCCCTCGCGGGATTCCGGGACTCGTTGAATCAGTAGTGACCTTCCATCCGCATGCCGCGAAGCCGGCTTTCGGCCAGCCGGGCCAGCGTGGTGTCGGGGTAGCTTTCCTGCACCTGGGTGAGAACTGCGCGGGCGAGGTCCCATTGCTTCAGTTCGTAATGGGTGTAACCCATTTTCAGTAGCGCATCCGGCACTTTCGGGCTTTCCGGGTAACGATCCATCAGTTCCTGGAAGGCCGTCAGGGCAATATCGTAATTGCGGGTCACATAATAGGATTCGCCCAGCCAGTACTGCGCATTATCTGAATACTCACTATTGGGATAACTATCCAGAAATGACTGGAATTTCTCGGCGGCGTCCGCATAGCGCAAATCCTTGAGCGCCTGGAAAGCCAGGTCGTAGGCTGCTTTTTCCTCTGCGGCTGCTGCAGCCGGTGTCTGGCTCTGCGCCAATGGCTGTCCAATTCCGGTGACGGTCGATGGGGTAGCCAGGGGTGCACGCACTTCCGGGGCATCCTCTGTGGGCGGGGTCACTGCGCTGCCCTGGTCAGCAGCAGCGGCTGTAGCTGGCAGGCCGCCAGTGGTCACGGGCTGGCTGTTGCGCACATCGGACAGGCGCTGGTCGAGATCCAGGTACTGGTCGCGCTGGCGGCGCTTCAGGTTTTCCAGTTCCCGGGTCTGTTCTTCCAGTTGCCCGCGCAAGTTACGGACTTCGTCCTGCAATTCCTGGACCTGGATTACCAGGTTCGCCATGACTGAATGATCGACATCCTGAGCCCAGGCCGGTACAGAAACAATGATGGCCAGCACCAGGCTGGCCATCAAAACCCCATTAAAAACTCTGTCGGAAAAACGTCGAACCATGCTCATCGGGCCGTGTAAACAATCTCCACACGACGGTTCTGTGACCAGCAATGATCGTCGCTAACGCGGCAAGTGGGCCGTTCTTCACCATAGCTCACGACAACCAATTGGCTGCCCCTGGCGCCTTGTGCGGACATCAGACCCATCACGGCATTACCGCGACGTTCACCGAGGCCGAGGTTGTATTCACGTGTTCCGCGTTCGTCGGCGTGGCCTTCAAGCGTCACGCGAGCGCTGGAGTGCGCTGCTGTATACGCTGCGTGTGCGGAAACGATCCCGCGATATTCCGGACGCACCGTGGACTTGTCGAAATCGAAATAGATAACCCGTTTGGAAAGCAGGCTTTCGGGATTATCGAAATTACGTACATCCGTAAAATCATGCGGATCCGGTGCTGCCTTGGTATCCACATCAGTTGTGGGCTCCGGCTCTGGAGTGGGCTCCGTTACAGCCTCTGGTGTTGTTTTGCAGGCTGTCAATGTCAGTGCAATAATCATTGCGAGAGTCAATTGCCACACGGTTTTCATTCTTTCCTCCTGGTTTTTATCCTGGTGCCGTTCTGAACGGCATCGATTTCCATAAATCTCTGTTTAGTTTACCTGATTACGGGTGACCACGCGGGTTCCCGAACGTCTCCCTCACTCAATATCAGCCGCTGGCGTACATTTCCATCAGCGGACACTGCGGATAGCACGCCGCGGGTCCCTTCACGGGTTGCATACAGCACCATGCTTCCATTGGGTGCGAAGCTGGGCGACTCGTCCAGTACACCTGGCGTGAGAACGGTAAATCGTTCGGTTTCAATATCCCAGACCGCTATACGATACTCGTTTCCTCTCCCATGCGCTACAGCTATTCTTCGTCCATCGGGCGCAATACTCGCCCGGGCGTTGTAGTCACCTTCCAGAGTGACTCTTTCGGGGTTTCCGCCTGTCGGTGGGACGCGGTAGATCTGCGGTTTTCCGCCCCTGTCCGAGGTGAAATAAATGTACTTTCCATCCGGCGCCCAGACGGGTTCGGTATCAATGGCCCAGTGCTGTGTCAGCTGGGTCAGGCGGCCGGTCGCCATTTCCCGGACATGGATTTCAAGATTGCCGGTGTGGGACAGCGCCATGGCCATTTTGCGGCCATCCGGTGAAAACGACGGTGCGCCGTTAATACCTTTCCCACTTGAAATCAATTCCCGCGAACCGGTCGCAACGTCCTGCATGTAGATGGCGGAGTTCCCTTTCTCGAAGGATACGTATGCAAGTTTCTTTCCGTCCGGAGACCAGGCGGGCGACAGCAGGGGCTCGGGTGAACCCACCACAGACTGCGGTGCGAAACCATCTGCATCCGACACCACCAGTTCATAGTGCAAATCCGAACCCAGGCCGGTGGCCGTAATGTAGGCGATCCGGGTGGCGAAGGCGCCGGGCACGCCAGTCAGTGCTTCGTAGATGGCATCCGCCACGCGATGTGCGCCATAGCGCAGATCACCGGGGCCGACGGTAGTGATTTGCGACAGGATGCGCTCCTGCGTGTGCACATCGAATAACTGGTAAACCAGTTCATGCCCCTGGCCATCAACAGGCGTGCGCACGCTGCCAATCACGATGTAGTCGACTTTCAGTAAACGCCAGGTCCCGAACCGGATGGACTCTTCGTCAACCGGCCGTTCCATCATGTCCGCCGTATCCATCGGTTTGAACAGGCCGGAACGGTACAGGTCGCCGGAGATAATCTCATCCATGGAGCTTATCGGGGGCGGCGTGGCGTCTTGCCACTGGAAGGGCACAATTGCGATGGGCAGGGCGCTTGGATTGCCGCTGATGATTTCGATTTGAAGCTGGGCCTGAACTGCATTGCTGGCCAGCAAAATTGTGAGAATAATAAATAGTTTTTTCACTTTGTCAGTCACCGTCATAAATAAAAATAAAGTCAATTTCACGCTCGAAAGCATCCTCGAAACCGCGATAGGGCAGTATACCGACTCGTTCAACCGCCGCCACGATGGATCGGCGAGTCGCCTGGTCGCCGTTGCATTTGCCTGCAATGGCAGCGGAAATAACTTCGCCACCGGGAATCTGGACAATTTTCAGCGTACATCTTAATCCGGCTTGCGCGGTGGGCGGGCGCAGCCAATTCTGCGTCACTACCGATTGTATGGCCAGCTGGTACTTATCGCTGAGCGTGGCCAACTGACCGGCGCGGAATTCACGCTGCTCAGCCTCGACCTGCTTCTTGCGTTCCGCTGCCTCCAACTGGCGCCGCTGCTCTGCGGCTTCGTTCTGCCGGCGAGCTTCAATTTGCTTGAGCCGCTCTGCCTCCAGATTGCGCTGTTTTTCCGCAGCTTCCCTCTGCTTGCGAATATCTTCCAGTTCCTGCTGCTGTTTCAGGCGCTCATCTTCCCGCTTTCGTTCCCGCTCCATCCGGAGCTTTTGCAGTTTGTCCTGTGCATCGCGTTTGCGCTGCGCCTCGAGTTCCTTTTCCCGCCGCTGCTTCGCTTCCAGGTCTTTCTGGATCTTCTGCTCGGCCTCCCGCTTCTTCTGCTGTTGCAGGCGTTCATCTCTTTGCCTGCGCAGAGCTTCGTGCTCCACTGCCCGTTTTGCCTCTTCGCGTTGCTTGCGGATTTCACTGGTATCCACAATCACGGCCTCGATGGTCAGGCCCAGGTGCTGAGGTTTACGGAACGGCTCCCATCTCATCGTGCCCAACACCACCAGCACCGCCATCAGGACATGGATGCCAATGGCAAGGCTGAAGGCCCGGAATTGAGCGCCGAGTTCCTGCCGGGAAAACATTTAATCGCTGGTATCCTGCTCCCCGCCCAGACTTGCATCCAGGGGGTCGCTCATCAGCCCAACCTTGGTCACCCCGGCTTTCTGCAACAGGACCATGACATTGTATACCTGCCCGTAGACAACCCGCTCATCACCACCCACCAGAACCTGAATCTCCGGGTTGCGGCGGACGATGGCGGATACCGTCGTCACCAGGGTTTCCGGATCAATCAAGCCGCTGGCGGTGCCGTCGAGATCCCCGCCGGCGTTCAGGTAAAGATCCCCGTTTTGTAACACCGTAATCACCAACGGCTCGTTATTTTCTTGCGTGTCCATGGGTTCCGCATCCGCCTTGGGCAGTTCCACTTCCACGCCAAGATTGAGCAAGGGTGTTGTGATCATGAAAATAACCAGCAATACCAGCATCACGTCGATATACGGTACGACGTTAATTTCCGACATCGGCCGGCGGCGTCCCCTGGTGGATTCCATGAACTCTTACTCCTCGCTGAGTTGATGCGCCTGGCGTTGCAGGATGCTGGAAAACTCTTCCTTGAAATTGTCGTAACGTACTTCCAGGCGATCGACCTGGTTCGAGAAGCGGTTGTAAGCAATCACCGCCGGTATCGCTGCAAACAGGCCCATGGCGGTGGCGATCAGCGCTTCGGAAATTCCGGGAGCGACCATCGCGATGGTGGCCTGGTTGACGTTAGCCAACTGGTGAAAGGAAGTCATAATGCCCCACACCGTACCGAACAGGCCGATGTACGGGCTGGTGGAACCGACCGTGGCCAGGAAATTGAGATGATGCTCCAACTCCTCTGTCTCGCGCGTCAGCGCGATGCGCATGGAGCGCTGGGCGCCTTCAAGCATCGCATTGGGTGTCATTCTTCCCTGCTGGCGCATGCGCAGGAATTCGGCGAAACCCGAATCAAAAATTCGTTCCATGCCACTGGTGAGCCGGTGAGCGCCGGTAATGTTTTCGTGCAACTGGGTCAGGTCCGTGCCGGACCAGAAGCGCTCCTCAAATAACACCGCGCCCTTTTCCGCTTTTGCCAGTACCTGGCGTTTTCGGAAAATGATCACCCACGAAGCAACGGAGGCGACCAACAGGATCGCCATCACTCCTTGCACCAGCCAACTGGCTTCCAGGACCAGTTGCCAGATTTGTAATTCATTCTGCATTTTTTATAGAACCTCCATTCTCCAATTCCGTCTTGATCCATGCCGGCATCCGCGCTGGCTTGAGACTATCTGCATGCAGCATTGCCGCAGTGATGTCGGCAGTGGCCACCAGCACGCCATCCGTTTTCCGCGTGATTTGTTGACGGAACCCCTGCCGCACGCCCTTCATCCAGGTCAGCTCGGCCATCACCAGCAATTCATCATCGAGCCGGGCTGCCTGCAGGAACTTCACGTTGGCGCCCAGCACAACCCAGATCAGGTTATGATCCTGCTTCAGTTGCGTCATGGAGATGACACCTGCTCGCAACATCTCCGTCCGGGCCCGCTCAAAAAAATTCAGGTACTTCGAATGATAAACAACACCGCCGGCATCGGTGTCCTCGAAATAAACCCTTACAGGCCAGACAAATGGCGCCGGCCTAAGTTCATTCACCTGAATTCATACCATTAGGTTCACTCATCTATATAAACGCCCAAATCCCATCAAAGGGTTACAAATTTTGTTATTTTTCCTGCTCGAACAGGTCAGCGCGCGGACCGGAGGGGTGCTCGAGGCCGAAATGCTGGTAGGCTTTTGCCGTGACCATGCGGCCCCTGGCCGTCCTGGTCATGTAGCCTTGCTGGATCAGGTAGGGTTCCAACACGTCTTCAACGGTACCCCGCTCTTCGGACAGGGCGGCTGCGATGCTTTCAACGCCAACCGGCCCGCCATCGAAATATTCGATTATGGTTTTCAGCAAGCGCCGGTCCATGACATCAAATCCCAAATGGTCAACCCGCAGTAATTCCATCGCATCCACCGCGATCGGCTGGCTGATAAATCCATCGCTTTTCACTTCGGTATAGTCCCGCACACGCCGCAACAAGCGGTTGGCCACCCTCGGCGTACCCCGCGAACGGCGCGCAATTTCAATCGCACCTTCATTATCGATACCAATCTGCAGAATTCCTGCAGAACGTGTGACAATCCGGGACAAATCTTCCGGGCTGTAAAACTCGAGGCGCTCGACAATGCCGAAACGGTCGCGCAACGGTGAGGTCAGCAGCCCGGCCCGCGTGGTGGCGCCTACCAGGGTGAAATGCGGCAGATCCAGCTTGATGGAACGCGCGGCCGGGCCTTCGCCGATCATGATATCGATCTGGAAATCCTCCAGGGCCGGGTACAGCACCTCCTCGACCACGGGCGAAAGCCGGTGAATTTCGTCAACAAACAACACATCGCCGGGCTGCAGGTTGGTCAGCAGGGCAGCCAGGTCGCCCGCCCGTTCCAGCACAGGGCCGGAGGTCTGGCGCAGGTTCACCCCCATCTCGTGGGCAATAACGTGGGCCAGGGTTGTTTTTCCCAGCCCGGGCGGACCAAAAATCAGGGTATGGTCCAGCGCTTCATTCCGGCGCTTGGCGGCTTCGAGAAAAATACCGAGCTTTTCCCGCATGACCGGTTGCCCGATGAATTCGTCCATCGTCCTGGGGCGAAGGCTGATATCCGCCGCAAGATCTTCGAGTGTATCGTCGGGGGATATGACCCGGGCTTCTTCGTTCATGATAATTTGACCATGGATTGCAGGGCCCGGCGGATGATTTCTTCAGCGCTCATATCCGGTTCTGCGGCCTGGCGCACCATATGGGAAACTTCCTGTGGTTTGTAGCCCAGGGCGCGGAGGGCATCGGCGGCTTCGCTGCTGGCATCCCCCGCAATCACGGCGCTGCCGCCCTGGGCAGAGCCTGCGGTGGCGGGTAATACATCCAGCTTGTCGCGCAACTCCATGATGATTCGTTCGGCCGTTTTTTTTCCGATACCCGGTAGCCGCGTAAGCGAAGCAATATCGTTATCAGCCACGTAGCGGGCCAGCTCATCACCGCTGACGCCTGAAAGGATGGTCAGGGCCAGCTTGGCGCCGATGCCGCTGATTTTCAGCAGTTGCCGGAACAGAGTGCGCTGCGCTTCGCTGGAAAAGCCGTACAGGGTATGGCTGTCGTCCTTGATCGACAGGTGGGTGAGGATTACGACCGGCTGCCCGATTTCGGGCAGGTCATAGAACACGCTGAGTGGCGCTTCCACTTCGTAGCCGACACCGGCGATGTCGATCACCATCAAGGGTGGTTGCTTGTGAATCAGGGTTCCGGCGAGGCGTGCAATCATGTTCTTTGCATTCTTTGCATGCGGTTCAGGGTCTGCTGCGTGTGCTGGTGACATAATGCCACAGCCAGGGCGTCGGCGGCATCCTCTTGTAGTTTCTCTTTCAACTGTAACAACACCATCACCATGTGCTGAACCTGCACCTTGTCGGCTCCGCCCCGGCCGACGATGGCCTGTTTGATGGAACGAGGTGCATATTCTGACACGGGTACACCCAGGGAGATCGCCGCGCAAATCGCTGCTCCACGTGCCTGCCCCAGCTTCAGAGCCGTGCCTGCGTTGCGGCTCATGAACACAGTTTCAATCGCCACTTCATCGGGCTGATGTTCGCCGATCAGGTCCCGGATACCGGCAAAAATAATACCCAGGCGCTCCGGGAATTCACCCGTACCAGCCTTGATGACACCATGTTGGACTGCAATCGCCCGGTCGCCGTTGACCTCGATGACGCCAAACCCGGTTAATCTCGAGCCCGGATCGATTCCCAGGATGCGCATCAAGTGCAGTATCCTGTGTTTTGTGAGACCAGACTAACCTCAGTCATAGGCCTCTTCGGGTATATCTGCGTTTGAATACACTGCCTGGGTATCGTCCAGGTCTTCCAGTATGTCCAGAAATTTCAGGACTTTCTGACCGGTATCTACATCCAGTTCTACTTCCAGTTCTGCCCGCATCGTAACTTCAGCATTGGCGGGTGTTATACCAGCCGTTTCCAAAGCGGCCACCAGGCTGGAAAAGGTTTCCGGCGAAGTGAGCACCTCGATGGAACCATCTTCTCCCGTAACAATGTCATCAGCGCCGGCTTCCAGCGCTACTTCCATGACTTCGTCTTCCGATGTACCAGGGGCAAAATTCAGCACGCCAATCTTGTTGAACAGGTAAGCCACCGAGCCGTCGGTACCGAGATTTCCGCCGTGCTTGGAAAAAGCGTGGCGCACTTCGGATACCGTCCGGTTCCGGTTATCGCTCAGGCATTCGATCATCACCGCGACCCCTCCCTGCGCATAGCCTTCGTAACGGATTTCCTCGTAGTTCACGCCTTCGAGTTCACCGGCGGCTTTCTTGATGGTTCGCTCGATGGTGTCCTTTGGCATATTGGCGGCATTTGCCTTCTCAATTGCCAGGCGCAGGCGCGGATTGGCATCCGGGTCACTCCCGCCTGCCCGGGCCGCAACCGACAGTTCACGATTGATTCGTGTGAATATTTTTCCACGCTTGGCGTCAACGGCCTTCTTGCGGTGCTGGATATTGGCCCATTTACTGTGTCCGGCCATACTCGTCTTCCTTTGATCGATCTTTAAACGGATAATTTTAACATGGAAGGAGTCTATATCGAGGGATTGAATCGGCCGGTTTCAAGGAAATTTGCAGCGTGGCGCGCCACTTTACCGGAGTACAACAAACCGGTATGACTTACCGGCAGCACCATCCGGTCCTGCAGGCCGGGATTTGATGTTTCATGCAAAGAAACCGTACCGTCACCCGGCCCACCGGTCCCACCCATGAAAAGCCCAAGGCCAATCCCCATGGAGCCGGCGATCAGGCCGGTCTCACGATCTTTGGGCAGCAGGGAATAACCAGTTTCAAGCGTTGTCCGGGCCTCACCCAGCAACTTCCCTGCACCCGGCAGATTCCGCATCCTGCGCACAACAATGCTTCCCTCCAATGGACAACCGAGCAGGACAATGCGTCCCGGGGGTAAATCCGGAGTTTCTGACAGCATGCGCAGAATGACCAGGCCGCCGAGGCTGTGGCCCAGAAAATGCAGACCATCCGCTTTCGTGGTCCTGGCGAATTCATACAAGCTGCCGGCATGAGCACCAAGAGATGCCGAAGTCGCAGAGTAAGTAAAATGCCGGATTTTGAACCCACCCTTATACAAGCGGCGACTCAAGGTCCGTAGCGCCCAGGATCCAAACCACAGGCCGTGAACGAGTATCACCTCGGTCTTGCTGCCACGTTGGGGTTGCGAAACCGTAGTCATGAGGCTTGCAAACGCCTGGAACGCACCATCGCCTCAATGGAAACCATTATTAATGCAAGCCAAATGCAACTGAATGCCACAGCGTGGCCCCGGGTAAACGTTTCATTGTAAAAGAAAACCGCCAGGACAAACGTAATCGAAGGCGCAAGGTACTGGAAAAATCCGACCGTGGTCAGCGACAGGTTCTGTGCTGCAATGTTGAACCAGATCAGCGGCAATACGGTAACCAGGCCGGCAAAAAGCAGCAACAGGTCCACCTGCAGATTGCCATGTATGAATTGCAGCGATCCTTCGCTCATGGCCCAGGCAAAGTACAGCAGTGCGGGCGTGATCAACAGCAGGGTTTCCCACAGCAGGCCGATCATCGGCCCCACACCAAGCTTTTTCCTCACCAGGCCATAGAAGCCAAAGGAAATACCCAGCGCCAGGGCGATCCACGGTGCGACACCCAGGTACCAGGTGAGGTAGATGGTTCCACAGGCGGCAATCACGACAGCCAGGCTCTGGATGCGGGTGAGGCGTTCGTGCAGGAACAGGAATCCCAGCACTACGTTCACCAGTGGGTTGATGAAATACCCCAGGCTGGTGGCGAGTATCCGGTCATGAGTTACCGCCCAGACGAAGACCAGCCAGTTGAACCCCACCAGCAGTCCGGACAGCAGCAGGGTCAGGATGGTCTTGCGCGGCAACAGCATCCGGCGCCAGAAGTGCCGGCCATCCCGGAATAACAGGAATACGATCAGTACCGGAACCGCCCAAACAATGCGATGGGCGATTATTTCAAGCGCCGGGACTGTTCCGAGCAACTTGAAATAGATTGGAGCCAAACCCCAGAACATGAAGGCTGCCGTGGCGGCCACCATACCCAGGCGGTGGTCAGGTTCTGAGGATTTCACGGCTATGTAAGAGTTCGCTTGCGGACGATTCCGGCCGGCTATTAAAAATCGCGCGCATGAACGCTACAAATTCCTTATATGAAGTTCCGCTACCTGCTCATCGGGAACAGCCGACGGGGCCGAGGTCAACAGGCACTGCGCCGAGGTGGTCTTGGGAAAAGCGATCACGTCGCGTATTGAATCCTCACCTGACATCAGGGCCGCGATACGATCCAGACCGAATGCGATTCCACCGTGTGGCGGGCAGCCATACTTCAGAGCTTCCAGCAGGAAGCCAAACTTCAGTTGTGCTTCTTCCTCGTCGATGCCTAACAGGCTAAATACTGCCTGTTGCATCTCCGGTTTATGGATACGGATCGAACCACCACCGATTTCGGCGCCGTTGAGCACCATGTCATAACCCTTGGACAGGGCCTTGCCGGGGTTGGCCAGCAGCGCTTCAGAGTCCGCTTCAGCCGGTGCGGTAAAGGGATGATGCATCGCCATGAACCGTCCGGAATCTTCATCCCATTCGAACATGGGGAATTCATTTACCCACAAAGGCTGCCAGCCTTCACGCACCAGGCCGCGGTCCTTTCCTACTTTCACCAGTAACTCGCCCATGAAATTACTGACGGTGAACCAGTCACCGGCGCCGAAAAACAGGATATCCCCGGTTTCGGCGCCGCTTGCGGCGGAAATTCCCTGCCATGCTTTTTCATCCAGGAACTTGGCGACCGGCGATTGCAGTCCTGCCAGGCCCGCCTCACTGTCATTGACCTTGATCCATGCCAGGCCCCTGGCGCCGTAACGGCCCACGTATTTCGTGTATTCATCGATTTGCTTGCGCGAGAGTTCTGCACCGCCCGGGACCCGAAGCACGGCCACCCTGGAGTCATCGTCATTGGCCGGACCGGCGAAAACCCGGAACTCGATGTGCGCAACGTGCTCATCCACGGAAACAAGTTCCATCGGGATGCGTAAATCGGGCTTGTCGGAACCGTAGCGGTCCATGGCATCGCGCCAACTGAGCCGGGGGAAAGACTCCGGTAATTCCACCTCCAGTGTTTCCCTGAATATCTCCCGGATCATTGTTTCGGCGCAATCCTGGACGTCCCGCTCCTCGACAAAGGCCATCTCGATATCCAGTTGGGTGAACTCGGGCTGGCGGTCGGAGCGCAGATCTTCATCGCGGAAACAACGGGCGATCTGGTAATAACGGTCCATACCGGACATCATCAACAGCTGTTTGAACAGTTGCGGCGACTGGGGCAAAGCGAAATACTTGCCGGCATGCACACGGCTGGGAACCAGGTAATCCCGGGCGCCCTCGGGTGTCGCCTTGGTCAGTATAGGCGTTTCCAGTTCAGTAAAACCCTTGGCATCCAGGCTGTTGCGGATCGCCCGGTACATGCGCGCCCTGGTACGCAGATTGTTCTGCATACGCGGCCGGCGCAGGTCGAGGTAACGGTATTTGAGACGGATTTCCTCGCCATCTTCGTCGGTCATCAACAGGGGCATGGGGGCGGATGCGTTCAGCAGTTCGACCTTGTCGGCAACAAGCTCGATCTTGCCGGTGGCCATGGATTCATTCCACTGGCTTTCGGGCCGCATGCGGACTTGCCCGCTGATCCGAACGCAAAACTCGTTGCGCAGACTCTCCGCATCGCCGAAGGCCGGGCTGTCGGGCTCGATCACGACCTGGACGGTGCCGGCGTGGTCCCTCAGGCCGATAAAAATAAGGCCGCCAAGGTCGCGGCGGCGACCGACCCAGCCACAGAGTACAACTGGCTGACCGGCTAATTGTTCGGTTATTTCGCCACAAAGATGTGTGCGCATTTCTAGCTCCCGGGTGTTAGCGATTGCTGGCTCAGGGTTTTGGCTCAGGCTGTGCCGGTCTTCTTGTTTTCGGCTTTGCCCGATCCCGTGCTCGCGGATTTTGTATCAGAAGATTTTGTCGTGGACTTGGCCGCGGAAGCGCCCGGCTTGGAAGCCTCGCTTCCGGTGTCGCCGGAATCATGCAGATTCTTCTTGTTGCCTTTTTTAAAATCAGTCTCATACCACCCCGATCCCTTCAACCGGAATGCGGCGGCCGAAACCAGGCGTTGCAGTTCGGATTCATTGCAGGCCGGGCAATCCGTCAGGGCCGGATCGCTCATTCGCTGCAGCTTTTCCAGTTCGTGCCCGCAGGACCTGCATCGATATTCATAAATCGGCATAGCTGTCTTCCTGTTAAGAACCCACAACGAGGATTCCATCAAAGCGGTGAATTATAGGCTAGTACTCCTCGACGCAATACTAGATGGGGCCTTTCAGAAGAGTTTTCTACACCCAAGGTCTGATAAAATATGAGGATTGAATTGACATCGTATTAACGGAGAAGTCGCTTGAATCTTACACGCCCTGGCCTCATTGCCACGCTCCTGGTTCTTACCGCCTGCCAACAGGCTGAAAGTCCGGCTCCGGCAGCACCGGCTGCTGCAGCGGCAGAGCCTGTTGAACAGCCTGTCAGTGAAGGTGTCCCGGAACAGTCTTCGCGTTTCGGAATCTATGCCACGGTCAGGCTGACAACTGACCTCAGCCATCTGAGCGAACGGCAAAGGCAGATGATTCCTCTGCTGATCGACGCTTCGAAAATCATGGATGGCCTGTTCTGGCAACAGTCCTTCGGCGACAGGAAAGCTTTCCTGGACGGCATAGAAGATCCCGCGACACGTCGCTTTGCGGAGATCAATTACGGTCCCTGGGACCGCCTGGCCGCCGACCGGCCATTCATCGAAAGCGCCGGCCCCAAGCCGCTGGGAGCACAATTTTATCCGGCGGACATGAGCAAGGAAGAATTCGAAGCCTGGGACCAGGAAGGCAAAGACGGTTTGTACTCCCTGGTGCGCCGCCAGGATGACGGCAAGCTGGAACTGCTGCCCTACTCCATGGCTTACGGGGAAGAGCTGAAACAGGCAGCAACCCTGCTCAGGGAAGCAGCTGAACTGGCGGACGACGCAGAATTCGCCAACTACCTTCAAATGCGCGCAGCTGCACTGGAAACTGATGACTTCCAGCCATCCGACATGGCCTGGATGGATATGAAAAATAACCCGGTCGAGTTGGTGATTGGTCCGATTGAAACCTACGAAGATCAGTTGTTCGGCTACCGCGCAGCCTTTGAGGCGTATGTCCTGATCAAGGACCTGGCCTGGAGTGAACGGCTGGCGCGATTTGCAAAATACCTGCCGGAACTGCAAACCGGCCTGCCGGTACCCGATGAATACAAGCGCGAAGTGCCCGGTTCCGATGCGGATCTGAACGCATACGACGTGGTTTACTACGCCGGTCATTCCAATGCCGGCTCGAAAACCATTGCGATCAACCTCCCCAATGACGAGCAGGTCCAACTTGCCAAGGGTACGCGCCGCCTGCAGCTCAAGAACGCCATGCTGGCCAAGTACAAGCAGATCCTGGTGCCGATTTCCGAAGTATTGATCGCCCGGGACCAGCGTCAGCACATCACGTTCGACTCCTTTTTCGGCAATACCATGTTCCACGAAGTGGCGCACGGACTGGGAATCAAGAACACGCTGGATGGGCAGGACACTGTTCGCCACGCAATGAAGGAACATGCCTCGGCGCTGGAGGAAGGCAAGGCCGATATCCTGGGCCTGTACATGGTCCAGAAACTGCGTGAAAAAGGTGAAATCACCGAAGGACAGCTCAAAGATGATTACGTGACCTTTATGGCCGGAATATTTCGTTCGATCCGCTTCGGTGCGACCAGCGCCCATGGCAAGGCCAACATGATCCGTTTCAATTTCTTTGAGCAGGCGGGTGCTTTCAGCCGGGACGAAGCCAGCGGCACCTACCGCGTTAATATTCCGGAATTCGAACAGGCGGTGAAGGATCTGAGCAACAAGCTGTTGACCCTGCAGGGAAATGGTGACTATGCAGCAGTAGATGCTTTTGTCGCGGAAATGGGAAACGTCAGCCCCGGATTGCAGGCTGATCTCGACCGTCTTGCGGACGCCGGCATTCCGGTGGATATCGTTTTCGAACAGGGCGCAGAAGTGCTCGATTTATAGTAATCCTCCATGGGCAAACGAATCGTCGTCAAGATAGGCAGCCAGGTATTGTGTGACCCGGGGGGGGCGCTGAACCGGGACATACTTTCCAGGCTGGTCCAACAACTTGGCGCCCTGAGCACCGACGGCTGGCAAGTGCTGCTGGTTACATCCGGCGCAGTAGCGGCGGGTAAAAGCCTGGCGGATGAACGAATTCAAGGCATTTCCGACCCGGTGGCCCGCAAACAGGTGATGGCCGCCACCGGCCAGGTCCAGTTGATGGAAACCTATCGCGAACTTTTTCAGCGCCACGGCCTGCCGGTAGCGCAGGTCCTGACCAGCAAAAGCGATTTCCAGACGCGCCGTCATTACCTCAACATGCGAGGTTGTATCGAAGCGCTGCTGACGGCAGGCGTCGTGCCCATCGTGAATGAAAACGATGTGGTTGCGGTCACTGAATTGATGTTCACCGACAATGATGAACTGGCCGGCCTGCTGGCTGGAATGGTCAAGGCCGATCTTTTGTGCCTGCTGAGCACGGTTCCGGGCGTATACGACGGAGACCCGGATGATCCTGCAACGCATTGCATTGACTGCTGGGATGATCAGCTTCATCAGATTGAAGACATCGTAGCGCGCGGCACTTCCTCCCTGGGGCGTGGTGGTATGCACAGCAAACTGGCCATTGCACGCAAAACAGCAAAACTGGGTACCGAGGTGGTCATAGCAGACGGCGCCGACCCGGAAATAATGAGCCGGATTCTCGGTGGCGGCGCCGGCACACGGTTCCCGGCCCTGGGCGAGGCTTCTCCGGCAAAACGCTGGCTTGCCAGCGCAGACGGCCATGCAACAGGCTCCGTTACCGTAAATGCAGGGGCGGAAAGCGCCCTGACCGACAGCAACCGCCTGGCCAGCCTGCTGCCGGTCGGAATCGAGGCTGTTGATGGCCGGTTCAGCCGCGGCGACGTCATCCAGATCCTCAATCCAGGCGGCAGGGTTCTGGGATGCGGGCAGGCAAGGTATGATCATCGGGAGGCCGGACGACTGATGGGTCAGCGCGGACAAAAACCCCTGATCCACTATGACTATCTTTACCTGGTGGATTGAAAAATATGGAAATGAGTGAGACGCAGCAGTACCTGGAAAAGGGATTAATCAGCGCACGCGAAGCAGCGCGCGAACTGGCCCTGTGTGATGATGGGAAGATCCGCTCCGTGCTCGAGACCCTGGCTGAGCGCACGATTGCGGCAGAGAACGAAATTCTGCAGGCGAACCTCAGTGATCTGTCACGGATGCCCGAATCCGATCCGAAATACGACCGCCTGCTGCTCAGTCCTGACCGCCTTGCGGCCATCGCAAATGATTTACGCTGTGTTGCCGCCCTGCCAACACCCGTTGGCGAAGTGCTGGAAGAAAGGCGCCTGGAAAACGGCCTGGAGCTGAGTAAAATCCGTGTGCCGATAGGTGTCATCGCGGTTATTTTCGAGTCCCGCCCGAACGTCACTTTCGATGTGTTTGCGCTGTGCCTGAAAACACTGAACGCCTGTGTACTCAAGGGCAGCAGCGATGCGCATGACACCAACCAGGTGGTCGTGAAACTGATGCACGAAGTACTCGAAGAACACGGCCTGGACACCGGTGTCGTGTTCCTGGCGCCACCGGAGCGCCAGTGGCTGCCGCTCATCCTGCAGGCTACGGATACGATAGACCTTGCCATCCCGCGCGGCTCGAAAGGGCTGATCGATTTTGTGCGCGACAACGCCAGGGTGCCGGTGATCGAGACCGGTGCGGGCATCGTCCACACTTATGTCGATGCCAGTGCTGACCTTGAGCAAGCAAAAGCCATCATCACCAACGCCAAGACACGGCGGGTCAGCGTGTGCAACGCGCTGGATACGCTTGTATTACACCGGGATCTATTACCGGCTTTGCCTGCAATGATGCAGTCAATGGGCGAAGATTACGGGGTCGAGGTATTTGCAGATCAAGACGCCTACAAAGCACTGGAAGGGAACTATGCGGCCAGCCTGAAGCACGCATCCGATGAACATTTCGGAACAGAATTCCTTTCGCTCAGAATGTCGGTCAAAACCGTTTCCGGTCTGGATGAAGCCATGGACCACATCCACCGCTACAGCTCAAAACACTCCGAGGCCATCGTGGCCGAAGACCCTGAAGTCATCGAACAGTTCCTGAACTGTGTAGACGCAGCAGCGGTCTACGCAAATACCTCGACCGCGTTCACGGACGGCGGGGAATTCGGCATGGGCGCTGAAATCGGCATCAGCACGCAGAAGCTTCACGCCCGCGGGCCGATGGCCCTGCCGGAACTGACGAGCTACAAGTGGGTAGTGCGTGGATCCGGGCAGATTCGCGCAGCAAACTGACCTGCCATGGCCAAGGTACTGGTTTTCCAGCATGTCGCCGCTGAACCGCTGGGCACCCTGGACCCGATGTTGCGCAACCGGGGACACCGGATCCGCTATGTGAATTTCCACCGCAACCCGGGTGCGAAGCCGGACATCGACCGCTACAGCGCACTGATCGTACTGGGCGGACCGCAGATGCCGGATCAGGGTAAACGCTACCCGCACCTGAATGAAGAAATGCGCTGCATCGAAGAAGCCCTGAAACGGGATATTCCGGTGCTGGGAATCTGCCTGGGAGCACAATTGCTGGCCTACACGCTGGGTGGTGGTGTGAGACCCATGGATGCGTGGGAAATCGGCTGGTATGACCTCAAGCCTACGCCACAAGCCGCGGCCGATCCGGTGTTCTGCGCATTGACCCAGTCGCACCCGGTCTTCCAGTGGCACGGGTATACTTTTGACCTTCCCAAAGGCGCGGTTCACCTCGCCCGGTCAGACAGTTGTGAAAACCAGGCTTTCCGTTATGGATCCAATTCATATGGGCTGCAGTGCCACCTGGAACTGGATGAAAGGCTGATCAACCGCTGGTTGAGTCTGCCCGAATACGTGGAAGATCTGGCCAGAAACGGCCGATGCGATGACGTCGATACCGTCCGGCGGCAAACCCACAAACTGATCGGCCAATCGGCCGACCTCAGCCTGGAAATCTTTGGGCAATTCCTGCGCCCGCTGGGCGAACGGCGCAGCCGTCATGTCCTGCCGTCCAGGTAAACAATCGCCGGTGATCAAGCAGCACGACCGGGGGGAGCATGGTCGCACGCACTTTGTAAGAGGTCGCTTGCGGCCGACCATCCCAGACCTGTCGGCCGCAAGCGACCTCTTACAGGAAGAGGAACCGTCCGTCTTTCACGTCAATACTGATGGTTGCTCCGGGCGTTAAATCGCCGGACAGGATTTTCTGCGCCAGCGGGTTTTCGATCTCATTCTGGATGGCCCGCTTCAGGGGACGGGCGCCATACACCGGATCGAATCCAGCTTTTGCCAGTAGTTCGAGGGCTTCGTCCGAGACCTCCATGCCAAAGTCGTTGGCTTCCAGGCGTTTACGCAGGTGGTCCAACTGGATACCGGCAATGAGCTTGATTTGCGCCTGGTCCAGCGGGTGGAAGACCACCATTTCGTCTACACGATTGATGAACTCGGGCCGGAAATGCTGGCCGACGACATCCATCACGGCAGCCTTCATGGCATCGTAGCCTGCGGTGGCCAGTTCCTGAATCCGGGTGGAGCCGAGGTTCGAAGTCATCACGACAACGGTGTTGCGGAAATTCACGGTGCGCCCGTGGCCGTCCGTGAGGCGGCCATCGTCCAGCACCTGCAACAGGATGTTGAACACGTCGGGATGCGCTTTTTCGATTTCATCCATCAGGATCACGGCATACGGCCGGCGGCGAACCGCCTCGGTGAGATAACCACCTTCCTCGTATCCCACGTAGCCAGGAGGTGCGCCAATCAACCGCGCCACGGAATGTTTTTCCATGAACTCGGACATATCGATGCGCACCATGGCCTCCTCGGTATCGAACATGAACTCGGCCAGCGCCTTGCACAGCTCCGTTTTACCCACACCGGTCGGCCCCATGAAAAGGAAGGAACCGATCGGGCGGTTCGGATCGGACAGGCCCGCCCGCGATCGCCGGATCGCGTCGGAGACTGCTTCTACAGCTTCGTCCTGGCCGATGACGCGCTTGTGCAGGGAATCTTCCATTCTCAGCAGCTTCTCGCGCTCACCCTCCAGCATCCGCGACACCGGGATGCCCGTCCAACGGGAAACCACTTCGGCGATTTCATCCTCGGTTACCCGGTTTCGCAACAACTGGAACTCACCCTGTTCACCTTTTTCAGCGTCCTTCAGTTGCTTTTCCAACTCGGGTATCTGGCCGTATTGCAACTCGGACATGCGCGCCAGGTCCTGGGCGCGCATCGCGGTTTCCAGTTCGGCGCGGGCGCGCTCGAGTTCTTCCTTGATGTGCGTGGCGCCCTGTACCGCTGCTTTTTCGGACTTCCAGATTTCATCGAGATCGGAAAACTCGCGTTCCATCACGGCAATTTTTTCCTCCAGTTCCTCCCGCCGCTTGATCGAAGCATCGTCGGTCTCTTTTTTCAGCGCCTCGCGCTGAATTTTCTGCTGGATCAGCTTCCGCTCCAGGCGGTCCAGGGCTTCGGGCTTGGAGTCGATTTCCATGCGGATTCGCGATGCCGCCTCGTCCATCAGGTCGATCGCCTTGTCCGGCAGTTGACGATCTGAAATATAACGGTGTGACAAGGTGGCCGCCGCGACCAGCGCCGGGTCGGTGATATCGACGCCGTGATGTACTTCATAACGTTCCTGCAGGCCACGCAGGATGGCGATGGTGTCCTCCACCGACGGTTCACCGACATACACTTTCTGGAAACGCCGCTCCAGCGCTGCATCTTTCTCGATGTACTGACGGTACTCATCCAGGGTAGTCGCACCGATGGCATGCAATTCGCCGCGGGCCAACGCGGGTTTGAGCATGTTGCCGGCATCCATGGCGCCTTCGGCCTTGCCGGCGCCAACGATGGTATGCAATTCGTCGATGAACAGGATGACATTCCCTTCCTGCTTGGCGAGATCGTTAAGCAAGGCTTTCAGGCGCTCCTCGAACTCACCACGGAACTTGGCGCCGGCTATCAGCGAGGCCATATCCAGCGACAGTACGCGCTTGCCGCGGACGCCTTCGGGCACCTCGTTGTTCACAATACGCTGGGCCAGGCCCTCGACGATGGCTGTCTTGCCCACGCCGGGTTCACCGATCAGCACCGGATTGTTCTTGGTGCGCCGCTGAAGCACCTGGATACAGCGGCGAATTTCCTCGTCGCGGCCAATCACCGGGTCCAGCTTGCTCTGTTCGGCCCGTTCGGTCAGGTCGATGGTGTATTTTTCCAGCGCCTGCCTGTTTTCTTCGGCATTGGGGTCAACAACCGCCTCGCCACCACGCATGTCATCGATGGCTTTTTCCAATGCCTCGCGGGTCGCACCAGCTTGTTTGAGAATATCGGCAAGCGCACCTTTCATGTCGAGTGCCGCCAGCACGAAAATTTCGCTGGCGATGTACTGATCGCCCCGCTTTTGGGCCAGCTTGTCGCTCAGGTTCAGCACTTTGATCAGTTCATTGGAAAGGCTGATCTCACCCTCCGCGCCGCTGACGCGGGGCAGGCTGTCCAATCGTTCACCCAACTGCGACCGCAAGGGGTTCACCCGCACGCCGGCTTTGCTCAACAGGTGACGGGCAGAACCGCCTTCCTGGTCGAGTAAGGCCACCATCACGTGGACCGGCTCGATCAGTTGGTTGTCAAGGCCGGTCGCCAGGCTCTGGGCATCCGCAAGCGCCAGTTGGAACTTGCTGGTCAGTTTGTCCATTCGCATTACAATTCCTCAAATTTTAATGGGCATAAAATAACGCCCGGGATACTCTGGATTTGAGGGCAATAACCCTGATTTTCCAGAGCCGGGGTCAGGTTCTTGAACCTGACCCCTTCGAACTGGCGGAGCGGGTAAAGTTGCTGAAGCGCTGAATAGAATGGACGTTAAACCAGACTGACACCGCTTCGCGCTTCGGACAGGGGTCAGGTTCGAGAACCTGACCCCGGCTGTGATAAGACGTTCGGCCCCAAGGGACCTCTTACACCAAAATGCGGCGGATGATGTCGTAGTAGGTGGTGTAGAGATGGTCGAGGTCGGCGATGGGCGTGCGCTCGTCGATTTGGTGGATGGTGGTGTTGACCAGGCCCAGTTCCAGCACTTCTGTTCCCAGGGGGGCGAAAAAACGGCCGTCCGAGGTGCCGCCACCGGTGTTCAGCTCCGGCCTGGTATTGAGGACAGAGACAACTGCTTCCTTCACGGCTTCACGCAACTTGCCGGGTTGGCTGCGGAAGGGTTCGCCCATAATTTTCCATTCAAGTTCGTAGTCACTGATCTCATGCTTGATGAGCAAATCCTCGAATCGTGACTTGATGCTCTGGGAAGGAGATTCAGGCCCATTGCGGAAATTGACCAGCAATTCCACCTGGGCAGGTGTCACGTTACCCGCACCTGTACCGCCTGTTATATTGGCCACCTGGCAATGGCTGGCTGGAAATTCCTCATCCCCGCTGTCCCAGTCCAGCTTGACCAGTTCGTCCAGGAATGGCGCCAGGCGGTGCACCGGATTATCGAGGTTCTCGGGGAAAGCGGTATGCCCCTGGATGCCATTCACCTGCAGACGTGCATAGATGGAACCACGGCGGCCAACCCGTACTGTGTCGCCGAGGTATTGCTGGCTGGAAGGTTCCCCGACCAGGCAATAATCCGGCCGCCTGTTGCGGCGTTTCAGTTCATCGACCACCCGCACGATGCCGTCCACGGCTTCACCTTCCTCGTCACTGGTCAGCAGCAAACCCAGCTGTCCCCTGTGTCCAGGATGTTGCAGGGCAAAGGTCTCCAGTGCCACCACCATCGCCGCAACGGCCCCTTTCATATCAGCCACGCCGCGGCCATACAATTCATCGTCTTTTACATCCGGATGGAACGGCAGGAAAGTCCACATTTCCTCGGGCCCGGTGGGGACAACGTCGGTGTGGCCGAGGAACCAAAACGAAGGCGACCCGATTCCCCGGGTGATCAGCACGTTGCTGACATCGCCGCACAGGAACCACTCCACATCAAAACCCAGGGGCAGCAATCGTTCCGTGATCAGGCGCTGGCATCCAGCGTCATCAGGGGTGACGGAAGGCCGGGCGACCAGTTCGTTGGTAAGTTCCAGTACCTGGGACATTTCAGATATTCCTGTTGCTACTCGGACTGTCGAAGTATCTCATTGATACCGGTCTTGGCCAGGGTCTGCTCGTCGACCTGCTTGACAATCACGGCACAATAAAGGGAATGACTGCCATCGGCAGCCGGCAAGGTACCCGGTACAACCACGGAACCAGCGGGGATGCGGCCGCGCAGAATTTCGCCCGTTTCCCGGTTGTAAATCCGGGTGCTCTGTCCGATATATACACCCATCGACAGGACGCTGCCGTGCTCCACGATCACGCCTTCGACCACCTCGGAGCGAGCCCCGATGAAACAGTTGTCCTCAATAATCGTAGGCGAAGCCTGCAAGGGTTCCAACACACCACCGATGCCTACACCACCGGAAAGATGCACGTTGCTACCAATCTGGGCGCAGGAACCAACCGTTGCCCAGGTATCTACCATGGTGCCGGGGCCAACGTAGGCGCCGATATTTACATAACAGGGCATGAGGACTGCGTCATGGCCGATATGGGCGCCGCGGCGAACCGTTGCCGGGGGTACAATGCGGGCGCCGATTTCGCTGATCTGATGGCCGAAATCGCTACCCCAGCGAAGGGGCAATTTGTCAAAAAAATGCGTGTAACCCGCAACAATAACCTCGTTCCTGTGGATGCGAAACGACAGCAGGACGGCTTTTTTCAGCCACTGGTTCACCCGCCATTCACCTGCCCCCCCGGCCGGCTCGGCCACTCTGAATTCACCGGACTCCAGGCCATTCAGGCAAAGCTCGACTGCCCGCGCCACTTCCGCCGGGGTTCGCGCAGGTGACAGATCTGCCCTGCCCTCCCAGGCGGATTCGATTATCGCCTTGATCGAACTGATGTCTGGGTTGTCGTTTTCGTGGTTTTTCCCATGAATTTTCATGCCATATTATTCCGTTTCCAGGTGTTCGGTTATTGACTGGCTCAGTGCTTCGCGGGCCTCGTCAGAAAGTGGTTTGTGCCGGGAATCGCTGATCAGGAAGGTGTCTTCCACCCGCTCACCAAATGTGGCGATCCGCGCATTGTGCACCTGTATCCCCTGTTTGAAAATGGCGGCGGCAACGCTGGACAACAAGCCCGGCTGGTCGTTGCACTCCAGGTGTAACACGGTGCCCGCGCGGTCCGGGTCTTTGGAAAAGTGAATGCGGGGTTTCGACGTGAAATGGCGGAGTCTGCGCGGTATGGACCTTTGCACCGGTGAGCGCAATTTACCCTCGGCAGTCGCTACTTCAAGGCGCTTGACGAGATCCCCTGCATCCAGTTCGTTGAGTACATCTCCGTGCTGGTCCATCAACTGGAACAAGTCAAAACTGCGCCCCTCGTTGGTGGTCAGAATCCTGGCTGAAAGAACGTCAATCCCCATTTCATCGAGCACCGAAGTGATGGCGGCAAACAGGCCATCGTGATCCGGTACGCAGACCAGCAATTCCGAAACCCCATGCGGCTGTACGTCACGCACGGCGATCTGTATATCCCGGCCTTCCATGTCAATGACGGCTTCCGTCACCCATTCCAGCTGATCCGGGCTCAAGCGCCAGAACGCGTATTCGGGCAGCGTGCTCCAGATCCGGCTGATCGGCTGGTTCGGGATTCCGCGCCTCAACAGGCGGCTCAGCGTACTTGAGCGTGTCTCGCGGGTGCGGGTCGCCCGTTTGAGAGGGTTTTCAAGGCCACGCCGCAAGGCGCTGCCAGTGGCCATGTAAAGATCCCAGATCAGGCCGTTCTTCCAGCTGTTCCAGAGTTTCGGGCTGGTCGCCGCAATGTCCGCCACCGTCAGCAGGTAGAGATGGTCGAGGTAACGGGTATTACCCACGATTTGTGCAAAATCCTGGATGTTTACGGGATCGGACAGGTCCTTGCGCTGCGCGGTCTGCGACATCAGCAGGTGATGTTTCACCAGCCAGGCAACCATTTCAGTTTCGGCCGGCTCAAGTTCCAGCCGGTTACAGAATTGTTCTGCGTCGAGAGCTCCCAGCTCGGAATGGTCTCCTCCCCGGCCCTTGGCAATATCGTGAAAGATGGCCGCAATGTACAGCAACTCCGGTTTGGCAATCCGCTTGAACACCTGGCGCGCATACGGAAACCGGTCACGGTATTTGCCATACGCAAAACGCCTCAGGTTACGCACCACAAACAGCGTATGCTGATCGACCGTGTAAACATGGAACAGGTCATACTGCATCCGGCCCACGATGTTCGCGAACTCGGGTATCAAGGCCGCAAGCAGGCCATAGCGGTTCATACGCTGCAGTTGTGTATACACACCTTCGGGCTGCCGGAGAAGTTCGATAAAGCAGCGATTAACCTCTTCGCTCCCGCGGAAATCAGCATCAACCACATACAGGTGATCACGGATCTGGCGGATGGTGGAGGCGGTGATGCCTTGATATTGTGGATTACGCGCGAGCAAAACGAACAGTTCCATCAATGCGACCGGTCGGCGGACAAAAACGGATTGATCAGCGGTTTCAATGAACCCGTTTCGAACGCGAAATTGCTGCCTGGATGGATCGTCGCCCGGCGCCTCTTCCAGCATCTCCCCCTGCACCTCAGTTTCATCAAGCTCGGGGAACATCAAGGCTTCCTGGAACAGTTGCAACAGGCTTTCATTGAGCCGTTCCAAGCGCATCACGGTACGGTAGTACAACTGCATGAACTGTTCCACGGCCAGGCTGTTTTCCTGGTCTTCGAATCCAAAGCGTTCGGCAATTTGGCTCTGGTAGTCAAATAGCAACCGGTCTTCCGCGCGACCGGCAAGCAGGTGCAATGCAAACCGGACCCGCCACAGGAACCGCTGACCGCCAACCAGGTCACGGTGTTCGGACTCGCTGAGGAAACCGTTTTCAACCAGGCCGTGCAACGTGTGGGAATCAAAATGGCGCTTGGCGACCCAGGAAATCATCTGGATATCCCGCAGGCCGCCGGGACCTTCCTTGATGTTCGGTTCGAGATTGTAGGCGGTTTCGTGATAACGGGCATGCCGCTGCTTCTGCTCTTCGAACTTGGCCTCGAAAAACTCCCTGGCCGACCACAGCTCAGCGGTTGAAATTACCTTAAGCATCTGGTCCAGCAGCGATTTACTCCCCGCCAGCAACCGTGACTCCATCAGGGTCGTAACCGTGACCACATCCTCCAGTGAGGCTTCACCACATTCACGGACCGTGCGGACGCTGTGCCCAAGATAAAATCCCGCATCCCACAGCAACTGGACAAATGCCTCAATCTCACTGCGGGGTATGGATTTTCCAATGTGGTTGTCCAGCAGGATAAGCAAATCCACATCGGAATGGGGATGCAATTCTCCGCGCCCATAGCCCCCGACCGCAACCAGGCTGATCTTTTCAGTAAACGGAACCAGGCTTTTCCACGCCAGCAACAGCAATTGCTCAACAACCCAGGCCCGGGCATGAACCAGCTGGATTACGTCATCACCAGCCCAGAATCCATCCGCCAGGCGTTCATCCGCCCGCTTGAGCGCATCACGGACAAAGTCCCTCAGTACAGCGGTCTTTTCACGGACATCCCCTGCTTGCTGGTCAATCAACTGCAGGTCGCTGGAAAATGCCTCGATTGCCGCCAGGTCCAGGCATCCCCTGGATGCCGGAGGCGCCGCCAGCCGTCCGTTCATGGTCAGAAATCGTCGCCTGGAAGGAGGGTAAGCACTTCAAAACCATCGTCGGTAACCGCGATGGTATGTTCCCACTGCGCGGACAGGCTGCGGTCCCGGGTCAGCACCGTCCAGCCATCCGGGAGTAATTTTGTCTCCCGCCGTCCGAGGTTGATCATGGGCTCAATGGTGAACACCATTCCGGGTACCACGACTTCCCTGGTTCCCGGCCGGCCATAATGCAAAACCTGTGGGTCTTCATGAAAACCCTCCCCGATACCGTGTCCGCAGTACTCCCGTACAACGGAACATCCCTGGCTTTCGGCATATTTCTGGATCGCGTGCCCAATGTCGCCGAGCCTGACACCGGGCCGGACCATCTCTATACCCGTAACCATGGACCGGTGTGCAATGTCGCAGATGCGCTTGCCCCTGATGGTAGATTTGCCGACCAGGAACATCTTGCTGGTGTCGCCGTGCCAGCCATCCTTGATGACGGTGATATCTATATTGACGATATCGCCATCCTTCAGTCGCTTGTCACCCGGAATGCCATGGCAGATCACGTGATTAACCGAAGTGCAGATCGACTTGGGAAAGCCGCGGTAATCGAGTGGCGCGGGAATGGCCTGCTGGGTCCCGGTAATGTACTCGTGACAGATATCATTCAACTCACCGGTGGTGACACCGGGCTGAACGTGGGGGCGAATCATCTGCAAAACCTGGGCAGCCAACTGTCCGGCTACCCGCATTTTGTCTACTTCTTCTTTGGATTTAAGAATAATTCCCATGTGCTTGCTTGGTGTTGCGATATCTCGTAGTGTTTTGAACACAACAGACCCTGTATTGAAAGGATTTATTGTACATGTCTTTTGCCCCATGACTTAAGCCCCGTGACTTAGGCTTGTGCAACTGGGATAATTTCCTGTTGTCAGAATGCTGTCACCCCTTTGAACTGTTTTGGCCGGGGTATTGGGAGAGAAAACTGTATGCGTAAGATTGTCCGATATTTTCTGCCCGTGGGCCTGATTGCCCTTTCGCTGCTTCTGGTTGCCGGCCTGATCGCCGTGAACAAGGCAAAACGACCGGAACGCAAGGCAGAGGCCGTGCAGGCGACCATGGTCGATGCAAGCCCGGTCGAG
>JAIVWI010000007.1:2636-35345 GCA_048636595.1 Oceanospirillum sp. | reverse complement strand
CATGGGGCCTCCTCTTGCAACATCGTGTTGCAAAGGGTCCTGGAAGAAGACCCCTTGCTTCGAACGGGCTTTTGCCAAACTGGGAGTCAGAATCCCCAACGGAACTCGTGCAATATGCGGGCTAGAGCAGGTTCCTTATTGCTTCAAGTCTTTCCAGCGTTCCTATGTCCTCCCAGCCGCCCACGTATTTCTCGCCGGTGACGAGATGGTTTTCCATTGCAGAGCGCAGCAACGGCACGACTGAAAACTTCCCGGCGGTGCAACCGTCGAACAGGCGGGGGTGATAGACGCCGATTCCACTGTATGTCACCATATTTTCACCTTCGTTGCGGATTTTCGCGTTGTGCAGGGAAAAGTCGCCTGCCGGGTGTTGAGGTGGGTTGGGTATCATCACCAGGTGAGCCCAGTCGCACTTGATGGCGCGCAGGCGCGAGAAGGGGTAGTCCGTCCAGATATCGCCGTTTACCACCAGGAATGGCGATGAACCGAGCAGGGGCAAGGCCTGGTGAATTCCGCCACCGGTCTCGAGGGCTTCGGGCTGCTCGTCGGACCAGTGGATGGTGATGTTCCAGCGACTGCCGTCACCAATCGCCAGCGGCAACATGTCTCCGAGATGGCCCTGGTTTATGACAATCTCCCTGAAACCCGCACCGGCAAGAGCTTGTATGTGATATTCGATCAGTGGTTTTCCACCGACCTCTACCAGGGGTTTTGGAATGGAGTCGGTCAGGGGACGGAGGCGCTCCCCGCGACCCGCGGCCAGGATCATGGCGCGCATTCGGCTTGCCCCAGCAATTGATGGAATTCGTGGAATTCGGGATAGCGGGGGATGACCTCGAGCAGATACCCATAGAAACGTGGAATCATGTCGAGATAAGCGTCTTTGCCGTCGCGATAGTTCAGGCGTGCGAATATACCCACAATCTTCAGGTTTCTTTGCACACTCATCAGGTCGCACCACCGAATCCAGGTTTCCAGGTCACAGTCCGGCTCCAGTTGGCCATGAAAATCCTTCATCCAGGATTCCAGGCGCTCCCTGGGCCAGGTGATGTAACGGTCCCAGAGCAATGAAACAAAGTCATAACTCAACGGTCCCGACACGCCATCCTGGAAGTCAATGATTCCAGGCACCCCTGAATCCGTCCGAAGAATATTGCAGGAATGAAAATCCTTGTGCACGAATACCTGTGGTTGTTCATAGGCGGAGTGGATCAGGCGGGTGCATATTTCATTCCACAGGAGCCGCTCTGTACTGGTAAGCGGGCGCTTCTTGTGCACCCGCAGGTACCAGTCCGGGAACAATTCCATTTCCTGTTGGAGTAACAGCGCATCGTAGCCGGGCAGCTTGCTGGTATTAACATTCCGTGCCATGTTTGCCAGCGTGGTGAATAAGGGCGGGAATAGTTCGTCTACGGAATGTTTATCGAGGATGTCACGGTATAACGTGTCGCCGAAGTCTTCGAGTAGTCCAAAGCCCAGGTCAAGATCAAAATGAAGGATCTCAGGCGCATTCAGCCCGGCTTCCCTTAATCGCCGGTCAATATCGACAAACGGGGCGGAAGTCTCCTTATCCGGTGGCGCGTCCATGAGTATGACCGAACGATCACCCGTGTTGAACCGGAAGTAACGCCGGAAGCTGGCGTCAGCGGACACGGGTTCCAGCTCGACCTTGACGAGCCCCAGTGTACCGGCTGCCCATTTGGCGGCCTGGCTCATCCTTGGGTCGTTTTGTTTATCCGAACCCCCGGCTTGTTCATTCATGGCGTCATTTTGCCGCATTTCTCTCCGGGTTTGTATTCAATTTATCTCCCGGCTTGAATTGTCCGGGTTTAAATAGTACTTATATGGTACGATATGGTTATCCAGCCATGTCGTTGATGCAGGGACAAGAATGCTCAGAATTTCAAAATTGACCGACTACGCCATCCTGATGATGGTTGAACTTGCCCGGGATGGCGAAATGCTGAGCGCGCACACCCTGGCTGATCGAGTGTGCGTAGAAATACCCACCGCCAGCAAAGTGCTGAAACTACTGTCAGGCTCGGGCTTGCTTAATTCTTACCGGGGCGCCAGTGGTGGCTATCGCGTCAGCCGCGAAGCAGGTGACATCAGTGTGGGTGAAGTGATTGCGGCCATCGAAGGCCCGATTGCCATGACCGAATGCAGTGTCGAGCAGGGCTTGTGCAGCCAGGAAGACAACTGCGACCTGAGGGGGAACTGGCAACGGATCAGTGTGGCTGTGGCCCGTGCGTTGCAGGAAGTAAGCCTGGCGGAGATGTCGGCGCCGATGAAAATTACCAGTAACCCACTGAACATCACGACTTTGAATGCGCGGTGAGCTGAAGGAAGTATATAAACCAATGAGTAGTGAACAGACCCAACTCGATTCCACATCCGCCAGTTCTTCCACTGTCGATCATTTCGTTCAGCAGAAGTACAAACATGGTTTTGTCACCGACATCGAGTCGGAGACCGTGCCGCCCGGCCTGGACGAGGACGTTGTCCGCTGGATTTCGGCGCGCAAGGAAGAGCCGCAGTGGTTGCTGGATTGGCGGCTGGAGGCTTATCGCCACTGGCTGAAAATGACACCGCCGGATTGGGCTCATCTGAAGATCGATCCCATCGACTTCCAGGCCATTTCCTATTTCTCAGCACCCAAATCTGACAAGGACCGCCCGCAAAGCCTGGATGATGTTGACCCGAAATTGCTGGAAACTTATGAAAAGCTCGGTGTTCCCTTGCACGAGCGGGCCCGGCTGGCCGGTGTCGTGGCCGTGGATGTTGTGTTCGACTCAGTTTCAGTCGGCACCACATTTCGCAAGGAACTGAAGAAGGCCGGGGTAATTTTCTGTTCTTTTTCCGAGGCGGTACATGATTATCCTGAGCTGGTGAAGCAATACCTCGGTACGGTGGTGCCTTCGCGCGACAATTTTTTTGCTGCCCTCAATTCCGCCGTATTCTCGGACGGGAGTTTCGTGTTCATCCCCAAAGGTGTGCGTTGCCCGATGGAGCTGAGCACTTATTTCCGCATTAACGCTGCCGAGACCGGCCAGTTCGAGCGCACCCTGATCGTTGCGGAGGAGGGTGCCCATGTCAGTTACCTGGAAGGCTGTACGGCGCCGATGCGTGATGAAAACCAGTTGCATGCTGCTGTGGTCGAGCTGGTGGTCATGGACGATGCGAACATCAAGTATTCAACCGTGCAGAACTGGTATCCGGGAGACGAAAACGGTGTTGGCGGCATCTACAACTTTGTGACCAAGCGTGGTGACTGCCGCGGTGACCGGTCCAGGATTTCATGGACCCAGGTCGAGACCGGCTCCGCGATCACCTGGAAATACCCTTCCTGCATTTTGCGCGGCGAAAGTTCCGTGGGCGAATTCTACTCGGTGGCGCTGACCAACAATTACCAACAGGCGGATACCGGCACCAAGATGATTCATATTGGCCGTAATACGCGCAGCAAAATCATTTCCAAGGGGATATCGGCCGGACACGGGCAGAACGCATACCGCGGCCTCGTGCGGATTGCCAGGAGTGCGGAAAATGCCCGTAACTACACACAGTGCGACTCCATGCTGATCGGAAAGAGTTGCGGTGCGCACACATTTCCCTACATAGAGGTCAGTAATCCCAGCGCGAAACTGGAACATGAAGCGACCACTTCCCGAATCGGTGAAGACCAATTGTTCTATTGCCTGCAACGAGGTATTTCGGAAGAAGACGCAGTGTCCCTGATTGTTGATGGGTTTTGTAAACAGGTTTTCCGGGAGTTGCCGATGGAATTTGCAGTGGAGGCCAAGGCCCTGCTGGAAGTCAGCCTGGAAGGCGCAGTTGGATAAATTTAATGAATGAAAAGAGTGTAAACATGCTGGAAATCAAGAATCTACATGCCACTGTGGGTGGCAAGGCCATCCTGAAGGGGTTGAATCTCACCATCGAAGCCGGGCAAATTCACGCCATCATGGGCCCGAACGGCGCTGGAAAAAGCACGCTCGGTAATGTGATTGCCGGCCGCGAAGGTTATGAGGTGACGCAGGGTGAAGTGCTTTTCAACGGCAAAAACCTGCTTGAACTGGAACCGGAAGAAAGAGCCTGTGAAGGCATTTTCCTGGCCTTCCAGTATCCGGTGGAAATTCCGGGAGTGAACAACACCTACTTCCTGCGCGCCGCTCTCAATGCCCAGCGTAAATACCGTGGGGAGCCCGAACTGGATTCCATGCAGTTCCTGAAGCTGGTGCGCGAGAAATTGAAAATTCTGCATATCAGCGATGACTTGTTGCGGCGGTCGGTCAACGAAGGTTTTTCGGGTGGAGAGAAAAAGCGCAATGAGATTTTCCAGATGGCCGTGCTGGAGCCTTCCCTGGCGATCCTGGATGAAACCGATTCCGGGCTCGACATCGACGCATTGCGCCTGGTGGCAGAGGGTGTGAACCGCTTGCGCAGTGAGGACCGGGCCATGCTCGTGATCACCCATTACCAGCGTCTGCTGGATCATATTGTGCCCGACAAAGTCCATGTGCTGGCAGACGGAAAGATTGTCGCCAGTGGCGGCGCGGACCTTGCGCTCAAGTTGGAAGAACAAGGTTATACCTGGCTTGAGCAGGGCGGCATCCAGTCGCTTGATGTCGAGTTGCGGGCGTGACGGGAGTGAGCAAATGAATGTCCTGGCGCAACAATGGGGCGAATCGATTCGTTCCGCCAATCAGGCTCAGGGCCCGCAGTGGCTGGATGAACTCCGGCTTCGCGCATTGGATCAATTGACCGCGCACGGCTTGCCGCATCGCAAGGATGAAGATTGGAAGTACACACCCCTGCGGAAACTTGAAAAGCTTAACCCGGCTATTGAAACTATCACCGCTGGCGTGGCTGCCGATGTTGCCGCCGTAGTACCCAATGACGCTGAATTCCCGGCTGCCCTGCTTGATAACCCCGATTTCGAGGCCAGGGTATACGATGGGGTTCTGGTAGGGCTCAAAGGCGACGACCGGCCGGGTGTGACCATTCTTTCACTTGGCGAAGGCCTGAAGCGATACGAACCCCTGCTTCGAAAGCACATCGAGTCGGTCGATATCGACGGATCCGCGCAGGCTTTCAACGCGCTGAATACCGCGACACTGAACCAGGGGCTGGTGATCCACATTGACGAGCATGTGGACGCAGGCACGATACTGATGCGCTGGGCACAGTCTGGCAATGCCAGCCCGTCGATCCACAACTTCCGTGTATTCCTGTTGCTGGCCGAAGGCGCCCGTATGCGACTAATGGAACAGTTCGAAAGCATGGATCACGTTGGCAGCGCTCTGAACGTGGTGTCGCATGTGGAGCTGGGCACAAACGCAGTATTGGATTATTTGTGTGTGCAGAACGAGTCGGAAAACACGGTTTTGATGAGTTCTACCCGTATTGATCAGGCCCAGGGCAGCCGTTATAACTACGCGGGATTCGATCTGGGCGGTGGACTGGTCCGGCACGAACTGAAAACAGTATTTGGCGGAAGCGGCGCTCACGCAGCGTTCCTGGGTGCCTTCGTACTGGACAAGGCCCGGCACGTGGACAATCACATCAGTATTGATCACGCCAGTCCCGGTTGCAGCAGTGAACAGTTTTTTCGTGGTGTCCTCGGTGACAGCAGCCGTGGCGTGTTCAATGGAAAGGCATTGATCCGGCCCGGAGCTGACGGATCCAGTGTCCGGCAATCCAACGCCAACCTGTTGTTGTCGCCCCAGGCACGGATAGATACCAAGCCCGAGCTGGAAATTTATGCGGATGAAGTCGAAGCCAGTCATGGCGCCACCGTGGGTCAACTGGATGAAGCCGCCATTTTCTACCTGCGTTCCCGGGGACTCAGTGAAGCCGAGGCAAGACGCCTGCTGGTAGGTGCATTCTGTCGGGCGGTCACCGATAAACTGGACAACCAGGCCCTGGCCGGACGTGTTTCGGAGCTGATCGACCAGGCAATGCCTTCTTATCATGAAAATTGAACCGGCCACGGCCACATCCACCCTTGACGGAAGCGCCGTAGCCACAGCGGTGGGCAATCCCCTGGATGTGCAAAAGGTCCGCGAGGATTTCCCCATCCTGACCCGGCAGGTGCATGGCAAGCCCCTGGTGTATTTCGATACCGCAGCATCCGCCCAACGGCCACTCGCCGTGATCGAGGCGATAGACCACTTTTACCGCCTGCACAACGCCAATGTTCACCGCGGCGTACATCAACTCAGCCAGGAGGCGACCGATCTTTACGAGGCAGCACGACGCAGCCTGGCCCGGTTTATCAATGCCGGTTCGGAACGGGAAGTGATTTTCACCCGTGGAACCACCGAGTCGATTAACCTCGTGGCCCAGAGTTTTCTGCGGCCCAGGGTAGGTCCGGGTGATGAAATCCTGATCACCCACATGGAGCACCATTCCAACATCGTTCCCTGGCAGATGCTGTGCGAGCAGACCGGCGCCAGCCTGAAAGTCGTGCCGATCAACCAGCGTGGTGAACTGGAGTTGGACGTACTGGAAACCATGCTGTCCGAAAGAGTGAAATTGCTGGGTATCGTGCACATTTCAAATGCACTCGGTACAGTGAATCCGATTGAAGAAGTCGTTCGAATGGCGAAGCGCTTTGACATCCCGGTGCTCGTCGATGGCGCACAGGCCATGCCGCACCAGCAGGTGGACGTGCAGGCGCTGGCTTGTGACTTTTATTGCCTGTCCGGCCACAAGATGTACGGTCCCACCGGGATCGGTGCGCTGTGGGCGCGCGAGGAGATCCTGGATGACATGCCGCCCTGGCAGGGAGGCGGTGAAATGATCTTAAAGGTGACCTTCGAGGAGACCGTCTACAACGAACTGCCGGCCAAGTTCGAAGCCGGCACACCGAATATTGCCGGCGCCGTCGGACTGGGGGCCGCCGTGGAGTACCTGTCAGGACTTGGAATGGACGCCATATCAGCCCATGAAAACCAAGTACTGGAAGTGGCCACCGGCAAACTGTCCGCGATTGAGGGCCTGCGTATTATCGGAACCGCGCGTCACAAGGCGGGCGTCATCAGCTTCACACTGGGCGACATTCATCCCCACGACCTGGGTACGGTAATCGACCATTACGGCGTGGCCTTGCGTACCGGCCATCACTGCGCGATGCCGGTGATGCAGTTTTTCAATGTCCCGGCAACCGCCCGGGTGTCCTTCGGCATATACAACACGCTGGAAGAAGTAGATATTCTTATCGACGCGCTGGAACAATCCCGCGAAATGTTCAGCTGATCAACGCCTGCGGTCAGGTTCTGCGAACCTGGCCGCCTATCCAGTCTATATATGCCTTTTTCATGAATATAAGGAGACTAACATGTGGCAGCGCGGGTTAATCATTGGGGTGTCGTCTTTGTTGTTGATGGTGTCTCTGTCTATTCAAGCGGAAACGAACAGATCTCCTGACGCGAGAGTGTATCTAATCCTTGATATTACTGTGCACGATCCAGACACTTATGCGCAGTATCGTGAGAAAGTCGAGCCGATAATTGGAAACCACGGAGGACGATACGTGGTTCGTTCGGGTGCAAAATCGTTTGACGACAATCCCGCTTCGGCTGTGATTAGCCCTGAGGGTGAATGGTATCCAGATCGAATGATCGTACTTGAATTTAAATCAAAAAAGCAAGTCGAGCAGTTTGTGAAATCACCGGAGTATCAGGCGATCGTGCATTTAAGGACATCATCGTCTTCAACGAAATCTGTTTTGGTGAATGGATATCAACCATCCAATTAGTCGCAGATGCTGTATAACAAATCATTTAACACGGACACCTGCTGCGCAGGCGCCGGTTAATTCGGACGTTATGTGCACTACCATCTGCGATAAACACTGGCCCTATAGCCATACATTAGTATGGGTAAATAGCCATATCTTTGCTATAATCCTCAAATGAGCACAGCAAGTTTCGATTGGGATACATCGAAAGATATCGCCAACCAAGAGAAACACAATCTTTCGTTTGCTCAAGCGCAGTATGCGTTTGCTGATCCAAACCGGATCATTGCGAAAGACCTGACTCATAGTGAAAATGAAGATCGTTACTATTGTTTTGGTAAGGTTGGTGAAGGTATCGCTACCGTGAGATTCACTTATCGTGATGAAATCATCCGAATTATTGGTGCAGGCTATTGGCGCAAAGGAAAACGCATTTATGAACGCGAAAATCAAATACACAGATGAACCGCTTGGGAAAGTAGAGGTTATTGCTGACATGCTCCCTTCCCCTGAAGAATTGGCTTTTAAGGAAGACACTGTGAAGGTCACAATTTCCTTGAGCAAGTCCAGTGTCGACTTTTTCAAACGTGAAGCGAAAAAGCATGACACAAAATACCAACAAATGATTCGGCGCCTCCTGGATGCTTATACACACGCCCAGGATCGGAACATAACAAATCATTAAACACGGACGCCTGCTGCGCAGGCGCCGGTTAATTCAGGCGTTAGGGGTAATACCCCCTTTTTTAACCATTTTCAAAAGTAGAGGTCAGGCCACCATGGCCAGCTTTTGGATCGGGGTGATTGCGGTTGAAGATCAATCCTCGGCCAGTTCGATTTTGGTGACGCGCTGGAAGCCGCGGGGGAGCTTGCGGCCACGGTGGGCGCGCTCGCCTTTGAAATGCTCGATTTCCTTCGCACCCATGCGCAGGTAGCGCTGGCCGGCCCAGACCAGGATTTCTTCTTTTTCACCGATCACGGTCAGGCCAACCATGAACTCCTCGCCGGCCTTGAGGCGTTTGGTGGGGATGTTGATCAGTTTATTGCCCTTTCCCTTAGCCAGTTCCGGTACGTCTTGCAGGGGGAATGCCAGCAGGTAGCCGTCGGATGTGGCGCAGATGATGGTTTGGCTGCCCCCAGGCTTGTTATCCAGCTTGCCGGGGGGCTTGATGATAGCGGGCATGACCGGGATCGCGCCGGCCCGTACGGAGAGCATGGCTTTGCCGGCCTTGACCCGGCTGTGCAGGTTTTCGAGTTCGGTTACAAAGCCGTATCCGAAGGTGCTGGCCAGGACAATTTTCTGTTTGGTGTCGCCTGAGAGTGTATACAGGAAGCTGGCGCCGTCCTGGATGTTGAAACGACTGCTCAGGGGCTCACCCAGGCTGCGTGCCGAGGGCAGGGTATGGGCGGACAGGGAATAGGCTCTGCCTGCGGAGTCGAGAAAAAATGCCTGTTCGTTGCTGCGCCCATGGCTGGAATGCTGGAATTCGTCCCCGGCACGGTAGTTCAGGCTGGTGGGGTCAATGTCATGCCCCTTGGCCGAGCGTACCCAGCCCGAGCGGGACAGAACGATCGTGACGGGTTCGGAGGGCAACAGGTCTTCCTGCCTGAGCGCCTGTGCGACACTTCGTTCCACCAGGATGGAACGCCGGTCATCGCCGTAAGTTTCAGCATCCGCGATCAGTTCTTTCCTGATCAGGGTTTTCAGCCTTGCTTTCGAGCCCAGTATTTTTTCCAATCCAGCGCGCTCGTCCGACAGTTCGTCCTGTTCATCCCGGATTTTCATTTCCTCGAGCCTGGCCAAGTGGCGAAGCTTCAGGTCCAGGATCGATTCTGCCTGGGTTCCGGTCAGGTCAAATCGTTTCATCAGTACCGGCTTTGGTTTGTCCTCGGTGCGGATGATGTGAATAACTTCGTCGATGTTGAGGTAGGCGACCAGCAGGCCTTCGAGGACATGCAGGCGGTCCACGACCTGGTCCAGGCGGTATTCGAGGCGTCGTGTGACCGTGTCCATGCGGAAAGTCAGCCATTGCTTGAGCAAGGAACGCAGGCCCAGAACCTGTGGTTTGCCGTTGATGCCGATGACGTTCATGTTGACGCGGTAGTTGCGCTCCAGTTCGGTAGTGGCGAACAAGTGGTTCATCAACTGCGTGAGATCCACCCGGTTGGAACGGGGAACAATCACCAGCCGTGTGGGATTCTCATGGTCCGACTCATCCCGCAGGTCTTCAACCATCGGTAGTTTTTTGGCCTGCATTTGCTGTGCAATCTGCTCCAGGACCTTGGCGGGAGAGACATGGTGGGGCAGGGCCGTGACGATGATCTCGCTACCCTCCTTCTCCCACACGGCGCGCATCCTGACGGTGCCGTTGCCGCTTTCATAGAGTTTCAACAGGTCTTCCTGCGATGTAATGATTTCCGCGTCGGTCGGGAAATCAGGTCCTTTGATGTGCTCACACAACTCGGCAACCGTGGTTTTGGGATGGTCCAGCAGGCGGATGGTGGCGGAGACGACTTCTCTCAGGTTGTGTGGTGGAATGTCCGTGGACATCCCTACCGCGATGCCGGTGCCGCCGTTGAGCAAAACATTGGGCAGCCTGGCGGGCAGCATGTTGGGCTCTTTCAGTGTGCCGTCGAAATTGGGGCTCCAGTCCACGGTCCCCATGCCCAGTTCGCTCAGCAGGGATTTGGCGTAGGGCGTCAGGCGTGACTCGGTGTAACGCATGGCAGCAAAGGATTTCGGATCGTCGGGCGAACCGAAGTTGCCCTGTCCGTCAACCAGTGGATAGCGGAAAGAAAAGGGCTGCGCCATCAGCACCATCGCCTCGTAACAGGCTGAATCTCCGTGTGGATGGAACTTGCCAATCACGTCGCCCACGGTGCGGGCGGATTTTTTATGTTTGGAAGTTGCGCTCAGGCCGAGCTCACTCATCGCGTATATGATCCGGCGCTGGACTGGTTTCAGGCCATCTCCAAGATGTGGAAGCGCACGGTCGAGGACTACGTACATCGAGTAATCGAGGTAGGCCTTTTCGGCGTATTCTTTCAGCGGAATCTGTTCGTGGTCTGGAAAGGATTGGGTAATTTCTGTCATGGGCTCAGTGAGTTTGATGGTGGTTGTACATTACGGAGAATTCTAGTTGATCTACGGCATTGCGCGAAGCTTTTTCAATCTGTAAGAGCTCGCTTGCGGGTGGCTTTTTCAGAGCGGTCGGCCCCAAGGGACCTCTTACATTCTCTCGCATGCGGTTGCTGTGAAAAGCGCAATTTATTAGCCGGGTTTGCCGTCGGCCCGGGGTTTGAGCAGGATGGGAATGAAGTATCCTGCAAACAATGCATAGCTGATGATCCACAGGCTGGCGGAGACAGCAATCCAGAGCCGGAAGTGAGCAGGATCAAGCAGGGGCATAAAGACGCGGATTATTGTGGCCAGGACCATAGCAACCAACACAGGGGTCACGATGGGTGGGGCCTGGTGAATATTTCTGCCGGTGTGTCCCAGTGTGACGCGGGCCATCATGCTGAGTGTAATGATCCCGACTCCGCCAACGGCAAAGGCGTGGATGGGGAGGAAAGTGGAGATTGCAGTCACCAGGGACATTGCGCGCAGCAGGAAACCCAGGTTGATCATAATGAATGCCGCGAACAGCCCCCACAGCAGCGGTTTTTGCCAGATACCCAGGGTGTGCCAGCCACTCACACGGATCGAGTTCGAAATGATCAATCCTGTGGCGAGCAGTGCACCGGCAGCATGCTGAGGAAAAAACAGCTCGGAAAGCGCGAACAAGGGGTACAGGATTAATGTGGCAATGTCGTTCCGGGGTGTGTCCTTTATTTCCACCGGATGTCCCACTCCACCCTTGGTAAAAAAGGGAATCACTCTGCTGCCCATGAACAGGATGATGCCCAGGACCAGGTACAGGCCACCATAAACACCCCACCGCGCACCCTGGCTCAGCAGCCCGGTAGCGCCCAGGTAAAAGACAATATTAGCCACCGACAGCAGGCCCAGGATCAGCAGGACCGGCGCCTGTCTTTTTTGCCGTACCTTTATAATGGGGCGGGCAATAGCGAAGCCCAGTGCAAGCATAAAACCCAGGTCGGCAATTGCGGCATAGAGAATAAATTGAGTGCCGGCGAGCATTAGCAGCCTGGCCAGCGCCCAGGCTGCAAACAGCCAGCCCAGTCCCGCACCCGCAAGGGTTTCCCGCCCGGTCCAGTTCTGGGCCGCGGTAAGTAAAAATCCGGCAATGACGGCCATGGAGTAGCCGAAGATCATTTCGTGGGCGTGCCATTGGAAGGTGGAAATACCCGCAACCCTGATGGGCCAGTGGAACAGGTAGCTCCCTATCCACGCGATCATGGTGAGTATGGCCAGGACGGCGGCGCCCAGGAAAAACGGGCGAAAGCCCCTCATCAGGAATGTGGTCTTTACCCCTTCCATTACATCGAGGCCAGGTTGCCCTTGTCTTCCAGCCAGGCCTTGCGGTCAGCAGCCCGTTTCTTGGCTAAAAGCATGTCCATGACTTTTACTGTCGCCGGGTGGTTTTCCACCGTGAGTTGCACCAGGCGGCGGGTGTCCGGATCGATGGTGCTTTCACGCAGCTGCAGCGGGTTCATTTCACCCAGGCCTTTGAAACGCGTTTCCGAGACTTTGCCCCGTTTTTTCTCTGCTGCTATGCGTTCATGTATTCCCTTGCGTTCTTCATCGTCCAGCGCGTAAAAAGTTTCCTTGCCTACATCGATGCGGTACAAAGGCGGCATGGCGACAAAAATATGGCCAGTTTCGACCAGTGCCGTGAAGTGTTTCAGAAACAGGGCGGCCAGCAGCGTGGCGATGTGCAGACCGTCCGAGTCGGCATCAGCCAGGATGATGACCTTACCGTAGCGCAATCCGGAAATCTGGTTCGAACCGGGGTCCACGCCGATGGCAACGGAGATGTCATGCACCTCCTGGTTACTGAGTACGGAATCCGAATCCACTTCCCAGGTATTCAGAATCTTGCCCCTGAGCGGGAGAATGGCCTGGAATTCCCGTTTCCGGGCCTGTTTTGCCGAGCCGCCTGCCGAGTCGCCTTCCACCAGGAACAACTCGGTCCATGCAAGGTCCTGGGAGGAGCAGTCCGCCAGTTTTCCGGGCAGCGCCGGACCCTGGGTGATTTTCTTGCGCACTACTTTGCGCGCTGACTTCATCCTCTTTTGCGCGTTGGTAATAGCCAGTTGCGCGATGGCTTCCCCGTCGCTGACGTTCTGGTTAAGCCACAGGCTGAACGTATCCTTGATGATGCCCGAAACAAATTTTGCACAGGCCCTTGAAGACAAACGTTCCTTGGTCTGGCCACTGAACTGGGGGTCGGCCAGCTTTACGGACAGGATGAAAGCGATTTTTTCCCAAATATCCTCCGGTGTCAGGCGCAGGCCGCGAGGCAGCAGATTGTGGTGTTCACAGAACTCCCGCAGGGCCTCCACCAGTCCCGTGCGAAATCCGTTGACGTGCGTTCCGCCCTGGATGGTCGGAATCAGGTTGACATAGCTCTCCTGCAATTGTCCGCCGTCAGGCAGCCAGCACAGAGCCCAACTGGCCTCGGATTCCGTGCCTTTCATTTCTCCGCTGAATGGCTCTGCGGGAAGGCAGTTGTAATCTTCCAGTTCATGTTTCAGGTAGTCAACCAGACCATCGTGGTAACACCATTCTTCTTTTTCACCGGTTTTATCGATGGTCAGGCTGACATTGAGACCGGGGCATAACACAGCCTTGGCCCGCAACAGGTGGCGCAACCGCTTCAGTGAAAAATTGGGAGAGTCGAAATAGGACGGATTCGGCCAGAATCGAATCCGGGTACCCGTGTTGCGCTGGCCCACACTGCCGACTGCTTTCAGGTCCGATGTCTTGTCCCCGTTGGCGAAGGACATGAAATGCTCCTGCCCGTCGCGTTTGATCCAGATTTCAAGCCTGGCTGAAAGCGCGTTTACAACGGAGACACCCACGCCGTGAAGGCCGCCGGCAAACTGGTAATTCTTGTCGGAAAATTTTCCACCGGCATGCAGCTTGGTCAGGATCAGTTCCACCCCCGGCATACCCTGCTCGGGGTGCATGTCCACCGGCATGCCCCGGCCATCATCGCTGACTTCCACCGAGCCGTCTTCAAAAGCAATAACATTCACCTGCCGCGCATGACCGGCCAGTGCTTCGTCAATACTGTTGTCAATAACTTCCGTTGCAAGGTGATTGGGCCGGGCCGTATCGGTGTACATTCCCGGCCGGCGCCTGACCGGTTCCAGCCCGGTCAGTACCTCGATGTCTTTTGCCTGGTACTCTTTACTCATTTTCAGAACGAGATTCCCGCCGTTACATTGACTGCCGCGATACCGGCCAGGCTGACCTCGGTGACGAAGAATTTATACCGGAAACCCAGCGTAGGCAGGATGGCGGGCGCCACCCCCAGGCCATTGAGTGGGATTTTATCCTCGTACGGTTCTTTGTAACCGTGAAGCAGCCCACCGGTAAGCTTGAAGTACCAGTACCTGGAACGGAAAAGATCCCATTTATAACCGGCGTAAAGGTATTCTGATCTCTGACCGAAAGAATTATCGAATGAGGCCAAACCGAACACCCAGTTGTTCGTCATTTGTACTTCGACGCCAATCGTTTTCTGGTTGTTGACATGTTCAGGATCCGGATCAAAGTGCTTGGTGTAAAGTGATGTGTAGATGTACCAGCGGTCGATGCTCCAGCCACTCGACTGATCGGATGATTTTTCATCCGCCTGCTCCTGATTCTCCTGTTCCTGCGCCAGGCACGGAGCCGCCAGCAACGCCAGGATGAGGGCTAGGCCAAGAATTTGTACGCCGTAGCGCAGGGCCACCTGACCCCAGCCAACCGGCTTATTTCTTTTGTGCACTGAAACCTCTGTGATGATCGGAAGAAATTAAACAGCGAATTGTAACGGAATGACGATAGCAATCGGGATTTTTTTGCCGCCTTCCCGTACAATATCCATCCAGAACTTCTCATGATTAAAATTAAGGTTCTGGCATGGAATCACTTGTTTTTGTAACCGGCGGTGTTGTTTCCTCACTTGGGAAAGGGCTGTCTGCCGCATCACTCGCAGCAATACTCGAATCCCGTGGTCTGAAAGTGACCATGGTCAAGCTCGATCCTTACCTGAATGTTGATCCAGGCACGATGAGTCCGTTTCAACATGGTGAGGTCTACGTCACCGAAGACGGGGCCGAAACAGACCTGGACCTGGGTCATTACGAGCGCTTCATTCGCACGCGTATGGGGCAGCTTAATAATTGCACCACGGGCCGTATCTACAGCAACGTTATTGCCAAGGAGCGTCGCGGCGATTACCTGGGCGCCACGGTGCAGGTCATCCCGCACATCACCGACGAAATCAAGGACTGGGTACGACGTGCAGCCGAAGGCTACGATGTCGCCATGATTGAAATCGGCGGTACGGTAGGTGATATCGAGTCATTGCCTTTCCTGGAAGCCATCAGGCAGCTTGGAGTCGAATACGGTCGCCATGCGATGTTTATCCATCTCACCCTGGTGCCGTTCCTGCGGGCTGCCAATGAGATCAAGACCAAGCCGACGCAGCACTCGGTCAAGGAGTTGCGGTCGATCGGCATACAGCCTGATGTATTGCTGTGCCGTTCGGAAATTGAATTATCTGAGTCTGAGCGCGCGAAGATATCCCTGTTTACCAATGTTCCTCTCAAGGCGGTGATCTCAGCGCTGGATGCGCCGGACAGTATTTACGATATCCCGACCATGCTTTATGAGCAGGGTCTGGATGACATCGTCGTTGAACGCCTCGGCCTTGAGGCCGGTCCGGCGAACCTCGATGACTGGCGCGAAGTCGTGGACCGCACCATCCATACCCGGCACGAAGTGACCGTGGCCATGGTGGGCAAGTATGTCGAGCATAACGATGCGTACAAGTCACTTACCGAGGCGATCGCGCACGGAGGATTGCGCCAGCGAATCAAGGTGAACATCAAGCGCATTGAATCGGATGATCTTGGCGGTGGTGATTTATCATTGCTGGAAGACGTCGACGCCATACTGGTCCCGGGTGGTTTTGGTGAGCGTGGCTTCGAAGGCAAGGTCAATGCAATTCGCTACGCTCGTGAGAATGGCATTCCCTATCTCGGCATCTGCTATGGCTTGCAGGCCGCAGTAGTTGAATTTGCGCGCAATGTATGTGGCCTGGAAGGGGCGAATACCACCGAAGTGGATCCGGATACCCCGCATGGTGTGATCGGCCTGATCACGGAGTGGCTGGATGCTTCCGGTACAGTGGAAGAGCGCAACGTTGAATCCGATCTCGGCGGCACCATGCGCCTGGGTGGCCAGGAGTGCCGTTTGCTGGAGGGCTCACTGGTGCGCAAGCTTTATGGCAGGGAGACCATCATCGAGCGGCATCGCCACCGCTATGAATTCAATAACCATTACCGCGATATTTTGCAAAAGAACGGCATGGTTTTGTCCGGTATATCGATGGATGGAATGCTGGTGGAAATTATCGAGATTCCGGATCATCCCTGGTTCCTGGCCTGCCAGTTCCACCCTGAATTTACTTCCAGCCCCAGGGATGGACATCCCCTGTTCACCGGTTTCATCGAGGCGGCGCTGAGTGAGCAGCGCGGCGAACTGCCTGCCGGGGTGGCCAGTCTGTGAAACTTTGCGGCTTCGACGCCGGACTGGATTTTCCATTTTTCCTGATTGCCGGGACTTGTGTGATCGAGTCTGAACAGCTGACGATCGAAACGGCCGGCCAGCTGCAGGAAATTTGTGCGAGGCTGGATATTCCGTTTATCTACAAGTCCTCCTTTGACAAGGCCAACCGTTCCTCGGGAACGAGTTTCAGAGGCCCGGGGATTGATGAGGGTTTGCGGATCCTCGCAGAGGTCAAAAGGCAACTTGGCGTGCCCGTGTTGACCGATGTGCATGAAGACACGGATATGCAGCAGGTCGCCGATGTCGTGGATGTGTTGCAAACCCCGGCCTTTCTCTGCCGTCAGACCAATTTCATCAAGCGGGTGGCCGGGGCGGGCAAGCCGGTAAATATCAAGAAAGGGCAGTTTCTCAGTCCCTGGGAAATGAAAAATGTCACGGACAAGGCAAAGTCCACCGGCAATACGGACATCATGGTTTGCGAACGGGGTGCGTCCTTTGGGTATAACAACCTGGTTTCGGACATGCGCTCGCTGGCCGTAATGAGGGAAACCGGTTGCCCGGTCGTGTTCGACGCAACTCATTCCGTGCAGTTACCCGGTGGCCAGGGGACTTCTTCCGGAGGCCAGCGGGAGTTCATCCCGGTGCTGGCGCGCGCAGCGGTTGCCGTGGGGATTTCCGGCCTGTTCATGGAGACACACCCTGATCCCGACAAGGCGCTGAGTGATGGCCCCAACGCCTGGCCGCTGGGACAGATCGAATCCTTGTTGGTCACGCTCATGGAACTCGATGCGGTAAGCAAGCGATACTTGTTATCTGAATAGCAAGCCAACATCAAAACTGGTAAAAAAGGATCCAAAATGACCTTGATTCAATCTTTACATGCGCGCGAAATTCTCGATTCCCGCGGCAACCCGACACTTGAAGCTGAAATTGTGCTGGGCTCGGGCGCCTTCGGACGGGCTGCTGTGCCTTCCGGGGCATCCACCGGGGCCCGCGAAGCCATTGAACTGAGAGATGGCGATCCCGGGCGTTACTCCGGCAAAGGCGTGATGCGGGCTGTATCCAACATCAATACCCCGATTGCAGAAGCACTGAAGGGATTCGATGCATCGGACCAGGCAGTACTGGACCGACGCCTGATCGAACTGGACGGCACTCCCAACAAAGCGAACCTCGGCGCCAATGCACTGCTGGGGGTGTCGCTGGCTGCTGCACATGCCATGGCCGCGCATGAAGGGCGCCCGTTGTGGTCACGCCTGGCGAGCAGCGAATCTTTGCAACTGCCGGTGCCGATGATGAACATCATTAACGGCGGAGCCCATGCGGACAACAGTGTGGATATGCAGGAATTCATGATCGTGCCGTTTGGGCAGGACTCATTTGCCGAGGCCTTGCGCTGTGGCGTCGAAATTTTTCACGCACTGAAGTCCGTTCTGAAAATGCGCGGCTTGAGCACGGCGGTAGGTGACGAAGGTGGTTTCGCCCCTGACTTGCCGTCCAATGAGGCAGCGGTGGAGGCCATCCTGGAAGCCATCGAGAAATCCGGTTACCGCGTCGGTACGGACGTGGCTCTTGCGCTGGACACCGCTTCATCCGAGTTTTTCAATGACGGCAAGTATCACCTGGCCTCGGAAGGAAAATCGTTTGAGCCGCAGGCTTTCGCTGAATACCTGTCGGGCTGGGCTCAACAGTACCCAATCGTCAGTATCGAGGACGGTATGGCCGAGGACGACTGGGAAGGTTGGGATATCCTGACCAGGCTGGCCGGCGACACCTGCCAACTGGTCGGTGATGATCTGTTTGTCACCAACACGGAAATCTTCAGGCGAGGAATCGAACAGGGAATTACCAATTCCATCCTGATTAAGCTGAACCAGATCGGGACCCTGACCGAAACGCTTGAAGCCATCGCCATGGCTGAGCAGGCCGGCTACAGTTCGGTCATTTCGCACCGCTCGGGCGAGACCGAAGACACCACGATTGCCGATCTTGCAGTGGCCACCACAGCCAGCCAGATTAAAACAGGCTCCCTCTGCAGATCGGACCGTGTCGCCAAGTACAACCAATTACTGCGAATCGAAGAAGCGCTGGGTGATCGTGGCAGTTTTGCAGGTCGCGGCGCGTTTTCACATATCCCGAACTGGAGCTGATATTGATCAATGCGGATCCTGCTTGCCATATTGTTGCTTATCCTGATTCTTCTGCAATTGAAAATGTGGTTCGGAGAAGGTGGCTTCAGCGATGTGCGGAGACTGGAACAGCGCGTAGAGGAACAGGTAAAAGAGAACGAGACCCTGGCGCAGCGAAACAGGGAGTTGCAGGCAGAGGTTGAAGACTTGCGCCAGGGGCTGGGAGCAGTGGAGGAACGGGCGAGAAGCGAACTGGGGTTGATCAGGGAGAACGAGGAATTCTACCAGGTGGTTCCAGGTGAAGTTCAGGAGACGGAAGACCCTTAATGTTTGTGAACGGGAGCCAGGGATTATGAACGAGCCGAAAGTACATGCACTGATTCCGGCTGCGGGCCGGAGCGTCCGATTCGGCGGCACCATGCTGAAACAGTACACGCACCTGATGGGCCAGCCCGTGATGGCGCACAGCATTGCAGCCGTCCGCAAACACCCTGCAGTAAACCAGGTGACCGTAGCGCTGGCGCCGGATGACGGGATTTATGACGACCTGATCCGTCCCATTTATCCGGATGTCACAACCGTGACGGGTGGCGACAGCCGTGCGCAAACCGTTATGAATGGTTTGCGATTCATCCGGGAAAATGACCCGGCTTGTGAATGGGTGCTGGTCCACGACGCCGCCAGGCCATGCCTGTCGGCTTCCTCGCTTAATGATTTACTGACCCGCGGTTTGGCCAGTGAAAGTGGTGCAATCCTGGCCGTGCCGGTCAGCGATACCCTGAAGCTGGCGGATGAAAACGGGTTTATCGACTCGACGGTGGACCGCACACGCTACTGGTCGGCGCAAACGCCCCAGTTATTCCGGTTTGAGCAATTATTTACAAACCTCGTTTCCAGCCTGGCATCGGGCCTAACGCCGACGGATGAGGCTGCTGCCATGGAAAGTGCGGGAGTTCACCCCTTGCTGGTTGAGGGCTCCACCAGCAATATCAAGATTACCGGTACTGAAGACCTCGCCCTGGCGGAATTTATCCTGCGGAATATGATGGTTACGGAACAATAACATGCAATTCCGGATTGGACAGGGCCTGGACGTTCACGCTTTCACCGATGGCGATCATGTCATGCTCTGTGGTGTTCGTTTACGCCATGACCGGGGCCTGGCGGCGCACTCCGATGGTGATGTTGCGATCCATGCCCTGTGCGATGCCATGCTCGGGGCTTCCGCCCAGGGTGACATCGGACAGCACTTCCCGCCCGGTGATGAGCAGTGGCGGGATGCGGATAGCTCCGTTCTGCTGGTAAAAGTTCGTGATTTGCTGGCTGAGCAGGGCTGGCAACTGGTTAATCTCGATCTGACCATCGCCTGTGAATCACCCCGTATCGGGCCGCATGTCAGCGACATGCGCGAGACCCTTGCTGATGTACTGGGCATTCCAGTCAGCGTGGTTTCGGTCAAGGCCACGACGACGGAGCAACTGGGTTTCTGCGGCAGGGGTGAAGGCATTGCAGCCCTTGCGGTAGTCTTAATCCAGGCTGAAGAATGAGCAATTACCGGCTAAAAGGCGCATCCGGCGCAGTCATCGACCAGTCTTTCACGCTTGGGGACAGGACACTGATAGGCAGCGCAGAAGATTGCGACGTTCGTATCGACAGTGACGGGGCCGGAATGCAGCACGCGGAGATTATCGAGGAGGATGGCTCGCTGATCCTCCGCAACCTGGGTTTACCGGGCGCAACACTGCTTAACGGTGAGCCGGTTGAGCGAGCCAGCCTGGTCAGCGGGGATGAAATCCGTATCGCCAACTGCCGCTGGGTGCTCCAGGCACCGGGGCTGAGGCCACAGAAAGTATTGACCAGCGAAGCCTTGCAGCCGAAAAAGAGTTATCTGCTCTGGCTTATCGTTGCGGGCCTTCTCGCCGCCGCCGCCCTGGCGTGGCAAAGAGGCATGCTGCCCTTTTAAACGCTTACGCGTGATTGTAAGAGCCCGCTTGCGGGCGACGCGTCCCAGGGCATGTCGCCCGCAAGCGGGCTCTTACAGATAGTCGCTTCGTAATAAACCCAGCATGACGGAGTCGTGCCATTTTCCGTGCACGAACCAGCGCTCGCGAAAATAGCCTTCCCGCTGGAATCCGAACTTTTCCAATAAGGCCAGGCTGGCAACGTTTTTTGGGTCTGTGTCTGCTTCCAGGCGGTGAAAATCCAGGTCGTTGAAAGCGTAGTCAAACACACTGCCCATGGCTTCGGTCATCAACCCTTTGCCCCAGTAAGTACGGTTCAGAATATAGCCTGCTTCACCATTTTTGTTTTGCTGGTTGATCTTGAAGAGGGTGCAGGTGCCAATCAACCGATTGCTGTCCCTGAGCGCGATACCCCACAGGATAGCGGTCCCATCTTCAACCGATTTCATGTTCTCCTTGATCTTTTTCCAGGCCTCGGCAGGAGACTGAACGGGGTCCTGCCCCCAGTATTCAAGTGTTTTCACGTCGGAATAAATCGCGTACAAATCATCTGAATCGGTCTCGTTGATGCCGCGCAGTCGAAGCCTTGCAGTGGTCAGCAGAGGTGGGTCTGTTTTGTTGTTGTTTGCCATGGTCTAGCCTTTTCCCCTGATTTTGAAAGTCGGTTTGCCGGAGGTGGAAATTATACCTGCTGAAAGCAACCAGGCCCGTGCGTCCCCTGCGTCCTCTGCGAACCACGCCCGGGCGGAACCCAGCCTGAATGTATAGCCCCAGGCATCCATGTCGCTGAGCATTTGTTCCCGGCCAAACCCCGGCAGTTCATCGGCCAGTAAGATCTGAAGATAGCAGACGGCATTTTCTTCGTCATAATCACCGCCTGCATCGGTGTCCAGGCCCGCGCGCCTCTTTTCGTCCATGCAAATGTAGTGACAGGCCTCATGCAGCGCGGAATGCACCGGGGTGTCTTTACGCAGCACGAGTTTGTTTCCCACCAACCCCGCTTCCTCGCCCCCCCAGTATGAACCATGGATTTCCATGTTTGAACCCACCAACTCGGGGACCAGTCCATAACGATCCAACAGCAGGGCCAGCGAGTATCTGTCGCTGTCCGAGAATCGAGTGACGTGGTTTGTTGTTTCGCTCGTCATAAATAAGTTAAAGGTCCTTTATGCGGGAATGCGTCCTGTGCGCAATTGTAAGAGGTCGCTTGCGGCCGAAGGGCTCTGTTTAAATCGTATGCAAAATAAAACATTCAAAATTCGGCCGCAAGCGACCTCTTACAGTAGGTTAAACTAGACCGTATCTATAATGTGAGACCTTGTTCACAGTGCACGGAAATATGGGATCGTCTGAAAGCAAACACCAACCGATTGAGTTATTGCGCTATGCGGGGCTGTTTACCTGGCTGTGTGCTTCGATTCCCTTGTTCCTGACGCGCTACTGGCACGATGAGCCGCTACCGTCCATTCAGTATGCAGCCTGGTGGGTAATGTACCTGGGTTTTGGCTTGATTTACTGGAACCAGGTCAGGGTGCTGCCCGTCAGGTCCACGCTCCCGTATCGCCTCCTTACAGTTTCGTTGCTCACTGCTTGCGCCCTGGGCATAAGCATGATGGCTGAGACGGCCCTGGGTGGTATTCTTCTGTTGATTGTAGCCGGGCTTTTGCCTTGGATGCTGGCGCCGGCGCCAGCGATGATTTGGCTGGTCGGACAAAATGTGCTGCTGGTGGCCGTACTCAGCAACATTCCTGATATTGCTTTCAAATTTGCGGCATTGACGGGCGGCCTGTTTCTTGGTATCTCCCTGTTTGCATTCATGAGCGGCGTGGTTGCTTTGCGCCAGAACGCGGCGCGTGATGAACTGCGCAAAGTAAACTCGGAATTAAGAGCCACGCAGGCCTTGCTGGCGGAAAATACACGGATCGCGGAACGGGTTCGCATCGCACGGGAACTGCATGATCTCGTGGGCCATCACTTGACGGCATTGACGCTTAACCTGGAAGTCGCCACCCACCTGGTCGAAGGGAAGGGGCTGGAGCATGTGCAACAGGCCCATTCCCTCGCAAAGTTATTGCTGGTGGATGTCCGGGAAGTGGTGAGCGACATGCGTGACGATGACAAGGTTGAACTGGCCTCAGCGCTGCGCACACTGGTGGAAGGCGTCCCTGAACCCCGTATCCACCTTGATCTGCCCATGGAACTGTCTATGACCGATCCCCTGCGTGCCCAGGTCCTGTTGCGCTGCGCCCAGGAGATGATTACCAACAGTGTGCGCCATGCCCGGGCCAGGAACCTGTGGATCAGCCTGGTTCCGGATGAGAATGGTGTCGCCATGATCGCCCGTGATGACGGGCGCGGTGTGGATGCGGTTGAGGCCGGCAACGGTTTGAAAGGAATGGCCGAGCGTTTGAAGCAGCTTGGCGGTGAACTCAGGATAGAGACGAGTCCGGGAGCAGGCTTTGCCCTGCGCGCCTGGGTACCCATGGAGGCAAGTGTTGAGAGGCCCTAAGACATGATCAAAGTAATGCTGGTCGATGACCAGAACCTGGTGCGCAAGGGTGTTCGCAGCCTGCTGGAGTTATCGGAAGAAATTGAAGTTATTGCTGAAGCTGTAGATGGCGCCGAGGCCATCAGAACCATTCCGGAAAACCAGCCGGATGTTGTGCTGCTGGACATGCGCATGCCGGGACTGTCGGGCCTCGATGTGCTCAAGGAACTTTCGAAGGCGGATAAACTGCCGCCTACCATCATACTGACCACCTTTGACGACCATGAATTGGTGCTTGCAGGCATCAAGGCAGGCGCCAAAGGTTACCTGCTCAAAGACGTTTCTCTCGCCGAGCTCGTCAATGCCGTCAAAACCGTCGCGGAGGGGGGTACCGTGGTAAAACCCGCCGTCACCCAAAGGCTGTTGAAGGGGCTGGAGAATCTGCAGACTGATTTCTACAGCCTGGAACAACCGGACCCGCTGACCGAACGTGAGACAGAAATTCTGCGCCTGATGGCGGGCGGCTACAGCAACAAGGAAATTGCCAATTCACTGGGCGTGGCCGAGGGCACGGTCAAGAACCATGTATCCAATATCCTTTCAAAGATGGGTGTACGCGACCGCACACGCGCCGTCCTCAAAGCTTTCGAGCTGGGTCAGATATAGGCGCTAACCCGTTTTGTCCAGGTGATCGAATTGCCGCTTCAGGTTTTCCTTGCTGTCGGTAACGATTCGTTCCAGCGTTTCGATCCGTTCTCCCAGGTCCCGCTCCAGTGCATCAACACGGTCATTGAGTTCCTGGACCTGTTTACTGTCTTCGCGAGACTCCTTTTTCCGCCATGCGCTGGCGGCGATGCTCACAATGGCAATCAAGGCAATAGCTGTCCACATGCTCATACGCTTCTCCTCCTCTGATCATCTTATTCAATAATTGGGGATTTCACCAATAACACACCAGTGACAGAAGTCACGATCTCCCAGAGCCGGGGTCAGATCAAGTCGAGCTGCAGTAGACCATGCCGTCGATTTCGGTTAACAGGTTGCTGCGGCAGATATCTCCTTGCAGGTAGATCCTGGGGGTTTCTGCAGGCGCTTCACTTTCCAGGGCCTGGCGGACCGGTTCCAGGTCTTCCGGATGGCGAATGTACACCTTCAGGATTCCATTGCGGTCCAGGCGGGCGTGGGAACCGCCCATCTGCCGGTGGCCTTCTTCCAACAGGCTATTAACATTGCGCAAGGATTCGCTTAACTGGCTGGCGACCTGGTTTTCGTGGTGGGTCTGGTGACCAATCACGCTGGCCGTGCCTGAAATCAGGAATTGACGGGAGCCGTTAAGCCGGAAAATCGTACCGCGGGAAAACAGGGGGCTCCTGGGACCGTACTGGCGCGGGTATCGCCAGGCGCTGACTTGACGCGGGTTTTCCACATCCAGTCCGGGCAGGGCGGCAGCCAGGAAATAGATTTGCAGAGCCGGCTCATCAAGTGGCGCGCCAATGGCCGTCGCTGCAGGCAGGGGCGGATGATCTCCGGGGGCGATCAATACGGAATCCGCCCGGCCGAGACAGAATTGGCGGTAATGTTCCTCGTCCCCCGTTCCCTGGTTGATTCCCGGGATATAGTTCCAGATTTTCAGTGGCCATTGGTGGGGTGACTGTTGCAGATAAGATTGCAGAATATCGTAGGCTTTACGGCTGGCTGTCCGCATGTCCCCGTGGATGCGCAGGTCGAGGGCGATATGGCCCATGGTCAGTTGTTCTCCCTGGGCAAATTTCAGCAGATCCCAGGTTCCACTCTTGATCGGGCCCTGGCAGCGCCAGACTTCAACCTGGGGAGGTCCACCCAGTTGCCGCAGAGCCACAGGCACATGCCGTGCGTTATTTGACTCAAGGGGAGAGCGTCCAAACTCGAAAACTGCCAGCACATCATCGCCGGTCTCCAGCCAATGGCAGGCCGCTTCCGTTTGGTATGTAACGTGCAAACCAGTCCACATCTTGCCTTTTCTCACTTCAGGTCTCGAGTTCAGGCAAATGCTGGTACAGATCAAGCGCCTTTGGGTTTGCCAGTGCGTCTGCATTGGTCACGGGCCGGCCGTGGATCACGTTGCGCACGGCGAGTTCCACGATCTTGCCACTGATGGTCCTGGGAATATCCGTCACTTGTACGATACGGGCCGGCACGTGGCGGGGGGTGGTGTTCTGCCTTATGGTTTTCCTGATCCGGTCCTGCAGATCATCGTTAAGCTCGATACCCTCGCGCAGATTGACGAACAGCACCACGCGGACATCGTCTTCCCAATCCTGCCCCACGCAAATGCTTTCCAGTACTTCATCCAGTTTTTCTACCTGGCGGTATATTTCCGCGGTGCCAATGCGCACACCGCCCGGGTTCAGGGTGGCGTCGGAACGGCCATGGATCACGTATCCATCGTGCCCTGTTTTCCTGGCGAAATCCCCCTGTGCCCAGACGCCCGGGTATTTCTCAAAATAGGCAGCCTTGTATTTGCTGCCGTCTTCATCCCCCCAGAAATAGATCGGCATGGCGGGAAAAGGCAGTGTACAGCAGAGTTCACCGGTTTCATCGGTGTCCGCCACGCTGCCGTCTTCACGCCGTATCTCTACCGCCATGCCGAGCCCGGCACACTGAAGTTCGCCACGGTAAACGGGAATAATGGGACAGCCCAGAGCAAAACAGGAAACGATGTCGGTACCGCCGGATATTGAAGACAGGCAGAGGTTGGGTTTGATTTCCCGGTACACGTATTCAAAACTTTCCGGAGACAGGGGTGAACCGGTTGAAAGTATCGTAACCAGCGTATTGAGCTGGTGGGATTCACGCGGTTTGAGACCCGCTTTTTCCCAGGCTGAAATAGATTTCGCCCCGGTGCCGAATACGGTAACTCCAAATTCGTCGATCAGATTGAACATCGCTGCAGCGGACGGATAAAAGGGTGAACCTTCGTATAAAATCATGGTTGCGCCGACCGCCAGGCTGCTCACCAGCCAGTTCCACATCATCCAGCCACAGGTGGTGAAGTAACAAATGCGGTCGGAGCGCCTCAGGTTGCTGTGCAGGACCAGTTCCTTGAGGTGCTGAAGCAGTGTGCCCCCCGCACCGTGCGTGATGCATTTAGGTACACCGGTGGTGCCGGACGAGAACAGGATATAAACGGGGTGGTCGAAGGGCAGGCGTACGAACTCAATCTCTGACGCGTCGTTATCAATGAAATCATCCATCCATACCGCGTCTTTGATCTTCTTCAGTTTCGCCTGCGGATTCATGTAAGGCACAACCACCGTTTTCTCGATCGATGGTATTGCCTTGATGATGCTCCGTACCTTGTCCAGGCAATCAAAGGTCTTGCCGTTGTAGCTGTAAGCAGCGGCGCAAAATAGTACCCTCGGTTGAATCTGGCCCAGGCGGTCGACAACCCCGGCGATACCAAAATCAGGTGAACAGGAGGACCAGATGGCGCCGATGCTGGTCGCCGCCAGCATCGCAATCACGGTTTCCGGCAGGTTGGGCATGTAGCCGGCGACGCGGTCACCGGTTTTGACACCCTGGGCTTTCAGTGCGGCAGCTGTTTTGGCTACGGCCTGGTATAACTCCCGGTAGGAGATTTCTGCCGTCCCGCCTGCTTCAGACTTGAACACGATGGCGGTCTGGTCGTCACGATAACGCAGAAGGTTTTCTGCAAAATTCAGGCGTGCAGCCGGAAACCACCTCGCGCCCGGCATTTTATCGAGGTCAGTGACGATGGTCTCGCCCGGGTACCCCACAACTTCGCAAAACTCCCATACCTTCCGCCAGAATTCGGCCGGGTGTTCAATCGAATAACGGTGCAGGTCGCGGTATTCGCCTATTTCCGGATCCAGTTCCTTGCGCGCCTGGTCCATGAAACGGCGAATATTCGCCGTCTGACGGCGTGCAGGCCCCGGGGACCAGATGGGATCACTCATAGCCTGTTCAGCTCAGCAGTTTTTCCAGTTCGGGAATGACATTGAACAGGTCGCCCACCAGCCCGATATCCGAAATCTCGAAAATGGGTGATTCGGAGTCCTTGTTGACGGCCACGATGGTGCCGGCGTCCTTGATCCCGGTCACATGCTGAATTGCTCCTGAAATACCGAAGGCCATGTACAGGTCCGGGGAAATAATCTTGCCGGTCTGCCCGACCTGCATGTCATTGGGTACATAACCCGCATCAACCGCGGCCCGCGAGGCGCCGACACCGGCGCCCAGCTTGTCGGCCAGGCTGTAGATCAGATTGAAGTTTTCTTCACTGCCCACCCCGCGGCCGCCGGAAATTACCCGTTGCGCGCTCTGCAGATCGGGGCGTTCTCCGCCACCGGATTCCAGGCCGATATAACGTGTGTGCGTAACCGCGTCGCTGCTGGCCCCACGCACCTCAACCGACCCACTTCCCGTTGTGGCGGCTGCTGACCAACTGGCGATCCGCACGGTTGCGACCACCGTGGCGCCAGCCGGAGCCTCGACATCAATGATGGCGTTGCCGGCATAAATGGGGCGCTTGAACGAAGTGGGAGCATTCACCGCCATGATGTCACTGACCTGGTTCACACCCAACAGGGCGGCGATACGCGGCATCAGGTCTTTCCCCAGGGTCGTTGAAGGCCCAAGCAGGTGACTGTATCCATCGGCGATGGCCAGGGCTTCGTTTGCCCAGTTGGCGGCAATCGGCGCCGACAGGTGTCCGGCATCAACCGCGATCACCCTGGCAACGGATTCCAGTGAGGCTGCTTCTGCAGCGATTGACTCGATGCCACTGCCGATCACGGCGATATCGATGTCCCCGCCGATGGCCTGGGCGCAGGTGACGCATTTGGCCGTGCTGAAATTCAGTGACTGGCCGTCATGTTCTGCGATGATCAATATTCTGCTCATATCAAACCCCTGTTTTTCAGTTCTTCCACCAACTGGGCGGCGTCTTCCACCATGATGCCTTTCTCGCGCTGTGGCGGCGGCGCATAGTGTCCGATCTCGAGGTTGCCTTCAACGGCGACGCCGAGTTCTTCCAGGGATAACACGTCCAGTGGTTTGCGCTTGGCCTTCATGATGTCCGGCAGCTTGACGAACCGAGGCTCGTTCAAGCGCAGGTCCACCGAGATAACAGCAGGCAGATCAATTTCAATGGTTTCCAGTCCTGCATCGACTTCACGGGTAACCGTGGCTGAAGATCCATTTAATTCGAGTTTTGAAGCGGAAGTCGCCTGCGGGCGGTCCCACAATGCGGACAGCATTTGAGCGGTCTGGTTGTTGTCATCGTCAATGGCCTGTTTGCCCAGGATCACCAGGCCGGGGTCTTCGCGCTCGATGATTTTCAGGAAAGCCCGCGCGGTGCTCAGCGGCTGCAGCCCTTCGGATATCTGGATCTGGATCGCCCGGTCTGCACCCATGGCCAGCCCGGTACGCAACTGCTGCTGGCATTCATTACCGCCAGCCGAAACAACGATTACTTCTTCCGCGTTTCCTGCGTCCCTGATTCGCAGCGCTTCTTCAAGCGCGATTTCATCGAAAGGGTTTACGCTCATTTTGACGCCATCGGTGTCAACACCGCTGCCGTCGGAGAGGACGCGTACACGGACGTTGTAATCCACAACGCGCTTGATGCCAACCAGTATTTTCATCGGCTTTTAATACTCCTTACATGTTTTGATAATTTGGGCCACAAGCGCCTTCCGGCGTGACCCAGTTGATGATCTGGTACGGATCCTTGATGTCACAGGTCTTGCAGTGCACACAATTGCCCGAGTTGATTTGCAAGCGCATGCCGCCGTCTTCAACCATTTCATAGACATTGGCCGGGCAGAATCGTGTGCAGGGATTGTCATATTCTTCCACGCACCGCGTGGTGCAGATATCGGGCTCCAGAATCTGAAGGTGCACCGGCTGGTCTTCGTCGTGTTCGGTTGCGGCGAAATAAACCGAAGCCAGGCGGTCGCGGGGCGGCAGGTCCCGGACTACCCACTTGCGGTCAGGGGAAGTGTAACCATCCAATTTCTTCAGCGTGGAATCATCAGCGTGAATGGACAAGGTGGTCGGCAGCTTGCCCATCGTGACGGTCTCGATCGCAGCGCGGATAAAGCCGCGCCAGAATCCCTTGTAAAAAGCGGGCCGGATGTTCCTGACCTTGTACAGTTCTTTTACGATTTCCGAATTGCGTAATTTCGCGTCAAAGCCTTCCGCAGACGCGGTTTCGCTGAAGTGTTCCGCAGCCAGCATGCCGCAAAGCATCGCCTGATGGGTGCCTTTGACCTTGGGTACGTTGAGCATTCCGGCCGCATCACCAATCAGCAGGGCGCCCGGCATTTCCGTTTTGGGCAGGGACTGGTAACCGCCCTCCGCGATGGCGCGCGCACCCGATGAGAGAATTTCACCGCCTTCGAGCAGTTCATGCACCATCGGGTGATGCTTCATTTGCTGAAAAGCTTCGAAAGGCATGAATTCCGGGTCCTGGTAGTCCAGGCCGGTGACAAAGCCGATCGCGATGCGGTCCTTGTCAAGGTGATAGATGAAACTGCCACCGTAGGTTTTTGAATCCAGCGGCCAGCCGGCGGTGTGCTGGACCAGGCCCGGCTTTGATTTGCCGGGCTGCACTTTCCACAGTTCCTTCATGCCGATGCCGTAGGTTTGAGGGTCACAGTCCTTGTCCAGTTCGAATTTCCGGATCAGCTGTTTGCTCAGGTGGCCTCGGCAGCCTTCCGACAGGATCGTCAAGGGCGCATGAATTTCGATGCCCTGCATGTAGGTGTCTTTCTCGTTCCCTTCGATGTCTACACCCATATCGCCGATAATGACACCACCCACTGCACCGTCATCGGTAAAGCGGATTTCAGAAGCCGCGTAGCCTGGAAAAATATCCACTTCCAGCGCTTCAGCTTTCTCCGCCATCCAGGCGCACATTGAACCCAGCGAGACGATGAAATTGCCGTGGTTATTCTGCTGGGGCGGCGTGGGCAGCCTTATTTTGCCTTTTTGCCGGAGCAACCAGAGCTCGTCTTTTTCAACGGGGATACACAGTGGTGGTGGGTTTTCACGCCAGCCGGGCAATAAGCGGTCCAGCGGTTCCGGCTCGATTACCGCGCCGGACAGGATATGGGCGCCGACTTCTGCGCCTTTCTCGATCACGGCGACCATCAGGTCCGGTTTGAGCTGTTTTAGCCGGATGGCGCAGGACAGTCCGGCGGGTCCGGCGCCGACGATGATGACGTCATATTCCATGATTTCGCGTTCTGTCATCGTTTATTTTCCCGGCGAGGTTTTAGAGAAACGAAATGGCATTATATCGGCATAAATGCCTTTCATGCATCGGAATTGTTAATCTTTAATCTAACCCTGAAGTCTGCCACTCCTGGAGCGGGCCAATGGATGCTTCATAACCGATATCGGCGGCCGCCTGAACTGCTTCGAATTGCAACATGCCGATCCCTTCTACATCAATCTTCAGATAAATATCTGCCAGGCCCTGCTCCAGTAAGCCTTCTCGAAAGAAATCAGACCCCACCATCATCGACTGCATAATGATATTGGCAATATTCGGTGAGCGAACGGAACGGCGCCATGGATTGAACCGGCTCAAAGCTTCGCGCCAACCGGAAACGCTGAGTCCATAATCACCCTCGGCTGTCAGGCCGCGCTCCGGCACCACGTCGATGGCAATGACAGTTCCAAACTGATTTATCTCACGCATGATGTCGATTGGCAGGTTGTTCAGTACTCCGCCATCAACCAACAGTTCATTCTTCTCGGGAACCGGGGGGAGCACGCCAGGAATTGAGACACTGGACCGGATCGCCCGGGCCGAGTTGCCTCGCCTGTGAATCTTTGTCTTGCCGGTTGTCAGGCTGGTTGACACGCAGAAGAATGGCAACCAGTAATCTTCGATATCCCAGGCAGCAGTTTCCTCATTGATTACCCGGGAGATTCGCCGGCCCGACAGCATTGCCGTGGCCGGTAAGGTGGGGTCTATGAAAGAATTGAATGCTTTGGCGGTAGCCAGGCATTCGTCAGCATTCATGCCCTGCGCCACCCAGCCTGCCAGTGGTGCACCGATGCTGGTGCCACCAATCATATCCACCTCGATGCCCAGTTCCTCCAGCGCACGCAGCACACCCAGGTGCGCAAAACCCCGTGCACCACCGCCACCCAACACCAGGCCCAGCGCCCGGCCGGACAGAATGCGCGCCAGACGCGCAAGGTCGCGCTCGTGATTACGTCGCAGGTGAAAAACCGAGTCGGTTCCGTAAGCAGCAACCCACCGGGCCGTATTTCTCGGCCGGTCCGTATCCTCAGGATGCACAAGCACCAGTTGCGGCAGATGTCCAAAGCCGGACAATCTGCACATTAAACGTCGCGCATCGTTTTTTTCCCGGGCATCGGCTACGATCAACAAGCGGTCGGCCTGCCGCAGACAGCGCTCGCTCCACGCCGACCAGTATTGATCCCCCTGGTACAAAACGTGATCGTAGTGCGCCTCGCGCCCGTTCAGCCATTGCACCAGCCGCACATTGGCCGGATCTTCCCGCTTGCTTTGCGCAATACCGGGCCGGCCGAGTGACTCAGCCACTGATTCATTGCTCAGGTGCTCGACCCGCCCATAATTAGCCATCGCCGCCGTCAATTTAAGCATGAAGTCACTTAGCGGGAATTCTGGCGAAGCCGACAGGATGGCGATGTTCGGACTCCGTGTATGAAAGGCGCTGCCAGAAACATTGCTGCTGAACCGGTTGAGAATGGTCTGGTAAATGCTCAGCATAATCTGTGGGTATCGTTCGCTTACCTGGGTGAAAAGTTCCCGTGGCAGACGGAACAATTCGCAATCGCGCAACGCAGTCAGTGTGGCCGTTCGATCCTTCTCCGTGATTAATGCGATTTCTCCGGCGATTTCACCCTTGTTCGTTTGCCCAACCACTCGCGACACACCATTCTCGTCACTGATGCTGACCTGAATTCTGCCGGAGACCAGAACGTAGGCGCTGTCCGCCTGCTCGCCTTGACGAAACAGGACCTGACCACGGTCCAGAGTCACCCAATCGACATGCTTTTCAAGGTCCTGCAGAATCTCATCCTCGAAGTTCAACCAATTCTGTTCAGCTTTCAGCCGAAGCATGGGATCGGTGATTTTTTCCATACCACCGCCAAGCAACTGATTGAGCTGACGGGAAAGCAGGAGCCGGCAGGTGTTTCTGCGCGCAAGACCGGAGATCTGTTGCCAAACCTCCGGGTGGCTCTCCATCAGGCCCTCAAAAATCTCCCGGCTCAACACAAGCAGCAGTGAATCTTCCAGGGCGCGCATATCGATCATGCGATGGTCACCGTTGAGGAGTTCGATTTCGCCTACCAGGCCACCAGTCCCGATCTCGTTCAGGATGCGATCCTCGCCCCAGACCCGCGTCACCAGTGCGGCGAGGCGTCCTTCCAGGATGATGAAGGCGGTTTTGGCTTCCTCCCCCTTGCTGATGACCAGGTCGCCAGCAGTCACCCGAATAAGGGGTGATGCTTCGGTCAGGGCTTGCAGTTCAAGGTCATCCAGGGAGGCGAGTAACGGACAAATTGTCCTGAGACTTTGCCATTCAACGGTTGGGGGGTCACTTGGCCCTGGTAAGGTGATGCTCATATTGAAAAACCTTAATCGAGTTGAGAACCCAGCCCGAACTGCGGATTGGCGCAGAACTCACGCA